>NZ_JBYTCN010000003.1:32890-237497 GCF_058790335.1 Rhodanobacter sp. FW101-FHT13A11 | reverse complement strand
CCCAGATACCACCGACATTCTCGTGGGCTCGGAGATGTGGAGAAGAGACAGCGCACAGGGTGCGCTCCTACAGGCCCAGCGTGGTGCGCTCCAGCGGGCCGGCACCACGCGGCCGTGCCGCCGGCGTCGGTGCATCGAGCGGCCACGCCGCGCCTTCGTACAGATGCGCCCACAACCGGTCCAGCGCCGCATAGCCGTACGGCAACAGCGGCACGTAGTGCTCGCCGAAACCGGGCAGCACGAGGAAGGCGTCGAAATGCTGCGCGTGCGGCACCTTCCAGTAGATCGGGTGGCGCCCCTCGTCGCGCAGCCACGCCACGTACGGTTCGGAACTGAACGCGGTGGGCAGCAGGCCGTCGCCGGCGCCGTGCAGCACCCACAGCGGCAGGTCGCGGCGCGGCAGCCTCGCCGCGGTGGCCGCGACAGCGGCATGCAGCATCTGCGATTCGTGGTTGTCGCCGGTCCACAGCCCGCGCAGGCACTCGCTGCCGATCAGGGTGGGGTCGGCCGAGACATTCATGCCGCCGAACAGGCCGATGCCGTTGCCCGGCGGGATGCCCGAGCCATCCGCCCACCAGCTCGCCCGCGTTGCCGGATCGGCCACACCAGGCTGGCCGGCGGGACCGATCGCCGCGTAACGGAAGCCGCACGGCATGTCGGCGGCGCCGCGGCGCAGGTAGGCCGAGGCGTAGCCCGCGGCGATCACCCGCCACAGGTCGAAGGCGGTCGTGCTGGCCGCAGTGTGCATCGCTTCGTCGGTCCAGCCGCGCACGTGCAGGTATTGCCGCGCCTGCGCGGCTTGGGCAGGCAAGGTGTTGCCGCCGAGCTTGCCCTGCGCGCGCAGGCTGGCGCAGCGGATCAGCCAGGCCGGCAGCGGCACGCCGCGGGGTCCGCGGGCCAGCGGCACTGCGGCAAAATCCTCCGCGCTCAATGCGCACGGCAGCCAGATCGCCGCCTCGGTGGCGTAGTCGTACAGCGCGCGGCCGCGGCCCGGCACGTGCACGTTCGGTTCCAGCGCCACCACGCCGGTGAAGAAGTGTTCCTGGTCCAGTCCCGCCGCCTGCAGCACGGCGCCGCCGCCGTTGGAGATGCCGGCAGCGATGATCTTCGTGTTCTGCGGCGTGAACGGCGCCTCGGCGGGGAAGGCGCGGTCGAGCATCGCCAGCCCGAACTGCGCCGCCTGGATCACGTGCCGGCCCCAGTCACCCTCCGGGTTGTCGCCCGAATGCGCGTGCTTGACCGCGATGCCCGCGCCCGGCGCTGCCGGCGGCGGCTGGAACTCCAGTTCCGCCTCGCCGCGTTTCGCGCGACGGCCGTCCAGCGCCACGCCGCTGTCGTCGGCGTAATCGAAGTAACCCGCGCCGGTGCCCTTGTCGGTGTACGCCACCGCGCAGCCGTGCGGCAGGCCCCAGGCACCGGCCAGCGCGATCGCGCCGTAGATGCCGCGCGAGCCGGACGAGGCGGTCACTACCAAGCAGCGTTTCTGCCGGTCGAAACCGTCCGGCAGTTGCAGCAGCACGCGGTGCGGCGAGCGCGCACCGGGGATGCGCGCGAACGCCTGGTACTCGCGCCCTGGCACGTCCGGCACGGCGCCATACACGCTACCGTAGCCGCCCAGCGGCCCGAGGTCGGTGATGCCCTTCCAGCTGGTCTGGATCGCGCGCCGGCGCAATTCCCCGGCGGCGGGATCCAGCGGGTTGGCGAACGGCGACGGCAGGCCGGCCAGTCCCGCCAGGCCCAGTCCCGCGCTCAGCAGATCGTCGTGGCCGCGATGCTCGGTCATCCGCACCTCGCCGTAATCGAGCTCACGCATGGCAGATTCCTTCCTCATCCCTTGGCCGGCACAGGCCGACAGCATGACGGATACCAGCACGGGCAAGAACAGCAGCGACGAAATGCGGGCGGAGTTCTTCATCCGGCCACCATAGCAAGCGCATCGGCAGCCGCCATCGTACGAAAGTCCGTGCGCCGAACTCGACGCAGCCGCCGCGGCCCGTTACCTTCGGCGGGATGACCACCCTGCTGATCGCCGACGACCACCCGCTGTTCCGCGCCGCGCTGCGCCTGGCGGCCGGCGAGAACCTGCCCGGCTGCCGCGTGCAGGAAGCCGCCGACCTGTCCGGCGTGCTCGACGCGCTGGCCGCCGAACCGGATACCGACCTGGTTCTGCTCGACCTGCACATGCCCGGCAGCCGGGGCCTGTCCGGGCTGGCCGCGCTGCGCGGCCAGCATCCCGGCGTGGCCGTGCTGGTGGTCTCCGCCCACGACGACCCGCGGATCGTGCGCCGCGTGCTCGACCATGGCGCCGCCGGCTTCATCCCCAAGAGTGCCAGCCCGGCCGAGATCGGCGGGGCGATCAGGAGCGTGCTCGACTGCGGCAGCTGGCTGCCGCCCGGCCTCGCCGACGCCGTCGCCGCCCTGCCCGCCGACCCGGCCGACACCGACCTCGCCCACCGCCTCGCCCGCCTCACCGAACAGCAGTCGCGCGTGCTGGCCCTGCTCGCCGAAGGCCTGCTCAACAAGCAGATCGCCGACCGCCTGGGCATCCAGGAACGCACGGTGAAGGCGCATGTCACCGCCATCTTCGAGAAGCTGAAGGTGCGCAACCGGACGCAGGCCGGGATGGCGCTGCGCTCGCTGGACCTGGAGACTCCGCCGCGGGAGGCCTGAGCGCGGCACGGCGCCGGTGGCCCTGCATCGCGCCGCGCCGCCGCCGCTCGCCCGCTACATCCGGGCCGGCAGGCTCGTACCGGTGCCCGGCGCGGTGCCCGTGCCGTCGGCACAACGCTGCGCAAGCGCGGAGCCGAATGTCACCACCACGGTATCGTCCACCAGGCGCAGGGTGTAGGCGCTGGTACGGCGCGCCACCGGCACCGCGCAGGCTTCCGCCAGGATCGCGGTCACCCGCTGTGTCGCCGCGGGGTCGGTCCGGTAGCGCATATCCGCCAGCCCGGGGATGTAATACATGAGGAAATTGTGGCTGGCGAACACATCGTCCACGGAAAGATAGATGGGCACCAGCGCGCGGACCAGCGGGAATTGCTCCACGACGTGCGCCGCAGGCGGCGCGTATCCCGCCGTGCCGTCGAGCAGGTAGGCGTGCAGCGGCCCGGCGGCACCCAGCTCGGCAAGGTCGTCGGCCAGCCGCGCGGCGATCCGCTCCTCGTAGTTTTTCTGCTCGCCCAGCGCATTGCCGTAGGCGCTGGCAATGGAACACATGCCGAGGGCGAGCATGCCGGCGACGGCCATGGCCCACCGCGGCGAGCGGCACCACTGCCGCAGGGCCGCCTGCATCACGATCAGCGCCGCCGCCAGCAGCGCACCGGCGCCCACCAGCACGCGAGGCTCGATCTCCGGCTTGAGCAATACCAGCATGGGCCCCGCAACGCAGAGCAGCGCCGCCAGCGGCAGCGCGAAGCTGGTCGCGAACAGGGTCGCGCCGACCCAGGCCGGATGCGTGCGGCGAACCCGCAACGCATAACGCAGGCCGATCGCGACGGGAAGCAGCGCCAGCAACACCAGGACCGGGGCGAAATACATCCACCAGTGGCGGTTGAAGCTGCCGCCGATGAAACCGTAGAAATCGACGATGTTGCCCTTGACCACCGGCAGGTCGTGCAGGCCGCGGATCCGCTCGGCCTTCTGCTTCACCCAGCCGTGGATGTGGATGCCGACGAGCAGCTGGTAGACCAGCATGGCGAGGCCGACCTGCCCCGCCCGCGCCAGCAGCTGTCGGGTCCATCGCCGCAGCTCCACCCCGTGCAGTTGGGCGAGCACCACCTCCAGCAGCACGAAGATCAGGCAGGCATTGATGGCGGCCTGGTAGAAGCAGAGGCTGGCGAAAATCGCCAGCACGCCCAGCCACCATCCCCGGCGGTCGTCCTTCAGCGCGATGAGCGGCAACAGCGCCAGCAGCATCGCCATGCTCATGCTCAGGGCATCGAACTTGTAGGAAAGATTCTCCAGGTAGAACGGCTGCGCGCCCAGCGGAAACGCCACCAGCGCGGCCGCCCACGGCGAACGGATGGCATAGCGGCGCGCGACCAGCACGCCGGCCCAGGCGAGCACCGCCACGGCGCCGATCTGGATCAGCGGGGAGAGGTCGACCAGCGCGGAGTCGTAGCACTGCAGCAGCTTCATCAGCAGGGTCGTCAGCGGCCTGCCATTGGAATCCCAGCCGGTGTGGCCGACCAGGGCCCGCTTCAGGTCGTCCATGTAATAGCGGTTCGCCCGCAGGATCGGGTAAAGGATCAGGACGTACAGCGCGAGCAGGATGACGAAGACGCCACGGCCCGCGCGTCCTGGAGCGGCGGCGTGATCGGCAGGCATGTCGTGCGGCATCGGCTGGCTCACTGCTCCGGACTTCCCGCTGCCGTACCCGCGGCAACGGCGCCGCATGCGCCCCGGGGTGTATCAACCTGCATCATCAGGCATGTCTGCCGCATCGGAATTCCCGTCGGAGAATGGGCGTCGTCGCTGCGACCGCCCTGACGAAATGATGCGGGATCGACACGGGCGACCGGAAGTGCCGACGGCATCCGGAGCGCCGGTCAAGCCCGCGCCGCGCCTGCGATCACCCGCTGCAGCACCTGCCGCAGCGCCAGCGGCTTCAGCGGCTTGTACAGCACGCCCACCCCGGCCTCGAGCAGGCGCTGGCGCAGTTCGCTGTCGCGGTCGGCGGTGAGCATCACGGCAGGCACATCGGCATACCGGGCGCGCAACAGATGCCATACGTCCAGCCCGGTCTGCCCGCCATCGAGATGGAAATCGAGGATGTGCAGGTCGGGCCGCCACGGTGCGGCCAGCGCCTGCTCGGCGTTGCGGGCGGCGTGGACGTGCCAGCCCCAGCCGGCCAGCAGGCTGCCGAGCGCGGCCAGCGCGGCCGGTTCGTTGTCGAGCAGCAGGGCGCGGCCGGCGGGCAGCGGCCGTTGTGCGGGCGCGGGCGGCGCGGATCGCGCCACGGCCGGCGCGACCGGCACGTCGATATGAAACACGCTGCCGCGGCCGGGCCAGGAGCGCAGGCCCAGCGGGTGGCCGAGCAAGTCGGCCATCCGCTGGGCGATCGACAGGCCCAGGCCCAGGCCCTGCCCGCCCGCGGCGCTGCCGCGGCGGAACTCCTGGAAGATCAGCCGCTGCTCCTCCGGCGCGACACCCGGGCCGGTGTCCCACACCTCGACGCGCAGCTGCGCGCCGCGCCGGCGTGCACCGAGCAGCACGCGGCCGCGTTCGCCGTAGCGCAACGCGTTGGACAGGAAGTTCTGCAGCACGCGGCGCAGCAGTTGCGGATCGGAGCGCACCCAGGCGCGCGTGCCGACCACGTCCAGCCGCACGCCGCGATCGATCGCGATGGCGCGGAACTCGGCGGCCAGCGGATCCAGCACCTCGGCCAGCGCGAACGCGCGTGGCTGCGGATGCAGGCGGCCGCCTTCGAGCCGGGCCACGTCGAGCAGCCCGGTGAGCAGGCCCTCGGTGGCGGCCAGCGCGCCGTTGAGATGCCGCACCTTGGCCGCGTCGGCGCCGCTTTCGGTGAGCGAGTGGGCGAACAGCTGCGCCGCGTGCAGCGGCTGCATCAAGTCGTGGCTGACCGCGGCGAGGAAGCGGCTCTTCGCCTCGTTCGCCGCCTGCGCCTCGGCCGAGACCGCGGCCAGCTCGCGGGTGCGTTTCTCCACGCGCAGTTCCAGCGTCTCGTTGACGCGCTTCAGCGCCGCCTCGGCCTGGCGGAACGCGGTGACGTCGGTAAAGGTGGCGACGAAGCCGCCGCCGGGCATCGGATTGCCGCGGATCTCGACGATGGTGCCGTCGGGGAAGCGTCGCTCGGACAGGTGCCGGGTACCCTCGCGCATGTGCGCCAGCCGGCGCTGCACGCGCTGCTCCACCTCGCCCGGGCCGAGCAGGCCGGCGTCGATGTTGTGGCGCGTCAGCTCGGCCACCGGCCGGCCCACCTGCAACATCTCCGGCGGATAGTCGAACAGCCGCGCGTACGGCGTGTTCCAGGCCACCAGCCGCAGTTCGGCGTCGACCACGCAGATGCCCTGGCTCATGTTCTCCAGCGCCGCCTCCAGCACGCGCTGGTTGAAACGCAGGTCCTGCGCCGCCTCGCCCACGATGGCAACCACCGTATCGAGATCGTCGCGGCCCTGCCGGTGCACCACTTCCAGCAGCAAGCGCGCGGAGGCGGCACCGATCACCGCGGCCAGCTCGTGCTCGACCTCGGCGACCCGCGCGCTGCCGGCCGGCCCCGCCGCGGGCGCGCTGGCGAACAGGTGCCCGACCCGCTCCGGCGGCAGGAAGCGCGCCGCCAGCGCGCGCAGCTCGACCAGGCCGACGTCGCCCACGCTGACCGCGCGCGCGCCCCTGCCATAGCGCGAGCCGGCCATCGCCAGCGTCACCGCGACGTTGACCAGCAGGCTCACCACCACGGCGCGACCGAGCCGGTTCCAGTTGCCCAGCCCGAGCAGGCCGTCCGGCGCCAGCCAGTGCAGGCCGAACGGGCCGTCGTGCAGCCAGGCCGGCACCGACGACAGCAATGCCGGCAGCACCGCGTACATCCACACCAGGGTGCCGGCGGCCAGCCCGGCCATCACCGCGCGCGAGCCCAGTTGCGGCCGGTACACCGCGGCCAGCAGCGCCGGAGCCAGCCCGGCCAGCGCGGAGAACGAGATCGCGCCGATGTCGGCCAGCGCCTCGTTGCCCACCAGCAGCCGGCTGTACGCCCATGCCAGCAGGATCACCACCAGGATCGCCACGCGCCGATGGTTCAGCAGCTCGCCGCGCAGGTCGCCGTGCTCGTCGCGACCCCAGCCCGAGCGCACCCGCAGCGGCGCGATGAAATGGTTGACCACCATCAGGCTCAGGGTCAGCGTGGCGATCACCACCATGCTGGTGGCGGCGCTCAGGCCGCCGAGGAAAGCGACCAGCGCCAGCCCATGCTCGCCGCGCGCCAGCGGCAGCGCCAGCACGTACATGTCCGACGACACGCCGCTCGCGCCCAGCCACGCGTCGCCCAGCCGCGCCAGCGGCAGGATCGGCAGCGAGATCAGCAGCAGGTACAACGGAAACAGCCAGCGCGCGGTACGCAGCTGGCCATCCTCGCGGCACTCCACGATGCCGGCATAGAACTGGTGCGGCATGGTGAACATCGCCAGCGCACCGAGCAGGATCAGCGCCGGGAAGCCGCTGCTGTCCGGCGGCGCCGGCACGTTCGCCGGCAGTCCCGCCGGCAACGCGGCGAACAGCAGCGTGCCCAGCGCCAGCATCGCGCCCAGCTTGAACAGCGACTCGAACGCCATCGCCAGCACCAGCCCGCGGTTGTGCGCCATGGTCGAGGCGCGCCGGGTGCCGAACAGCATCGCGAACAGCGCCATCAGCAGCGCCACGTACAGTGCGCTGTCCTGCCAAGGACTGGATTCCGCCAGTTGGCCGCGGCTGAGGATGCCGTAGCTCATCGCCACCGCCTTCAGCTGCAGCGCGATGTAGGGCACGATGCCGATCACCACCACCGCGGTGACCAGCGCCGCCAGTCCCGGGTGCCGCCCCAGCCGCACCGCGATCAGGTCGGCCAGCGAACCGGCGTTGTACTCGCGCACCAGCCGCACCATCCGGCGCAGGAAGCCCAGCGCGAACAGGTACATCAGGATCGCCCCGACGAAGGTCGGCGGCAGCCACCAGCCCGAACGGCTGGCCTGGGTCACGGTGCCGTAGAACGTCCACGAAGTGCAGTGGATCGCCAGCGACAACGCGTACACGATCGCCCAGCGCTTCTCGAAGATGTGCGGCCGGCGCTCGCCGAGCAGCGCCACGCCGAACAGCAGGCCCAGCCAGCACAGCGCGGCGATGGCGATGAGGGTGGTGCTCAGCATGGCATTGGCGCTTGCGGGTGATGGGGCTGGTGCGGCTCTAGCCGTGATGCTTTGGCCACACCATATTGGTTCAGAGCGAAGAGCTTTCGTCCTCCTCCGGAGGCCGAGTTACTTCTCTTTTGCTTGTCCAAAAGAGAAGTAACCAAGAGAAAACGACACCCCGCTTGGCGCTTGCCGCCCATCCATGGGCGGCAAGTCCGTGAGTCGGAGCCGGGCTTTTCGAGCGGGCTCCTGCCCGCGCGAAAAGGCGTTGCCATCCTTGGCAACGCCCGCTGCGCGGCCTGTCGTCCCCGACTCACCGCCGCGCAAGGGACCCCGGTAGAGCAGCGGGCCATCGTGGCCCGCACTCGATGATGAAGCTGGGAAACAAAAGCCACAGAGCAAAATCCAGCGCTGCCGTTGCCCTGCTGTTGATCTTGCTGTTGCTTTGGCTTTTCTGAAGAGTGCGGGCCACGATGGCCCGCTGCTCTACCCGGGCCCCCTCTGCAGCGGCGGCCGGGCGAAGGAAAGCCCGCAGGGTGGCCGGCATGGATGCCGGCCAGTTTGTCGTCAGGGCAGGATGCCCTGTCGACAAACCCCGTAGCCCGGCCGCGAACCTTGCGGGCAGGATGCCCGCAAGGCGCGTAAGCGGGGTGGCCTTCTCTTTTGGTTACTTTTCTCTTGGCCACGCAAGAGAAAAGTAACTCGGCCTCCGAAGGAGGACGAAAGCTCTTTGCTCTGAAACCCTTGGCTCCGAATGAAGCAAGAGCATCGCGCACAGGGTGCGCTCCTACAGTCGGACAAAGACGCGGACGACGGCGCCCCGCCATTAATGCCCCGCCGGCATTCCCAGCGCCCGCACCGCATTCACCAGCCAGCGCAGCTGCACGCCGTGGCGGCTGTCGTAGTCGGCTCCGGAATATCCCCACCAGTCCCAGCATGCCTGCGGATTCAAGGGCGCGAAACTTGCGCGGGTCTGAGGATATAGCACCGCCACGGCGTAGACGTCGGCCCAGCGGTTGAAGCCGGCGTCCTCGACGAAGGCCTCGCCCACCGCGGCGGCGTTCTGCCTGCAGCCGTGGAACGCCACCACCACGCCGCACGGCTTGCCGGCGAGGCAGGCCGGCGGCAGGTAGACGTAGCCGGTGTCGGCCAGGAATGCATCGGCGCCGCCGGGGCGCAGCGCATCCTGGTCGAAGCGGCGCAGTTCACCCTGCGCGCTGCCCGCCGCGCGCGGCGGCTTGCCGAACATCTGCGCGAAGATCTCGCCCGCCGCATCGAAGCCGCAGTGGCCCAGGTAGGGCGCCACCGACTTGCCGCAGTCGTCGCCGCCGGCGACCACCGGCAGGTTGTGCGCGAACGCGCGCTGGCCGTCGTCATGCACCTGCATGCCCTTCAGCCCCGGCACGCCGTTGCGCAGCTGCCGGTAGAACTGCGCGCCCGCCTCGGCCACCGCGGGCGCCACCAGCGCGTCGTCCTTGCCGTGCAGCAGGTAGACGCGGGCGTGGGCCAAGTTCTTCAGCACGCCGATCTCGCCGCTGGCGGAGCGCCTGCCGGCGCTGGCCACCAGCGCGCCGACATCCGGCGCCGGCACGCCCTTCATGCAGCTGCCCAGCGCCACGTCCAGCTTGCCGCCGGCGCAGCCGTACGGACCGCCGGCCACGATGGCCGCGTTCGGGAACAGCTCCGGGTACGCCAGCTGCGCCTGGCCGGCCATGTACGCGCCGGAGGAAAGGCCGACCACGGCAGTGCGCGAAGCATCGATCTTCAGCCTGGGCAGCGGCGGCGCAGCGGCGGCCCGGGCCAGCGTGGCCGCGAGCAGCAGGGTCAGGAAACCGAGGGTCTTGCGCATGGATTCTCTCCGCTGGCGGCCCGGCGTCCGGCAGCCGGCCTCACGCCGCCCGCCAGGCCCGGCCGGAACCGCGATGGTAGCCGGACCGGCCCCGGCAGGATCCGGACCCAAACTCCCCGCGGGAGCCCACCGGCGACTCCCGCGGGGCATGGGGAAACGCCATCGTCAGAACCGGTACTTCGCACTCAGCATGACCATCCGCGGGGCGCCGTAGAAGCCTGTGTAGATGCCCAGCGCGCCGACGTTGTAGCCGGTGGTGCGGTAGGACTTGTTGGCCAGGTTGGTGCCCTGCAGGCTCAGCGACCAGGGCTGGTTGACCTGCCAGATGACGCCGGCGTTCCACAGGCCATACGCGGGCTGGGCGATCAGCGGCGACAGCGTGGTTTCCGGGTACACCATGCTCTGGTAGGTGTAGTTCACCCGCGCGGTGACGCTGCCGCCGCTGGCCAGCGGCGTGGTGTTCTCCAGCGACAGGCCGCCGGACCACTTCGGCGCGTTGGTGAACTTCTGCTGGTCGGCGATGTTGACGCCGCGGGTCATGTACTCGGTGTACTTGGTGTGCAGGTAGGCGACGTTGCCGCGCAGAGTCCAGTTCTCGGCCGGCTTCCAGGCAAACTCCTCCTCCAGGCCGTCGATGTGGCCCTTGCCGGCGTTGGTGAAGTCGCCGAAGAAGCCCTGGCTGCCGTTGGGCAGCGTGTAGGAACTGAATACCGACAGCTGGATGTTGGTGTAGAGGTTGTGGAACAGCGCCGTGTTCATCATCAGCGCGCCGTCGAGGAAGGTCATCTTGCTGCCCAGCTCGAACGACTGCACCTTCTCGTCGTCGATCGGGCGACACGAGCTGGGCACCGCCACGCAATTGGCGCGGATGTTGTAGCCGCCGGAGTGGAAGCCCTCCGAGTAGCTGGCGTAGAGCTTCACCTGGTCGTTCACGCTCCAGTCCAGCGAGACCTTCGGCGAGACGTTGCTGGTCGCGTGCGAGCCGCTGAAGTTGGCCAGCGTGCTGGTGCGCGTGGTGAAGGTCTCGTCCGAGAAGCCGAAGTTCTGGATCAGCGCGGTCTTGGTCTCGTGGGTGTAGCGCAGGCCCACGTCCAGGCTCCAGCTGGGGTTGATGTCCCAGGTGAAATCGCCGTAGCCCGCATAGCTCTTGGTGCCCATGCGCCCGCCGGTGCTGCCGTACTGCGACAGGTGCAGCGTGGAGTACGGTGGCGAACCGAGGAAGATGTTGTGGATCTCGCCGTCGGCATGGCCGTCGAAGTAGTACGCGCCGAACACGCCGTGCAGGCTGCCGCCGGCGTCGTAGTTGGCCTGGAATTCCTGGCTGAACTGATGATCCTTGTAGACCGCGTTCACGTCGGCGATCTTCTCCGGCAGCGTGTCGAAGTCGATGTTGGTGTCGGTCGAGGAGCCGCGCAAGGCGGTCACGGATTTCAGCGACCAGTTCGGGCTGGCGATCCAGTTCATCGTCAGCGCGGTGCCGTACAGCTTGGTGTGGTTGACCTGGGCGAAGCCGCTGCGGGTGTCGAAATCGCTCGACAGCGGCTTGTAGGCCGGGTCGAGCTTGTTCACCGTGAGCATCTTGGCGCCGCGCGGGTTGGAGTTGTCGCGCACGCCGTCGACCGACAGCTGCATGTTGAACTGGCTGGACGGAAAGAAGCCGAACGTGGCGCGTGCGGCATTGCTGTTCTTGTTGCCGTTGCGGCTGCCGGTGAGGATGTCCTTGCCGAAACCGTCGTTGTGCCCGCTGGCGTAGGCGATGCGCCCGCGCCACACCTGGTCCGCGCTGGCGCCGCCGAGGCTGGCCTTGACGTCCTTTTCGCCATGCGTGCCCACGGTCGCCTCCACCGAGCCCTCGGTCTTCACCGGCAGCGGGTTGGAGACGTATTTGATCGCGCCGCCGATGGTGTTCTTGCCGTACAACGTGCCCTGCGGGCCGCGCAGCACCTCGATGCGGCTGACGTCGAACACGTCCAGCACCGCGCCCTGCGGACGCGCCAGGTAGACGTCGTCCAGATAGATGCCCACGCCCGGGTCGAAGCCCCAGGTCGGGTCGGCCTGGCCGACGCCGCGGATGTAGGCGGTGAGCGTGGTGTTGGAGCCGCGGGCGGCGTAGATCTGCAGCGAAGGCACCTTGCCCTGCAGGTCGGCCAGGTTCTGCACGTTCTGCCTTTCCAGCGCCTGCGCGGTGAAGGCGCTGACCGCGATCGGCACGTCCTGCAGCGTCTCCTCGCGCTTGCGTGCGGTCACCGTGATCTGGTCGAGCTGCTTGACGCTGGTGGTCTTCGCCGCCTTGCCGCCGGTGTCGGTGGCCTGCTGCGCATGCAACGGTGCCGCGGACAGCAGCCCGGTGGCCAGGCCGATCGCCAGACTCAGGTACGTGCGCTTCATGGTTTCCCCTTCCCCTTTCCTGTGGTGTGACCGGCAGTGGACGCGGCCATCGGCAACGGATGCTGACGGAACGAGCTTAGATACCCACCAGGGGGCCGGCACTTGTACCTTCGTACAGTGCCGGTGGCCGGCGGCGGTACGGATACTCGGGCCAATGTCCCGACCATCGTCGCGGATCGGGCTCACTTCGGGGGAGATTCACGGATGGCATTTCTGATCGTGCTGGCCGCACTGTGTTTTCTGATGTTCGCGGCCTATCGCGGGTACAGCGTCATCCTGTTCGCGCCGCTCGCCGCGCTGGGCGCGGTGCTGCTGACCGATCCGTCGCTGGTGGCACCGATGTTCACCGGCCTGTTCATGGACAGGATGGTCGGCTTCCTCAAGCTGTACTTCCCGGTATTCATGCTGGGCGCGGTGTTCGGCAAGCTGATCGAGCTGTCCGGCTTTTCCAAGGCCATCGTGGCGGCCACCATCGGCCTGGTCGGACGCAGCCGGGCGATCCTGTCGATCGTGCTGGTGTGCGCGCTGCTGACCTATGGCGGCGTGTCGCTGTTCGTGGTGGTGTTCGCGGTGTACCCGTTCGCCGCGGAACTGTTCCGCCAGTCCGATATTCCGAAGCGGTTGATCCCCGGCACCATCGCGCTGGGCGCGTTCACCTTCACCATGGATTCGCTGCCGGGCACGCCGCAGATCCAGAACATCATCCCCACGTCGTTCTTCGGCACCAACACCTGGGCCGCGCCGTGGCTGGGCACGATCGGCGCGGTATTCATCCTGATCGCGGGCCTGGGCTATCTGGACTGGCGCCGGCGCCAGGCCGCCGCGGCCGGCGAAGGCTACGGCGACGACCTGGTCAACGAGCCGGCCCCGTTCGAGGGCGGCCGGCTGGCGCACCCGCTGGTCGCGCTGTTGCCGCTGGTGCTGGTGGGCGTGTGCAACAAGCTGTTCACCGAGCTGATCCCGCGCCTCTACGGCGAAACGCAATCGTTCCTGCCCAGCGTGGTCGGCAGCGCGAAGCCGGTGGTGCAGGAGGTGTCCAAGGTCGCCGCGATCTGGGCGGTCGAGGGCGCGCTGCTGGCCGGCATTCTGTGCGTGCTGGCGTTCGCCTGGCGGGCGGTGACCGCACATCTCGCCGCCGGCAGCCAGGCGGCGGTCGGCGGCGCGCTGCTGGCCTCGATGAACACGGCCTCGGAATACGGCTTCGGCGCGGTGATCGCCGCCCTGCCCGGCTTCAAACTGGTCGCCGATGCACTGCACACGATCCCGAACCCGCTGCTCAACGAGGCGGTCACCGTCACCGCGCTGGCCGGCATCACCGGCTCGGCCTCCGGCGGCATGAGCATCGCGCTGGGGGCGATGGCCGAGACCTTCATCGCCAACGCGCACGCCGCCGGCATCCCGATGGAGGTGCTGCATCGGGTCGCGGCGATGGCCTCCGGCGGCATGGACACCCTGCCGCACAACGGCGCCGTGATCACCCTGCTGGCGGTGACCGGGCTGACCCACCGGCAGTCCTACAAGGACATCTTCGCCATCACCGTGGTCAAGACCCTGGCGGTGCTGGTGGTGATCGCCGCGTACTATCTCCTCGGCGTGGTGTAGCCACGGCGGCGTCCGCGGATCGCGGGCTGCAGGCGGGATGAACGGACCGAAGAAATGACGGGCAAGTTGTCACACAAGTCCGTATAATCGGTCAATTCGCCCTTCAAAAACCTGCGTGACGGCCTCCGAGTCGCCCGAGTCAATCCCATGTCCATCGAAAAACTGCGCAATATCGCCATCGTCGCCCACGTCGACCACGGCAAGACCACCCTCGTCGATTGCCTGCTCAAGCAGTCCGGCACGCTCAACGAGCGCACCGTGCTGGCCGAGCGCGTGATGGACTCGAACGACCAGGAAAAGGAACGCGGCATCACCATCCTGGCCAAGAACACCGCCATCACCTGGCAGGGCAACCGCATCAACATCGTCGACACGCCGGGACATGCGGATTTCGGTGGCGAAGTGGAGCGCGTGCTGTCGATGGTGGACTCGGTGCTGATCCTGGTCGACGCGATGGACGGCCCGATGCCGCAGACCCGCTTCGTGACGCAGAAGGCGTTCGCGATGGGTTTCAAGCCGATCGTGGTGATCAACAAGGTCGACCGCCCCGGCGCCCGTCCCGAGTGGGTCGTCGAGCAGGTGTGGGATCTGTTCGATCGCCTGGGCGCCACCCCCGAGCAGATGGATTTCCCGATCGTCTACGCCTCGGCGCTGAACGGCTATGCCGGCCTCAACGACGACGTGCGCGAAGGCGACATGACCCCGCTGTACGAAGCGATCATGCAGCACGTGAGCAAGCCGGACGTCGATCCGGATGGCCCGTTCCAGATGCGCATCAGCCAGCTCGATTACAACAGCTTCGTCGGCGTGATCGGCATCGGCCGCATCCAGCGCGGCACCTTGAAGAAGGGCATGCCGGTCGCCGTGATCGATCGCCATGGCAAGAAGCGCCAGGGCAAGGTGATGCAGGTGCTGGGCTTCCTCGGTCTGGAGCGGATCGAGCAGGACAGCGCCGAGGCCGGCGACATCGTCGCAATCTCGGGCATCGCCGACCTCACCATCTCCGACACCGTCACCGCGCTGGATACACCTGAAGCATTGCCCGCGCTGACCGTGGACGAGCCGACTATCTCGATGACCTTCCAGGTCAACAACTCGCCGTTCGCCGGCAATAAGGATCTGTCCGGCGGCAAGTTCCTGACCAGCCGCCAGCTGCGTGAGCGTCTGGATCGCGAGCAGGTGCACAACGTGGCGCTGAAGGTCGAGCAAGGCTCCGACGCCGACAAGTTCCTGGTCTCCGGCCGCGGCGAGCTGCATCTGTCGGTGCTGATCGAGAACATGCGCCGTGAAGGCTACGAGCTGGCCGTGTCGCGCCCGGAAGTGATCATCAAGGAGATCGACGGCCAGAAGATGGAGCCGATCGAGCAACTGGTGGTCGACGTGGAGGAAGTGCACCAGGGCGCGGTGATGGAAAGGCTCGGCGTGCGCAAGGGCCAGCTGAAGAACATGGAATCCGACGGCAAGGGCCGCGTGCGCCTGGATTACGAGATTCCGGCGCGTGGCCTGATCGGCTTCCAGAACCAGTTCAAGACCCTGACCCAGGGTTCGGGCCTGCTGTTCCACGTGTTCGACCACTACGGTCCGAAGGAAGAGGGCCAGATCGCCAAGCGCCTCAATGGTGTGATGATCGCCAACGCCGGCGGCACCACCCCCGCGTATTCGCTGGGGCCGCTGCAGGATCGCGGCAAGCTGTTCGCAGCCGAGGGTGACAACGTGTATGAAGGCCAGCTGGTCGGCATCCACGCCAAGGACAACGACCTCACGGTGAACGTGATCAAGCCCAAGCCGCTGACCAACATGCGCGCCTCGGGCAAGGACGATGCAATCCAGCTGACCCCGGCGATCAAGTTCTCGCTGGAGCAGGCGCTGGACTTCATCGACGACGACGAGCTGGTCGAGGTCACCCCGAAGGAAATCCGCCTGCGCAAGAAGCACCTCACCGAAAACGACCGCAAGCGGGCCTCGCGCGGCTCGTGACGAACACCCATCGGCACACGCCACCGGCATTGACACCCCGGTCGCGTGCGCCGATCATGCGCGCGCCTCCGCCCGGGAGGCCCCACCGGATATCCGCAACCCAGATGAACGACGATCCCGCCAGTAGTCGCGGCGGCAGCCCGACGCGCCAGCGTCGCCATGCCCACCGTAGCCATACCATCACGGCACGGCCGTGAGCGGGGCCGGACCGGTCTGACCCGCTCGCTCCGTGCCCCTGCACGGAACGAGACCATGCGCTTCACCCGTTACCTCCTCGCCGCACCGCTGGCGCTGGCCGCCACGCTCGCCCACGCCGGCGACGCGCCCCTGTTCGTGCCCCAGTGGCTGGGCGCGCAATACACCTTCGTCGACCAGCACCAGTCTTCGCTGCATTCGCCCTATGCCGGCCCGCTGAGCCTGCACGCCCGCAGCGACACCCGGCGCTCGGACACCTTCGGCGTCTACTTCGGCGTGGCCCTGCCCGCGCGCCTGCAGTTCTACTTCGATGTGGAAATGTTCAAGGGCGCCGGCGTCAGCGACGCCACCGGCCTGGGCGGCCTGACCAACGGCGACGTGATCCGCGCCGGCACCACCGGCCTGGGCAAGGGTCCCTATGTGGCCCGCCGCTTCCTGCGCTGGACGCTGCCGTTGGGCGACGCCACCTCGGCGGTGGAGCGCGCCCAGGACCAGCTGCCCGGTGAAGAAGCCGTGCGGCGGGTCGAGGTCAAGGCCGGCAAGATGGCCGTCGGCGACGACTTCGACAAGAACCGCTACGCCGGCAGCACGCGCACCCAGTTCATGAACTGGACGCTGTTCAACGACACCGCCTGGGATTTCGCCGCCGATACCCGCGGCTATACCGACGGTGTGATGCTGGCCTGGGTGGATGCCGGCTGGAGCCTGCGCTACGGCATCTACCGGATGCCCTTGCACGCCAACGGCCAGCGCCTGGTGTCGTCGTTGCACCGGGCCCGCGGCGAGCAGGCCGAACTGACCGTGCAACCCGACCCGGATGGCTGGGCGCTGCGCCTGCTGGCCTTCCGCAACACCGCCTCGATGGGCGTATACCGGCAGGCCATCGACACGGCGTGGGCCAGCGGCAGCGTGCCCGACATCGCGGCCGACGACCGCCCTGGCCGTCGCAAGTACGGCTTCGGCCTCAACGGCGAGCTGCCGCTGGCCGACCACGGCGACACCGGCCTGTTCATGCGCGCCGGCTGGAACGACGGACGCACCGAATCGTTCGCCTTCACCGAGGTCGACCGCACCCTGAGCGGCGGCTTCCAGTTGTCGGGCGCGCACTGGAACCGGCCCAGCGACCGTCTCGGCGTCGGTGTGGCGCTCAACGAGCTCTCGCCAGGGCATCGCGAATACCTCGCGCTGGGCGGCAGCGGGTTCGTGCTGGGCGACGGCGCGCTCCGCTACGGCAGGGAGCGGCTGCTCGAGGTCTACTACAACTTCTCGATCGGCAGGTACCTCACCCTGAGCCCCGACCTGCAACTGGTGCACAACCCCGGCTACAACCGCGATCGCGGGCCCGCGCGCTTCGTGGCGCTGCGGGCGCATCTGGAACTCTGACCATCGCAACGCATCGCGCGCAGCGCTTCCGGCGCCTGCCGTAGCGGCGGCCCGCCCTGTCGGTCCCGAGGTGCCGTCAGGGCGAAGCCGCCTTCGCCTTCGCAGCGGCCACGCGCAGCCCCCGCCGCTGCCGCGCCAGCTTGCGCAGCAGCTCGGCG
Organism: Rhodanobacter sp. FW101-FHT13A11; assembly: GCF_058790335.1. Lineage (NCBI taxonomy): Bacteria > Pseudomonadati > Pseudomonadota > Gammaproteobacteria > Lysobacterales > Rhodanobacteraceae > Rhodanobacter > Rhodanobacter sp. FW101-FHT13A11. The sequence continues at coordinate 220,104 of NZ_JBYTCN010000003.1, read as the reverse complement.
AAGGCCTGCAGGTCGTCGTGCCACGGCGAGGCATCGCGCCAGTACAACGCGATCTCGCGGCCGCTTGCCTGCCCGTTGAGTTTCGCCAGCGCGATGTTCGGCATCGAGGCCAGCCGCTCGTGCGCCAGCGCCGGCACCAGCGCATAGCCGCCGCGCAGGCTGACCAGGGCAGCCAAGCTTTCCAGGCTGACGTCCTGCACGTGGCCGTGCTCGCTGCCCCCACCCTGCAGGCCGTCGGCGTGGCTTTCCGCCATCAGCGTGGCCTCGGCCGGGTCAAGCCGGTCCAGCGCGATGCTGTCCTGGCCGGCCAGCGGATGGTCGGCGCGCAGCATCAGTTCCCACGGCTCGAAGAACAGCGGACGTGATGCGATCCCGCTGACCGCCGGTGCCGGCGGTGCCAGCACCGCGTCGAGTTCACCCTCGCCCAGACGACGCAGCAGGCCACGCGGCTTGCCTTCGGAGATGCCCAGCCGCGCCCCGGGAAAATGCTGCGGAAACGGCGCGATCAGGTGCGGCAGCAGGTACGGCCCCAGCGATGCCGGCACGCCCAGGCGCAGCTCGCCGCCGAAGGCGACCTCGCCGGCGCGGGCGACCTGCTGCAGGTGTTCGGCGGAAGACAGTACCGCGTCGATCTGCTGCAGCAGCCGCTGGCCGCCTGCGGTCGGCACGATCTTCCGGCCGCCGCGCTCGAACAGCGGCGCGCCCAGCGCCTGCTCCACCTTCTGCACCTGGTGCGACAGCCCGGAGGGGCTGATATGCATCGCCCGCGCCGCACTGTTGAAACTGCCGTGGCGATGCACCGCCTGCACCAGCGCGAGGTCGCGCAGCGAGACCGCGGCCAGGCCCATCGAAATCATCGAATGCTGCATGTCATCAAAGGCGTTTGCGTGCGGTGGCCATCGGATCCATCCTGTACGGCGAAGTCGCCGTGAATGTCGGCGCAGTGTACCCGTCGATGCCGCCTGCCGGCGCCCCCGCGGCCCTGCACACCGCCTTCACCGGGACGCAACCGGTTCGCGACCCCGCGGGGTTTGCGCGATAATCGCGTTTTTGCCGGACGACGCACCCCGCGTGTCGTCCGGCGCCGCCGTACAGTCGTCCCAGCCGCAGGATCCAGCCAGGAGCACGTCCCCATGAAAGACACCTTTTCCGTACGCGACACCCTCGAGGTCAACGGCCAGCGCCACGTCTTCGCCAGCCTGGCCAAGCTGGGCCAGCGCTACGACCTGAAGCGGCTGCCGTACTCGCTGAAGATCCTGCTGGAGAACCTGCTGCGCCACGAGGACGGCGTCGACGTCACCGCGAAGGAGATCGAGGCCATCGCGAAATGGGACGCCAAGGCCGAGCCCGCCACCGAGATCGCCTTCATGCCGGCGCGCGTGGTGCTGCAGGACTTCACCGGCGTGCCCTGCGTGGTGGACCTGGCGGCGATGCGCGACGCCGTGGTGAAGCTGGGCGGCGACGCCACCCAGATCAACCCGCTGGCACCGGCCGAGCTGGTCATCGACCACTCGGTGCAGGTCGACGTGTACGGCTCGGAGAGCGCGCTGGAACAGAACGTGGCCATCGAGTTCGAGCGCAACCAGGAGCGCTACTCGTTCCTGCGCTGGGGCCAGAAGGCGTTCAACAACTTCAAGGTGGTGCCCCCGCGCACCGGCATCGTGCACCAGGTGAACCTGGAGCACCTGGCCCGCGTGGTGTTCACCGCCGACATCGGCGGCGAGAGCTGGGCCTACCCGGACACCGTGTTCGGCACCGACTCGCACACCACCATGATCAACGGCCTCGGCGTGCTGGGCTGGGGCGTGGGCGGCATCGAGGCCGAGGCGGCGATGCTGGGCCAGCCCTCCTCCATGCTGATTCCGCAGGTGGTCGGCTTCAGACTCACCGGCAGGCTGGGCGAGGGCGTCACCGCCACCGACCTGGTGCTCACCGTCACCCAGATGCTGCGCAAGCTCGGCGTGGTGGGCAAGTTCGTCGAATTCTTCGGCACCGGCCTGAAGCACCTGCCGCTGGCCGACCGCGCCACCATCGGCAACATGGCACCGGAATACGGCGCCACTTGTGGCATCTTCCCGATCGACCAGGAAGCGCTGAACTACATGCAGCTGTCCGGCCGCAGCGCCGCGCAGATCAGGCTGGTCGAGGCATACGCCAAGGCCCAGGGCATGTGGCACGACGAGAACAGCCCGACCCCCGAGTACACCACCACGCTGGAGCTGGACCTCGCCGACGTGCGTCCGTCGATGGCCGGCCCGAAGCGCCCGCAGGACCGCGTGCTGCTGGAAGGCGTGCAGCAGAGCTTCCATGACGTGGTCGGCGCGCTCACTGCGAACCGCCGCCCGAAGAACGGCGCGGTCGCCGCGTTCGCCAACGAGGGCGGCGCCACCGCCATCGGCAACCCGGCCAACGCGATCGGCGAAACCGGCGTGCTGGTCGAGAAGGACGGCCAGAGCTTCCGCGTCGGCGACGGCTCGGTGGTGATCGCCGCGATCACCTCCTGCACCAACACCTCCAACCCGGCGGTGATGCTGGGCGCCGGCATCGTGGCGAAGAAGGCCGCGGCGAAGGGCCTGAAGGCCAAGCCGTGGGTGAAGACCTCGATCGGGCCGGGCTCGAAGGTGGTCAGCGACTACCTGGAGCAGACCGGGCTGCTGAAGGAACTGGAGAAGATCAACTTCTACATCGTCGGCTACGGCTGCACCACCTGCATCGGCAACTCCGGCCCGCTGCCGGTGGAAATCAGCAAGGGTATCGCCGATGGCGACCTGGCGGTGGCCTCGGTGCTCTCGGGCAACCGCAACTTCGAGGGTCGCGTGCATCCGGAAGTGAAGATGAACTACCTGGCCTCGCCGCCGCTGGTGGTCGCCTATGCGCTAGCCGGCACGCTGGACATCGACCTGACCAAGGACGCCATCGGCATCGGCAACGACGGCAAGCCGGTCTACCTGAAGGACATCTGGCCGAGCAACCAGGAAATCTCCGACGCGATCGCCGGCGCGATCAACCCGGCCATGTTCGAGAAGAACTACGCCGACGTATTCAAGGGCGACAGCCGCTGGAACGCCATCGCCTCGCCGGACGGTGCGGTCTACCGGTGGAATGACTCCACCTACATCAAGAACCCGCCCTACTTCGACGGCATGACGATGGCGCTGGGCAAGGTGGAGGACATCCACGGCGCCCGCGCGCTCGGCGTGTTCGGCGACTCGATCACCACCGACCACATCTCGCCGGCCGGCTCGATCAAGAAGGACAGCCCGGCGGGCCGCTTCCTGATCGAGAAGGGCGTGCAGCCGAAGGACTTCAACTCCTACGGTTCGCGTCGCGGCAACGACGATGTGATGGTGCGCGGCACCTTCGCCAACATCCGCATCAAGAACCTGATGCTCGACAACGTCGAAGGCGGCTACACCCTGCACGTGCCGACGGGTGAGCAGATGTCGATCTACGACGCCGCGATGAAGTACAAGGCGAGCAAGACCCCGCTGGTGGTGCTGGCCGGCAAGGAATACGGCACCGGCTCGTCGCGCGACTGGGCGGCCAAGGGCACCCTGCTGCTGGGCGTGAAGGCGGTGATCGCCGAGAGCTTCGAGCGCATCCACCGCTCCAACCTGGTCGGCATGGGCGTGCTGCCGTGCACCTTCAAGGACGGCCAGAACGCGCAGACGCTGGGCCTGACCGGCCAGGAAACCTTCGACATCACCGGCCTGGACGACGGCAACTCGAAGGAAGCCACGGTCACCGCCACCGCCGCCGCCGGCGGCAAGAAGCAGTTCAGCGTGAACGTGATGCTGCTGACCCCGAAGGAGCGCGAGTTCTTCCGCCACGGCGGCATCCTGCAGTACGTGCTGCGGCAGCTGGCGGGCAAGAAGGCCGCCTGATTTCCGGCGCGGACCTGCGCAGGACGAAAGACCGCCCCGTCGTCCGGGGCAGTCTTTCAGCGTGTGGGAAATCGCCTGGCGCCCGCAGCGCCTACAGCGCGTGCTTCCACGTGGCCGAGTAGCAGTGCCACGCACCGTCTTCCTCGCGCCACGCCGATTCGACCTGGTACAGGCCCAACTGGTCGGGCAGCAGCTTGCCGCCGCTGGTCAGGGTGACGGTGAACGAGGCCATCATCCGTTCGCCACGACGCTCGATCGACACCGGCCCCATCGTCACGCCGATCCGCTCGCCGCGCAGCGCGAGCAGCCGCACCATGTCGGTCAACTGGCGCCGATCCAGCGTGCCGGCATTGCCGTCGAAATCCTCGCTGAGCGGTTTGCCTGCGCCACTGGCCGAACCCGCTTCGGCCGCCTGCGCCACCGCGGCGATCGCCTCGCGCACCTGCGTTTCGTCGGGCGTGCGGTGACAGGCCGGCAAGGCCAGCACCAGCAAGGCGATCGCGGCCAGCAGACCGACGTTTTTTCTCGGGCAGATCATGGGCAGAACTCGTTGCGGTGCGGCTTGCCGCTATACGCGGGCGTATGCTCCAATGAAACGGCGCATGGCCATGATGGAAGCCGCGTCATCCTATAGCCATCGTCGACCCGCCGTCATCGACAAAACAGGGAACCCGAGCATGAGCAATGAACGTCCGTGGCTGGAGCACTATCCGGCCGGCGTACCCGCAGAAATCGACGTCAACCAATACGCTTCGGTACCGGCCGTGCTGGACGAAGCGTTCGGACGTTTCAGCGATCGCCCGGCGTTCTCCAGCTTCGGCCGCCAGCTCAGCTATGGCCAGATCGACGCGCTGAGCCGCCAGTTCGCCGGCTACCTCACCGGCGTGCTCAAGCTCGGCAAGGGCGACCGCATCGCGATCATGATGCCGAACGTGCTGCAGTACCCGATCGCGCTGTTCGGCGCGCTGCGCGCCGGACTGGCGGTGGTCAACACCAACCCGATGTACACCGCACGCGAGCTGAGACACCAGTTGGAGGATTCCGGCGCCAAGGCGATCGTGGTGCTGGACAATTTCGCCGCCACCCTGCAGCAGGTGGTGGCCGACACCGGAGTGCTGCATATCGTCACCACCGGCATCGGCGACCTGCTCGGATTCCCCAAGGGCGGACTGATCAATTTCGTGCTCAAGCACGTGAAGAAGATGGTGCCGGCCTTCCACCTGCCGCAGGCGGTGCGCTTCCGCGACGCGCTGGCGCGCGGCGCGGCGCATCCGCTGCATCCGGTTGCGCTGAACCACGACGACATCGCCTTCCTGCAGTACACCGGCGGCACCACCGGCGTGGCCAAGGGCGCCATGCTCAGCCACGGCAACATGATCGCCAACATGCTGCAGGCCGACGCCTGGATCGGCGCCAACGCCAAGCCGGGCCAGGAAGTGATCATCACCGCGCTGCCGCTGTACCACATCTTCTCGCTGACCGCGAACGGGCTGGTGTTCATGCGCCTGGGCGGCCTCAACTGGCTGATCACCAATCCGCGCGACATGCCCGGTTTCGTCAAGGAACTGGCCAAGTCCGGCTTCACCGCGCTGACCGGCGTCAACACGCTGTTCAACGGGCTGCTGCACACGCCCGGCTTCGACGAACTCGACTTCTCCCGGCTGCACCTGTCCCTGGGCGGCGGCATGGCGGTGCAGCGCGCGGTGGCCGAACGCTGGAAGAAGGTCACCGGCTGCACCCTGGCCGAAGCCTACGGCCTGACCGAGACCTCGCCCGCGGTCTGCATCAACCCGCTGGACCTCAAGGAATACAACGGCTCGATCGGCCTGCCGGTGCCCTCCACCAACGTGGCGATCTGGTCGGAAGACGGCAAGCCGCTCCCCGTCGGCGAGGTGGGCGAGCTGATGGTGCAGGGCCCGCAGGTGATGAAGGGCTACTGGCAGCGCCCGGACGAGACCGCCAAGGTGCTTGGCGCCGACGGCTGGCTGCACACCGGCGACATCGCGAAGATGGACGCCAACGGCTACTTCTACATCGTCGACCGCAAGAAGGACATGATCCTGGTGTCCGGCTTCAACGTCTATCCGAACGAGGTCGAGGACGCGGTGATGCAGCACCCTGGCGTGCTGGAGGTGGCCGCGGTCGGCGTGCCGGACGAGCATTCCGGCGAAGTGGTGAAGCTGTTCGTGGTGCGCAAGGACCCGAACCTCACCGAGGACGCACTCAGGCAGTTCTGCCGCGAGAACCTCACCGGCTACAAGCGGCCCAAGTTCATCGAGTTCCGCGACAGCCTGCCGAAGAGCAACGTGGGCAAGATCCTGCGCCGCGAGCTGCGCGACGAGAAGAAAGCCACCGCCTGAGTCCCGACCCGGCCGGAGGCCCCGAAACCGAAAACGCCCGCATGACGCGGGCGTTTTCCTGCGGCAGCGGCGTTTCGCTCAGCCGTCCTTCCAGTGTTCCAGGATGTCGGCGTAACCACCAAGCAGATTCCACAGCGGCACCTGCTTGTCCTCGGGGATGTGGCTGTACGAAAACCCGATGTGGTGGTCGGAGATGCGCGCGATCACGGCCTCCAGGTGGATGTGCAGGTTGTGCCCGAAGATCATGTCGAGCATCCAGCTCTGCCCCACCTCGCCGGACCATCCCAGCGGACGCCGCAGCAAGGCGCCGGTGGCCGAGATATCGACCAGTTCGGTCGGATGCGACTCGCCGTGCCGGCTCATCAGCACCGTCGTCTCGATCTGCATGCGCGCCGGGCGCAATTGTTCCGTTCCCGCGCCGTCTGGTCCGCGCTTGTTGTCGTTCGCCATCAGTCCACCATCCGTCTGCGCCTGCCCTACGGCCACGACACCATGGCCAACACCATCCTGAAACCTTCCGGCCGCATCATGCGCGCGGATGCCCCGCACTTTCCATGCGTGACTCCCGCGCCAGCCATTCTGCATGTCGGCTAGTCGTGTTCATCGGGATATTACAAGCAACCACCATGCCATCCCCACCGGCCGAGCGGATGCAGGCACCGCTTGACGCCGGCCGATACGGCACCTGACAGGCCACGGGATCGCGCCAGGTTCGCCACGGCCCTGCGTTGTCGATGCAGGGATGCGCCTGACGCGGCCAAGTCTCATCCGACGCATTGGGTCACATGCCGCCCTTGCACCGCCGGAATCCCCGATTCGCACCGGCGGGACCGGCGTATCGTGTCCGTCACGGGCCTCCGCGCGGAGTCGACAAGCGCACGCGATCCCCGATCCGGCATGCACACGCCGCTGGACTTGCCGCCGGCCAGACGCTACTCTTTGCCCACGCGTGGTTCCATGGAAAACGGTTGCCGATCATCTCGGGCACTCCGTGGCTTCCATGCGATTGCTCTCTAACCGACCCGTTGAACCGTCAGTGGCGCCACCCCTCGCCGCTCCCGACTTTCGCCCATGCCGTGGCTGACAACCCGGAGCTGGCGTGCAACGGTCGATTGCGGCCCGCCTGACCGAACCGCCATCGAGCGGCTTCGTCTTGCCCGTCGTGACGATGGCGCCCGTCGCGCCTCGACCGAGATTGTGAAGAACGCAGTACCCCGGGAACGCCGCCTCACGGCCGTGTTCCGAGTGCGGACACCCCCATGGTTGTGCCGGCATGTGGATGATTCCGATCGTGTTGCACACACTGCCAGCCGCTGCAGGCGGCCCAACGACATGTATTGATGAGCACTGAGCCCGTCGAGCCACAGAGCCCGGATGCCGTAGCGCAGGACGCGTTTGCATCGGTACCGCAGCAGCAGGAAATGCCGCTGGCCATCGTGCGCGGCCAGCCAATGCTGCAGATGCCGCAGGACCTGTACATCCCGCCGGATGCGCTCGAAGTCATCCTGGAGGCGTTCGAGGGTCCGCTGGACCTGCTGCTGTACCTGATCCGCCGGCAGAACCTGGACATCCTGGACATCCCGGTCGCCGAGATCACCCGGCAATACATGGCCTACATCGAGCTGATGCAGGACGTGATGCGGCTGGAGCTGGCCGCCGAGTACCTGCTGATGGCCGCGATCCTGGCCGAGATCAAGTCGCGGCTGCTGCTGCCGCGGCCACCGGCCGAGGAAGGGCTGGAAGACGATCCCCGTGCCGAGCTGGTGCGGCGCCTGCAGGAATACGAGCGGTTCAAGCGGGCCGCCGAGGATATCGAGGCCCTGCCCCGGCAGGAACGCGACAGCGTGGTGGTGCACGCCGACGTGGGCGAGCGCAACGTGATCAAGCTGCCGCCGCCGCTGGACCTGCCCGAGCTGCTGCTGGCGCTGAAGGACGTGATGTACCGCGCCGAGCTGTTCGGCCACCATGCGATCAAGCGCGAGGCGCTCAGCGTGCGCCAGCGCATGGGCGAATTGCTGAGCCGGCTCGACGACAGCAGCTTCCATCGCTTCGAGAGCCTGTTCGACGTCAGCGAAGGCCGCCTCGGCATCGTGGTGACCTTCCTGGCGATGCTGGAGCTGGCCAAGGAGATGCTGGTCGAGATCGTCCAGGAAGAGCCACTGGCGCCGATATACGTGAAGGCGAAGGCGACCGCCTCCGGACATGCCGCCGAGGAACCGGCGGACGACGCCTCGACGGGCGAATCGGCGCTGGTCGAGTCGTCCGGCGAATGAGCGATACCCACCTGAATCCGCAACCGACTCCGAAGGTCATGCAGATCGAGCAACTCAAACCCATCATCGAGGCCGCCCTGCTGGCCTCCACCCAGCCGATGACCGTGCAGCAGCTGGGCGACCTGTTCAGCGAGGCCGACGACGTCAGCCGCGAGCAGATCGCCCGCGCGCTCGAGGCATTGGCCGGGGACTGCGCCGGGCGCGGCGTCGAGCTGAAGGAAGTGGCCTCCGGCTTCCGCTACCAGGTGCGCCAGGACGTGCATGCCTGGATCTCGCGGATGTGGACCGAGCGGCCCAGCCGCTATTCGCGCGCGCTGCTGGAGACGCTGGCGCTGATCGCCTATCGCCAGCCGATCACCCGCCCCGAGATCGAGCAGATCCGCGGCGTGGTGGTGTCCTCCAACATCATCAAGACGATGGAGGAACGCGAGTGGATCCGCGTGGTCGGCTACCGCGACGTGCCCGGCAAGCCGGCGCTGTACGGCACCACCCGCGCGTTCCTCGACTACTTCAACCTGAAATCGCTGGACCAGTTGCCGCCGCTGTCGGAAATCCGCGACATGGAAGACCCGCAGTTGCGCTTCGAACCCGATCCACTGCCCGCCCGCATCGTGCGCGACCTGCCGGTCGATCCGGACGAGGAAACGCCCGACGCCGAGGCACCGGCCATCGACCCCGCATCCGGTGACGCCGGCTCCGACCCGAGCCCGCACGCCGAGACCTTTGCAACCACTGCCGACGAGGCAGCGACCCCCGCCGCGGACGCCGAACCCGACGCCGCCGGGCAAGATCCCGAGGAGTACCGCGCATGACTGCGCCGCAAAAATCCGTTCTGTCCCTGAAGCGCGAACCCCGTGCCGACACCGACGCCCCCGCCCTGGAAGAGCGCCTGCACAAGGTGCTGGCAAACGCGGGCCTCGGCTCGCGCCGCATGCTCGAGGTGCGCATCCAGTCCGGCGAAGTCGAACTCAACGGCAGCCCCGCCACGATCGGCGCCAGCGTGCACGCCGGCGATCGCGTGGTGATCGACGGCAAGCAGTTCGTGGTCGCCACCGACAGCCGCGACGACGCCGAGGTGGTGATCTACCACAAGCCCGAAGGCGTGCTGACCACCCGCGACGATCCGGAAGGCCGCCCCACCGTGTTCGAACAGCTGCCGCGCCTGAAGGGCGCGCGCTGGGTCGCCGTGGGCCGGCTCGACATCAACACCACCGGCCTGCTGCTGCTGACCACCGACGGCGAACTGGCCAACGCGCTGATGCATCCGAAGAGCGGGCTGGAGCGCGAATACCTGTGCCGCGTGCACGGCGAGGTGCCCGACGAGACCATCGAACGGCTGAAGGCCGGCGTGGAACTGGACGACGGCCCCGCCCGCTTCGACGAGATCGCCGTGATCAGCCGCGGCGGCAGCCACAGCTGGTTCCGCGTGGTGATCCGCGAGGGCCGCAACCGCGAGGTACGCCGCCTGTGGGATTCGCAGGGCTTCCTGGTCAGCCGGCTCAAGCGCATCCGCTACGGCACGATCGAGTTGCCGCGCCACCTGCGCCGCGGCGAGTGCGAGGCGCTCGACGCCGAGAACATCAAGCAGCTTCGCCAGACCGCCGGCCTCGGCGCGCCGCAGCCGGTGCTGACCCTGAGCCCGGTGCTGCACCAGCGCCGTGCCAACCGCAACGTCACCGAATACCGGCCCGAGCGTGGCGCCGGCACGGCGTGGACCGGCGGCCAGGACGAGGCGCGCGAACTGCGCGCGTTCGACCGCATCCGCGAGGAACCCGTGCGCGGCCGCAAGCCGCCGCGCAGCGGCGGCAAGGATGTCAACGGCAACGTCGCCCACCCCGAACGCAGTGGCGGCGGCAAGCGCGGCGGCAAGGGCCGGCGCGTGGCACCGGGCCAGGAGCTGCCGTCGGTACGCACCTGGTTCGCCGGCGAAAGCCGCGACGGCAGCAGTCGTCCGGGCGCGCCGCGCGGCAACGCCGGCGGCGCCGCTGGCAACCGCCGCCCTGCTGGCGGCAAGGCGTTCGGTACACGCAGCGGCGGCGAAGGTCGCGTTGCCGGCAGTCCGTACAGTGGCTTCGGTGGCGAACCGCGTGGTCCCGGCATGGGCGGCAACCGTGCACCGGGCAACCGCGGTCCACGCCCGCAGGGCCAGGGACAAGGCCAGGGCAACCGTGCGCACGGCAACCAGGCACGCCCGCAAGGCCATGGCGGCAATCGCCCACAAGCTAGCGGCCGTCCGCAAGGCCAGGGCGGCAACCGTCCGCAAGGCGGCGCCCGTCACGGCGGCCCGGCTGGTGGCCGCCCGCCAGGTCGCGGCGGCAATCGCTCGGGCAATCGCTGAGCCGGCACGATGACACGAGGTCACTGAGCGATGGTGCGCATCTATCACAACAACCGCTGCTCCAAGTCCCGCGCCACGCTGGCCCTGCTGGAGGAACGTGGCGACGAAGTCGAGGTGATCAACTACCTCGACACCCCGCCCAGCACGACCGAACTGACCCGGTTGCTGAAGCAGCTGGGGATGACCGCGCGCCAGCTGCTGCGCACCGGCGAGGCGGAGTATCAGGCGCTGGGCCTGGACAACCTTTCGCTCGACGACGATGCCTTGACCGCCGCGATGGTGGCGCACCCGAGGCTGATCGAACGACCGATCGTGGTCGCCAACGGCAAGGCCGCGCTCGGCCGGCCGCCGGAAGCAGTACTGGCAATACTCTGAGCCCCCGTGCGCCCATCAGCAGAAGCCGCCCACGAGGCGGCTTCTGCTGGTTCTTCGCGGAAATCCGGCGAGGCCGATAAAAGAGAACGGCGACTTCAGGTGAAGATGTTTGCGTGACCAGACATTCACCCGATCCACCGCCCGGGGGCCGGATGAAAAGCCTTCCCCCCCGTTGTCGGGAGGGATTGCGCCAGCAATCCTCAAACGGGTCCGGCGGGGATCCAGATCCGGCCTGGAAGCCGATCCGCGAGGCACGCCACGGCGCAGTGGCTGTGAACAGCCCCGCCAGCGGTGCGGGACGCTGCCGGCGACGCCTCCGTGATCTGCGATGCCAGGCCGCCGGTGCATCCGTCGATCACCTTGCGGCGGATCGTCTGCCCGAGCTGTGGCCGCCGATAGGTGCGCCCGCCTCCAGGCGGGAGGGCATGCAGGAAATTGCGGGGCGTCGACAGCTGACGCCTCGATCCAGGATCAGCGAATCCCACACTGCCTTGTGGCGATTTGGCGCGCCGTTCTGAGAGCGTCGGCGCCGTCGTCACGGTGAATATGAATTTAACATGAACGAATTGTCGTGATTTCGTGTGAATGCTGTTCGAATTTTCTTACGAATCTTCGTAACTCCGTCTAGTATCCACGATGCCTCGTAGGGCCAGCGGTTAGATAACTGCATCTCTTCGGGGTTTTTATCGGGGGCTTTTTACTTAATCGGGGGATTACGGCATGTCTTTCAAATACAACAAGTTGCGTGAAGCAATTATGATTGCGCTGGTGGTGGGAGCCAGTGCATTGGCGGGGACGGACACGGCATCGGCGCAGACCAAGACGCCTGCAACCAAACCTGCGGATCAGGCAGCTGCCACTGGCGGCAATGTCGTCCAGCTGGAACGTGTCGAAGTCACGGGTTCGCGCATCCGCCAGACCGACACGGAAACCCAGCAGCCCGTCCTGATCATCAGCCGTGCGGAAATCGACAAGCAGGGTTTCCAGTCGGTGGCGGATATCCTGCAAAACATCACTGCAACTGGGACTCCGCCACTCAGCCGTGCATCGCCGCTGTCGGCGGGAGAGAACGCCGGCGGCACGTTTATCAGCCTGCGCAACCTGGGTGCAGCGCGCACCTTGGTGCTGCTCAATGGTCGTCGACTCGGGATTTCGACCAGTGGTCTGTCGGATATCTCCACGATTCCGGCGGTTGCAGTCGAGCGCATCGAAGTGCTCAAGGATGGCGCGTCGTCGCTCTACGGTTCTGACGCCATTGCCGGTGTGATCAACGTCGTCACCCGCTCCAATTACCAGGGCGCTGCCGCCAGCGTTTATCGCGGGGCGTACAGCCAGGGCGATGGCGCCATCACCAAGGGCGATTTCGTCATGGGCTTCGGCGGCGAGCGCGGCTCGTTGACTTTCACTGCCGAGGGCGGCAAGGAAGACGTGGTCAAGTCGAGCGCCCGGAACTTCAGCGCTTTCCCGCGCTCGTCCTACCATCCGACCGACTCTTGGACGACGGTGGGCCAGTTCGGCGGCTTTGTCACCACGGCTGCCACGGCTGTTCCCGGCCTGCCAAGCGGAACCCGCGTTGTCCTGCGCGACGGCGGCGACCCGCGCAATATCGCCGATTACATCCGTCAGGACATCAACACCGGCAGCTGTTCGAAAACGACAACGGTTGAATCCGGTTGCAGCCCTGGCTCGACGCTGCACAAAACCAACACCAATATGCAAACCGACCTGCGTACGCCGCTGGAACGCAAGTCGCTGTTTGTCGATGGCACGTACAACCTGGCCCACAACATCAACTTCCGCACCAACCTGCTGTACAGCAACCGATCGACCGATCGCACCGTTGCCGGTTACCCGATGCAGGCGACATCCTTTGCTGCGCCGATGGCGGCGAACAGCTACTTCAACCCGACGCGTGCACCGATCACCAACTGGTGGCGCCGTACATGGGAAGTGCCGCGGGTCTCCACCAGTGACCTGACCACCTACCGCTTCCTTGGGGCGATTGAGGGCGTATTTGAAGTAGCCGAACGATCCTTTGACTGGGATGTCAGCTACCTCCACAACACCAACAAGCTGCTGCAATCCACGTACGGCAACCTTAACCTCGGGCGGACGCGTGCGGCGGTGGGCCCGTCCTTCATGAACAGCAGCGGACAGGTTCAATGCGGCACCGCGCTGGCACCGATCGCCTTTACCGACTGCGTGCCGTTCAACCCGTTCCTCCCGGCTGGCCGCGCAGGCGCGGGCGGGTTGACCGACAACAAGCAGCTGCAAAATTATCTGTTCCAGGAAGAACACGCGACTGGCGAGACCAGGACCACCGTCATGGCGGCCAATATCTCGGGCTCCATCTTCGCTCTGCCCGCAGGCGACCTCGCTTTTGCCGCAGGTTACGAACACCGCAAAGAGCAAGGCAAGTTCGTTCCGGATGCCCTTGCCGTGACCGGCAACTCCACCAACCTCTCGGCCGGCCCGACCGGCGGCCGCTACTCCGTGAACGAGTTCTACGGCGAGTTGGAGATACCCATCTTCGCCCGGCAGCCGTTCGCAGAAGAGCTTGCCGTGAACTTGGCAAGCCGCCGTTCCGATTACAACACGTTCGGCAAAACCACCAACAGCAAGCTCGGCTTCAGGTGGAAGCCGATCGACTCGGTATTGGTCCGCGGCACCTGGGCCCAGGGCTTCCGTGCGCCGACCATTGCCGACCTGTACGGCGGCGGCTCGCAGACGTTCTCGTTCTTCACCGACCCATGCGACACGGTGTTCGGCTCCTCTGCCAACAACCCCACAACGCGGGCAAAGTGCGTCGCCGACATGGGCGCCAAGGCCAACACTTACCGCCAGTTGGGCCAGGGGTTGGTCCCGGTGGGTGCCCCCAACCAGCAGACACCGGTCGCGTTCACCTCGGGTTCGAACCCGACCCTGCTCCCCGAAACCGCGATCTCGCGCACTTTGGGCGTGGTCTGGAGTCCGACGTTCGCCGAGGGGCTGAACACGTCTCTCGACTGGTGGAAGATCCGCATCGAGAACACCATCGTCGCCGACTCCCCCAGCACGATCCTCAACGACTGCTACGTGCAAGGTATCGCCAGCCGTTGCTCGCCGCAGTTGTTCACCCGCGACGCGGCATTGGGATACATCAACTTCCTGAACTTCGGCGGTCGAAACGCAGGCTACAACGAAGTCGAAGGCTATGACTTCGACATCTCCTACCGATTCAAGACCGACAACTGGGGTGCATTCAGCGTCACATCCAACAGCACCTACACCGTTAAAAATGTGCAGATCAGCACCAACGACCCGCGCGTACCGTTGTCGTCGGTGGGTTTCGGCAGCAACTTCCGCGTCCGGTCCAACCTCAACATGGGCTGGTCGATGGGGGCGTTCGGCGTCAACTGGATGATGCGTTACTACTCGTCGATGAAGGAAGGCTGCACGTACTTCGTACCCGACAACGCTGCCCAAGGACGGGTCATGGTTGAAGGTCTGGAGTGCAACGAGGTGACCTATGCACCGACGGGTGCGTACGTAGCTGGCACAAACACCCCGGCCAGCGCCATTTCGCGTCGCAAGGTCACGGGTGCAGTCACCTTCAACGACGTACAGGCACGCTGGGAAGCGCCATGGAATGCGACCATTGCCGTTGGCGCCAACAACGTATTCGCGAAGTACGGCCCAGTGATGTACACCCAACCGAGCGCCAACGTGTCGTACTACGGTGGCTTTGATATCGGCCGCTTCGTCTACGTGAAATACACGCAGCGCTTCTGATCCACGCACTTCGCGTTGTGTCATTCGACCTGGCCCCGAAAGGGGCCAGGTTTTTTCATGGCCGACGCGGAGTCGAGCAGCGCGTATCACCGCGGGTGCGCTCTGCGTCCGTCAGGCCTTGGTCACGGCACTGCCAGTTGGCGATGGCGTCATCAACCCGGATCGAGCGTAAACGCGTCGGCATCCATCCACGCCGGGAAACGTTCGCGGTGCGCCAGCAGCGGCGCCGGGTCCAGCGTGATCGTCACCACCTGCTCCTGCGCGCCCAGTTCCACCAGCGGCTCGCCGACCGGGTCGATCACCGCGCTATCGCCGGCATAAGGAATCTCGTTGCCGTCCACGCCGACCCGGTTCACCCCGACCACGTAGCCGAGGTTCTCGATCGCGCGCGCGCGCAGCAGCGTGCGCCACGGGCCGCGGCGCGGCGTGGGCCAGTTCGCCACGAACACGGCCAGGTCGTAGTCCATGCCGCCAGCGGCAGAGGCCAGCCGGCGGTTGCGCAGCCACACCGGGAAGCGCAGGTCGTAGCAGACCTGCGGCAGGATGCGCCAACCCTTCAGTTCCACCACCAGCCGCTCGCTGCCGCCGCCGTAGCGGGTGTGTTCGCCGGCCATGCGGAACAGGTGGCGCTTGTCGTACTGCTCGAAGCTGCCGTCCGGCCGTACCCACAGCAGGCGGTTGTAGACGACGCCGTTTTCGCGGATCGCCAGGCTGCCGCAGACCACCGCACCCACCTCGACCGCCAGCGCACGCAGCCAGGCCACACCCTCGCCGTCCATGGTGTCGGCGCTGGCATGGATGTCGTTGCTGAAGCCGGACAGGAACGTCTCCGGCAACACGATCAGGTCGCTGCCGAGCGCCTGGCGCACCAGCTCGCCGTAGTAGTCGCGGTTCGCCGGCGCGTCGTGCCAGCGGGTGGCGCCCTGCACCAGCGAAACCTTCAGCGGTTGCATGATCACAGCCGGCATAACCGCTCCGCGGCCGCTTCCATCGTGGCGTCGCTCTTGGCGAAGCACAGCCGCAGCAGGCGCGTGCCCGGCGCGCTTTCGTAGAACGGCGTCAGCGGGATCGCCGCCACGCCGCCATGCTCGACCAGCCACTTGCTGAAGGCGAGATCGTCCTCGTCGCGGATGGCCGAATAGTCGACCAGCTGGAAGTAACCGCCCGGCACGTCGAGCAGCTTGAAGCGCGACGGCGCCAGCAGCGCGCGGAAACGGTCGCGCTTGGCCTGGTAGAACGCCGGCAGCTCCAGGTAGTGCTGCGGCGTGCTGGCCATGAACTCGGCGAACGCCACCTGCGCCGGATGGAAGGTGCAGAACGTGAGGTACTGGTGCACCTTGCGGAACTCGGCCGACAGCGCGGCCGGCGCCACCGCGTAGCCGACCTTCCAGCCGGTGCAGTGATAGGTCTTGCCGAACGAGGACACGACGATGCTGCGCTCGGCCAGCTCCGGATGGCGCAGCACGCTCTCGTGCCGCGCGCCGTCGTAGACGATGTGTTCGTACACCTCGTCGGACAGCACCACGATGCCGGTGTCGCGCACGATCGCCGCCAGCTCGTCCAGATCGGCCGCGGACAGCACCGCGCCGGACGGGTTGTGCGGGCTGTTGATCATGATCATGCGGGTCTTCGGCGTCACCGCGTCGCGCACGCGCTGCCAGTCGATCGCGAACGCCGGCACGGTCAGCGGGATATGCACCGCGCGCGCACCCTGCAGGTCGATCGCCGGCTCATAGCAGTCGTAGGCCGGGTCGAACACGATTACCTCTTCGCCTGCGCGCACCGTCGCGGCGATCGCCGCAAAGATCGCTTCGGTAGCGCCGGAGGTGAGCGTGATGTCGGTGTCGACGTTGAGCTTGCGGCCGTACAGCCGCTCGGTCTTCAGCACGATCTGCTCGCGCAGGGCGGCGGTGCCGTGCATCGGCGCGTACTGGTTGCGGCCTTCGTTCATGGCGCGGTTCAGCGCATCGCGCAACCCCTGCGGCGGCTCGAAGTCAGGAAAACCCTGGCCCAGGTTGACCGCCTTGTGCTGCATCGCCAGCTGGCTCATCACGCTGAAGATGGTGGTACCGACTTTGGGTAGCTTGGTCGCGATCATCATTTGGCCGTATAAATGTCCGTAAACCCAGAAGCGTACTGCATCGGGGCCAGCGTACGCATCAGATCGCCGGAAGTTCGTCCAGCGGGCGCTGCTTGCATTGCTCGTGCTTCAGCAAGGTGGTGGCCGGCAGCCGCTCGGCCAGGAAATCGACCAGCGCGCGCACGCCCGGCAGCATGCCGCGCCGGCTGGGATAGACGAAGTGCATGGTGCCCTCGGGTACGCTCCATTCCGGCAGCACCACCTCGAGTTCGCCGGCCGTGATCGCCGGCGCGCAGACGAACTCCGGCAGCAGCGCCACGCCCATGCCGCGCCGGGCAGCCTCCAGCAGCACCGCGAAATCGCCGGTGATCAGTCGCGCCTGTACCTCGACGTTGACCTGCTCGCCGTTCGCGCCGATCAGTTCCCACACTTGCGCGCCTTCGTGCTCGCGCATCGACAGCGCCGGCAGCTTGGCCAGTTCCTCCGGCGTGGCCGGACGTCCCTGGGCTTTCAGCAAGGCGGGGCTGGCCACCAGCTTGGTACGCGACTGGCCGAAACTGCGGATCACCAGGTTCGCATCCGTATCCAGCTTGCTGCGCACGCGGATCGCCAAATCGTAGCCCTCGCCGATCACGTCGACCCGGCGGTCGCTGGACAGCAGCCGCACCTGCATCTTCGGGTACAGCGCGAGGAATTCCGGCAGCACGTACGCCAGCACCGTTTGCGCCAGCGACACCGGGCAGCTCAGGCGCACCACGCCACGCGGCTCGGCGCGCAGTTCGTCCACCGCGTCCTGCGCCGCCTGCGCCTCTTCCAGCACGGCGCGGCAATGCGCGTAGAAGCGCTCGCCGACCTCGGTCACCACGAAGCGCCTCGTGGTCCGCTGCAGCAGGCGTACACCCAGCCGTTCCTCCAGTTGCGCCACCCGCTTGCTCAGGCGCGACTTCGGCACGCCCAGCGCGCGGCCGGCCGCGGAAAAACCGCCGTGCTCGACCACCGCAGCGAAGAAGTACAGGTCGTTGAGGTCCTGCAGGGCGCCGCTCAATATCGTCATGGTCGTTTCCATTCAAGAACGATAAGTTCGATAAATACCATCTTATCGCCGCATTGTTCCAAATATATCCTGATTCCATCGCCAATCACATGGCCTGACCAGGAACCTTTTCATGAAACTCTTGCATATCGATTCCAGCGCGCTGGGTGGTTATTCGGTCTCGCGCCAGCTGACCGCCGACATCGTAGCCGAGCTGAAGCGCACTACGCCCGACGCCAACGTCCACTACCACGACCTGGCCGCGCAGCCGCTGCCGCACTGGACGCCGGTGGCCGACGCCAGCGACCCCGCCGCCGTGCTCGGCACCGAGATGCTGGAAGAGTTCCTCGCCGCCGACGTGGTGGTGATTGGTGCGCCGATGTACAACTTCGCCATTTCCAGCCAGCTCAAGGCGTGGCTCGACCGCATCCTGGTCGCCGGCAAGACCTTCCGCTACACCGCGAACGGTCCCGAAGGCCTGGCCGGCGGCAAGCGGGTGATCGTGGCCTCCAGCCGCGGCGGTGTCTACGGCAAGGACACGCCTGCCGCCGCAATGGACTTCCAGGAGCCCTACCTGCGCACCGCGTTCGCCTTCATCGGCATCGGCGACATCGAGTTCGTGCGGGCCGAAGGCGTCGCGATCGGCGACGAGCAGAAGGCCGCGGCGCTGAAGTCGGCGCACAGCACGATCGAAACGCTGGTCGCCAAGGCCGCCTGACCCCGGCCGCACCGCCGACACGAACGCCCTCTCCCGCGCGGAGGGGGCGTTTTTCGTTGCAACGCCGGCGCCCGGCGGCCGCCACGGTGGAAAAACCGCGCGCCTGCCGACACACTGCGGGTTCACCCGCTACCGGAACCCGCGCATGAAACGCTCGCTACGCCTGTCCATGCTCGTCCTGCTGGCCCTGGCGCCCACCGTGCAGGCCGCCGACCTGCTGGTCGACAACGTCAACGGCTACACGCTGGACAGCCACGGCGAGCTGCAGCACTTCCAGGCGCTGCTGGTCGACCAGGGCAAGGTCGTCGCCACCGGCGGCAGCGCCGAACTGGCGGCACGCGCGGGCGACGCCAGGGTAGTCGACGGTCATGGCCACACCCTGCTGCCCGGCCTGATCGACGCCCACGGCCACGTGCTGGAACTGGGCTACGCGCGCAACAGCGTCGACCTCACCGGCACGAAATCGCTGGCCGAGGCGCTGGCCAAGGTGAAGGCATATGCCGCGGCGCACCCCGACGCAAAGTGGATCCTCGGCGGCGGCTGGAACCAGGAAATCTGGAAGCTCGGCCGCTTTCCCACCGCGAAGGAACTGGACAGCGTGGTGCCCGACCGACCGGTCTGGCTGAGCCGCGTCGACGGCCACGCCGCCTGGGCGAACACCGCGGCGATCCGGCTGGCCGGCGTGAGCAAGGCCAGCAAGGATCCCGGCGGCGGCCGCATCGAGCGCGACGCCGACGGCCATCCGGCCGGCGTCTTCGTCGACGGCGCCACCGAGCTGGTCGGCCGCAAGGTGCCCGCGCCGACCATGCCGGAAAAGGCCGCCGCGCTGGACACCGCGCTGGCCGAGATGGCCAGTGTCGGCCTCACCGGCGTCGGCGACGCGGGCATCGATGCGGACAACTACAGGCTCTATCGGCAGTACGCCGACGCGCGCAAGCTCACCGCGCGCATCTACGCGATGATCCATGACACCGGCGAAGCGTTCGACACGATCAGCAAGGAGGGCCCGCTGATCGGCTACGGCAACGGCTTCCTCACCGTGCGCGCGGTGAAGCTGTTCGCCGACGGCGCGCTGGGCAGCCGCGGCGCGGCGATGCTGCAGCCCTACGCCGACGACCCGCACAACCGCGGCCTGCTGTTCATGCCGCCCGCGACGATGACCGCGAAGATCGACAAGGCGTTCGGCAAGGGCTACCAGGTAGCCATCCACGCCATCGGCGACCGCGCCAACCGCGAAGTGCTGGACAGCTTCGCCGCCGCGTACAAGTCGCATCCCGACGCCATGGCGCTGCGCAACCGGGTCGAGCATGCACAGATCGTGTCGCTGCAGGACATCCCCCGCTTCGTGCCGCTCAAACTGATCGCCTCGATGCAGCCGACCCACGCCACCTCCGACATGAACATGGCGGAGGACCGCATCGGCCACGAGCGGATCAAGGGCGCCTACGCCTGGCAGCGCTTCCTCAAGCAGGGCACGGTCGTCGCCGGCGGCTCGGATTTCCCGGTGGAATCGCCAAACCCGTTCTACGGCCTGTACTCGGCGGTCACCCGCGAGGATCACGCTGGCCAGCCGCCCGGCGGCTGGTATCCCGACCAGGACATGACGCTGACCCAGGCGCTGCGCGCCTTCACCCTCGACGCGGCGTACGCCGAGCATGCGGAAAAGACCCTGGGCACGCTGGAGCCGGGCAAGTGGGCCGACTTCATCCTGGTCGACCACGACATCTTCAAGGATCCGGCGAGCAAGATCTGGAACACGAAGGTGCTGCAGACCTGGGTCGGCGGCAAGCAGGTCTACGCCGCACACGACTGACCGGGCGCCCCGCTTGCGCAAAGGCCGGCCGCATGGCCGGCCCTTGCCGTCTTGATGGTCAGATCGTGGACGTCCTGCCGCCATCCGTCGGGATGATCGCGCCCGTGACGTAGCTGGCCCGCGCCGAAGCCAGGAACACCGCGACATCGGCGATCTGCTCGGGCTCGGCCATGCGCCCCAGCGGAATGCCGGCGAGTTGTCGGGCCAGCACTTCCTCGCGCGGCTGGCCGCTGGCGCGCACGGCGGCATCCAGGCCCTCGTCGACCCGGCCGGTGCGGGTGATGCCGGCGCATTGGACCAGGTTGGCGGAAAGCCGCTGGGTGACGGCTGTCAGCGGCAATGGCTGAGGAATGCTCCTGTGCGGCCGCCGCCGCAAGCCGCAGCATGCCATCAGCGCCGCCGGGGCTCCCGCCCGGCCCTATAGGCCATCAGTCATGTTGCGTAATCGCATCGCGCCTATTGACAGCTCAAAATCTAGTGTTATAGTTCACTACAACACCACTCAACGAGGTCACTAAGGAGGCCCGTCATGAAAGCGCAGAACCTGATCGCCAGCGTCGCCGCCGTCCTGTTCACCTTCGCCAGCCTGAGCGCCGTCAACTACAACGTCGAGCGCCAGCCCGCCCCGGCCGCCAAGGCCAGTGCCATCCCCGTCATCAACCTGGCGCCGGTCCAGGTCCGCCCCAGTGCCGCCGAGATGCGCTCGGCCGCCCTGCTGAGCGAGATCGGGGTAGCCGGAATCGCCGCCACCCCGGCCATGCGCCGCCTGGAAGATCCCGGCAATACCGAGCAGTTCAGCCTGCTCGGGTCGCAGCTGGTCATGCCCTACTATGCGTTTGGCAACAAGTTCGGCCGCATCGCCAAGGAATAAAACATGAGCATGACCTGGAACGACAGCGTCCCGATCTACCGCCAGCTGCAGCAACGCGTGGTGGCGATGATCCTGGACGGCGCCTTGAACGAGGGCGACCCGCTGCCGTCGGTACGCCAGGTGGCCGCGGACTTTCAGATCAACCCGCTGACCGTGTCGAAGGCGTACCAGGAACTGGTCGACGAACAACTGGTTGAAAAAAGGAGGGGTCTGGGCATGTTCGTCATCGAAGGCGCACGCGAGGCGCTGCTGAAATCGGAACGCGAGCGGTTCCTGCGCGAGGAGTGGCCCGCGCTGTACGCCCGGCTGCAGAGGCTGGGGCTGGATCTGAATACGCTGCTGCGCGAAGCCCACGCCGGCAAGGATCAGGCCGACAAGGAGGAGAAATCATGAGCGCGGTGATCACGGCCAGCGGCCTGAGCAAGCGGTACAAGTCGGCGCTGGCGCTGGACAACGTCAGCTTCCAGGTCGAGCCCGGCCGCATCGTCGGCCTGATCGGCCCCAACGGTGCCGGCAAGACCACCGCGCTGAAGGCGATCCTGGGCCTCACCGACTTCAGCGGCGAGCTGAACGTGCTGGGCTTCGACCCGCGCAAGCAGCGCGACAAGCTGATGGGCGAGGTCTGCTTCATCGCCGACGTGGCCGTGCTGCCGCGCTGGATCAAGGTGCGCCAGGCGGTGGACTTCGTCGCCAACGTGCACCCGCGCTTCGACCGCGCCAAGTGCGAGGCCTTCCTGGCGCGCACCAAGCTGCAGCCCGACCAGCGCGTGCGGCAGATGTCCAAGGGCATGATCGTGCAGCTGCACCTGGCACTGGTGATGGCCATCGACGCCAGGCTGCTGATCCTGGACGAGCCCACCCTGGGCCTGGACATCCTCTACCGCAAGCAGTTCTACCAGAACCTGCTGGAAGACTACTTCGACGAGAACAAGACGATCATCGTCACCACGCACCAGGTGGAGGAAGTCGAGCACATCCTCACCGACCTGATGTTCATCCGCGACGGCAGGATCGTGCTGGATGCCGACATGGACGCGGTCGGCGACCGCTTCATCGAGGTGATGGTGGGCGCCGACAGGGCCGAGGCGGCCCGTGCGCTGAAGCCGCTGGACGAGCGGCAGGTGTTCGGCAAGAGCATTTTTCTGTTTGACGGCGCGAACCGCGCGACGCTGGAGCAGCTGGGCGAAACCCGCCGGCCCTCCGTCAGCGACCTGTTTGTCGCCACCATGAAGGGAACCTACGCATGAAAACCTTCTATTGGCTCCTGAAACGCGAGTTGTGGGAACACCGGGGCGGCTTCTTCTGGGCGCCGGTCATCACCGGCGGCGTGTTCCTGCTGCTGAACCTGATGGGCATCATCACCGGCGAGGTGATGGGCAGGAGGCGCGGCTTCAACTTCGCCTTCGGCGGCGCCGACAACAACATGCGCCTGCTCAACAGGGCGCTCGACAAGAATTCCATGGACAACGTGGGCGCAGGCCTGGACATGGCGATGTATTCGCCGACGCTGATCATCGGCGTGGTGCTGGGCTTCGTGGTGTTCTTCTACTGCCTCGGCGCGCTTTACGACGATCGCCGCGACCGCAGCCTGCTGTTCTGGAAATCGCTGCCGATCACCGATACCGCCACCGTGCTGTCCAAGGTGGTCACCGCCACGGTGGTCGCGCCGCTGATCGCCGTGGCCGTAGGCATGCTGACCGGCATCGTGATGCTGCTGATGTTCGCGATCACGCTGTCCTTCCATGGCGTCGGCGTATGGCACTTGCTGCTGCTGTCGCATCCGCTGCAGGTCATAGCCAACCTGGTCGGCTCGATCCCGCTGTACCTGTTGTGGACATTGCCGACCGTGGGCTGGCTGATGCTGTGCTCGGCCTGGGCCCGCAGCAAGCCGTTCCTGTGGGCGGTGGTGTTGCCGGTGGCGCTGGGCATCGTGATCGGCTGGTTCAACCTGCTGGGCACGATCGACCTGCAGAACAGCTGGTACTGGCGCAACGTGGTGGTCCGCGCCCTGTTCAGCGTGTTCCCCGGCGGCTGGCTCAGCGAGGTTCCGCGTGTCGGCGGCAACAACCCAGCCGAAGTGCTGTCCACGCTGAGCGTCACCCACACCTACGTCGCCCTGGCGTCGCCGAACGTCTGGATCGGTGTCGCCGCCGCTGCCGCCATGCTCGCCGGCGCCATCTGGTTCCGCCGCTGGCGCGACGACAGCTGACTTCCGCTCGAATTCGGGGAAAGGAGAACACCTATGAAGTCCATCACGTTCAGCGCGCTCGCCTTGGTCCTGCTGCTGCCGCTGGCCGCCTGCAGCCAATCCGGGCCGGACACCACCCAGTCGGGCGCCGCCGGCGACATGGCGCAAGCCGCGAAGGAAGTCCGCGAACAGACCTCCTCCTCGGCGATCGCCGCGGAGGTCCGCAAGAGCATCGAGCAGTCCAAGAAGGAACTGGTCACCCAGGACATCGGCCTGGGCAATATCCACGTCGGCAACGGACCACACCCGCATGACGGCTCCCTCCCCAAGGCAGTGATCACCCCGCAAGGCACGCTGGTGATCGCCGGCAAGCCGGTCGAGGCCACGCCGGAGCAGCACGCCATGCTGGTGGATTACCGCCAGCAGATCATCGGCATCGCCGAGGCCGGCATGGACATCGGCGCCAGCGGCGCGGACCTCGGCGTCACCGCGGCGAAGCAGGCGATCTGGGGCGCGTTCACCGGCAAGAGCGACAAGGAGATCGAGGCCAGCATCAAGCCGCAGACCGACCAGATCCAGGCCGCCGCCATGCAACTGTGCAAGCGGCTGCCCGACATACTGGCCTCGCAGCAAAAGCTCGCCGACGCCATGCCCGCGTTCAAACCCTATGCCACGATGCAGCAGAAGGACGTCGACGATTGCGGCAAGGACATGAAGGACAAGGACGGCAAGAAAGGCTTCGCCGTGTTCTCCGATTGATCCCATGCAGGAGCCCGCTCGCGGGCGGTGCATTTGCTCTGATGGTTGGCTGGGTAGGGAGATTCAGAACACGAGCATCGCCCGCGAGCTGGCTCCTACAACAACAAGAAGTTGCAGGGTCAGCCGTGGATACCGCCCTTGGTCAGCGCCATCGGGTCGAGCAGCTTCTTCAGCTCGTCCCTCGACAGCCCGGTGGTTTCCAGCGCCACGTCCATGATCGGCCGGTGCTGCTTGTACGCCAGCTTGGCGGTGGCCGCGCCCTTCTCGTAGCCGATCACCGGGTTCAGCGCGGTAACCAGGATCGGGTTCATCGCCAGCGCCTGGTTCACCCGCGCCTTGTTGACCTTGAAGCCGGCGATGGACTTGTCGGCCAGCAGCACGCTGACGTTGGCCAGGATGCCGATCGACTGCAGCAGGTTGTGCGCGATCAGCGGCAGCATCACGTTGAGCTGGAAGTTGCCGGACTGGCCGGCGATGGTGATCGAGGCGTCGTTGCCGATCACCTGTGCGGCGACCATCGCGGTGGCCTCGGGAATCACCGGGTTGACCTTGCCCGGCATGATCGACGAGCCCGGCTGCAGCGCCGGCAGCTCGATCTCGCCCAGGCCGGCCAAGGGGCCCGAGTTCATCCAGCGCAGGTCGTTGGCGATCTTCATCAGCGCCACCGCCAGCGTCTTCAGCGCGCCGGACAGCTCCACCGCGGCGTCCTGCGCGGCCATGCCCTCGAAATAGTTCTGCGCCGATTCGAACCTCACCCCGGTCAGCTTCTTCAACTGCGTCGCCATCGCCGGGCCGAATTTCGGATCGGCGTTGATCCCGGTGCCCACCGCAGTGCCGCCCTGCGGCAACCGGCGCATCCGCTTCAGCGCATCCTCAATCCGCTCGATGGCAGAGGCCACTTGCGCCGACCAGCCGGACAACTCCTGCCCGAAGGTGATCGGCATCGCGTCCATCAGGTGGGTGCGCCCGGTCTTCGGCGTGCTGCGCAGTTCGCGCGCGCGCTTGTCGATGGTTTTCTTCAGGTGCTTCAGCGCCGGCAGCAGTTGTTCGCTGGCGGTGAGCGTGGCGCTGACGTGGATCGCGGTGGGGATCACGTCGTTCGAGCTTTGCCCGTAGTTGACGTGGTCATTCGGGTGCACCTTGGCGCCGCCCTGCACCGCCAGGTGCGCGATCACCTCGTTCGCATTCATATTGGTGCTGGTGCCCGAGCCGGTCTGGAAGATGTCGATCGGGAACTGCGCGTCGTACTGGCCGCCCGCCACCGCCAGCGCCGCCTTGCGGATCGCCGCGGCCTGGTTCTTCTTCAGGTGGCCCATCGCCAGGTTGACCTCGGCCGCGGCCGCCTTGATCAACCCCAGCGCGCGGATGAACGGGCGCGGCAGGTGCAGGCCGGAGATCGGGAAGTTGTCGATCGCGCGCTGGGTCTGCGCGCCGTACAGCGCGTCGGCGGGGACTTTCAACTCGCCCATGCTGTCGTGTTCGATGCGGAAGCTGCTCATGGGGAAAATCCTTCGGGGGGAAAGAGCGTTGGATGATTAAAGCAGCGCCACGCTATTTTGAGCCGTTCGGGCTGAGCGTAGCGCCAAAGGCGCGAAGTCGAAGCCTCTCCCGATACCCCTTCGACTTCGCCGCTGCGCGGCTACGCTCAGGGTGAACGGGGAAAAACACTATAAGCCGCCAAGCAGAGACGCGCTGTCAATGTAAAATGGCCGTTTCACCCCGCCGGAATGCCCCGATGTCCTCTCACGCCCTGACCGCCCTGTCACCACTGGACGGCCGCTATGCCGGCAAGGTCGAAGCGCTGCGCCCGATCTTC
The DNA here is from genome assembly GCF_058790335.1 of Rhodanobacter sp. FW101-FHT13A11. Taxonomy (NCBI): domain Bacteria; kingdom Pseudomonadati; phylum Pseudomonadota; class Gammaproteobacteria; order Lysobacterales; family Rhodanobacteraceae; genus Rhodanobacter; species Rhodanobacter sp. FW101-FHT13A11. Next base: position 193,825 of record NZ_JBYTCN010000003.1, on the reverse strand, counting down.
AGCGAGTTCGGCCTGATGCACCGCCGCGTGCAGGTGGAAATCGAATGGCTGCTGGCGCTGGCCGCCGATCCGAAGATCGCCGAGCTTCCCGCGTTCAACGCGGGCCAGATCGACACGCTGAAAGCCATCGCGAACAACTTCAGCGTGGCCGATGGCGCACGGATCAAGGCAATCGAGGCAACCACGAACCACGACGTGAAGGCAGTCGAATACTTCATCAAGGAACGCATCGGCACCGATGCTGGCCTGGCGCAGGCCAAGGAGTTCGTGCACTTCGCCTGCACCAGCGAGGACATCAACAACCTGTCCTACGCACTGATGCTGCGCGACGCGCGCAGCCAGGTGCTGCTGCCGCAGCTGGACGCGGTGATCGCCAAACTGCGCGACATAGCCCACGCTAACGCCGCGCTGCCGCTGCTGTCGCGCACCCACGGCCAGACCGCCTCGCCCAGCACGCTGGGCAAGGAAATCGCCAACGTGGTGGCGCGCCTGGAACGCCAGCGCCGGCAACTCGCCGCCGTGGAAATCTCCGGCAAGATCAACGGCGCGGTGGGCAACTACAACGCCCACGCCATCACCTATCCGGAAGTCGACTGGCGCACGTTCTCGCAGCGCTTCGTGGAAAGCCTCGGCCTCGACTTCAACGCCTACACCACCCAGATCGAGCCGCACGACAACGTGGCCGAATACTGCGACGCCGTGCGCCGCGCCAACATCATCCTGATCGACCTGGCCCGCGACATCTGGGGCTACATCTCGCTGGGCTACTTCAAGCAGACCCTGAAGGCCGGCGAAGTGGGCTCCTCGACCATGCCGCACAAGGTCAACCCGATCGACTTCGAAAACGCCGAAGGCAACTTCGGCCTCGCCAACGCCCTGCTCGGCCACTTCGCGGAAAAGCTGCCGATCAGCCGCTGGCAGCGCGACCTCACCGACTCCACCGTGCTGCGCGCGCTCGGCACCGCCTTCGGCCACAGCCTGGTCGCGCTGGAATCGCTGAAGAAAGGCCTGGGCAAACTCAACGTCAACGCCGACCGCATCGCCGCCGACCTCGACGCCAGCTGGGAAGTGCTGGCCGAAGCCGTGCAGACCGTAATGCGCCGCTACGGCCTGCCCGAACCGTACGAACAGCTCAAGGCGCTGACTCGCGGGCATGGCATCACGCGTGAATCCATGCGCGAGTTCATCGGCAAGCTGGAGCTGCCCGCCGAGGCGAAGCAGCGCCTGCTGGCGCTGACGCCGGGCGGTTACACCGGTCTCGCCGAAGGGCTGGCGCGGGATATCTGACGCGCATCCTCCCACCCTCAAGTTTTACCGGCGCCATGCCTGCGCAAGCGGGCATCGCGTCGTCGTCGCGGCATTGCGGTATTGCTCCTCCCCCTGCTTGCAGGGGGAGGTTGAGAGGGGGTTCTCCGGGATTGCCAAGAATCAAAAGCACCCCACCCCAACCCTCCCCTGCACGCAGGGGAGGGGGACTCTCGTTCCAGGCCGCGCGGCCCGCTGCGTATCAGGCGAGGGCCTTCTTCACCAGCCCTTCCGCCTCCATCGCCGCTTGCACGGCAGGACGTGCGGCCACGCGCTTCTGGAACGCCAGCAGCGCCGGGAAGCCCGACAGATCCAGCTCCACGGGCTTCGCCCAATTGGTGACGGTGAACAGGTACGCGTCGGCGGCGGTGAAATGGTCGCCCAGCAGGTACGACTGCTTCGCCAGCACGTCCTCGATGAACTGGTACCGGCGCTTGAGGTATGCCTTGCGCTCGGCGCGGGTGGCCTCGGGCGTGTCCGGCTTGAACAGCGGGCTGTAGCTCTTGTGGATCTCGGAGTTGATGTAGCCCAGCATCTCCTGCAGGCGGTAGCGCGCCAGCGTGCCGTTGGCCGGCGCCAGGCCGCTCTCGGGCTTGAGGTCGGCCAGGTACTGCACGATCGCCGGGCCTTCGGTCAGCAGTTCGTCGTTGTCCAGCACCAGCGCCGGCACGTAGCCCTTCGGGTTGACCTGCCAGAAATCCGCGCCGCCCTCGGTGCGCTTGGCCTTGCCGTCGACCTTTTCCAGCGGCAGCGCGATGCCGGCTTCCAGCGCCACGATGTGCGGCGACAACGAGCAGGCGCCCGGCGAGTAATAAAGCTTCATGTATTTTCTCCGTGTTGGGGGCGTGGGGAAGAACCACCGCTGCGGCCGCGCGAGGCGGCTGCCTGCACGCGACACAGCGATGGCGGCATGCTAGCCATCATGGTTACCCATGGATACCACCTAACCATCGGTTAGCGGGAAAATGTAGTATCCCTCCGGTTACCGCACTCTCCGATGGAATCCCGATGGGCCTGCCCGTACGCAAGAGCAAGGTCACCGCACCGCCGGCCTGCCCGCTCACCGAGAGCCTGGCGCTGCTGCGCGGCGCGTGGGCGCCGAACGTGGTGTGGTACCTGAGCGCCGAACCGCGCCGCTTCGGCGAACTGCGCCACGACATCCCGCGCATCTCCGCGCGCGTGCTGAGCGCGCGGCTGCGCGAGCTGGAATCGCGCGGGCTGGTGACGCGGTGCGTGCTCGACACCTCGCCGCCGTCGGCCGAGTACGCGCTCACGCCGCTCGGCCGCGAGCTGCTGCCGGCGATCCGGGCGCTGGCCAGCGTGGGCCAGAAACTGATCGCGGAATGGGAAGCGGGAGCGTCGAAACGCGCACCCGCCGCCGCACGCGGAACGGTTCCGGCCGGCCGCCGGCAAGCTCGGGCGACCGGCCCATGACCGCGCTCAGACTTCGTCCGAACCCTCGTTGACCCCCTCGAACAGGAACGTCGACAGATAGCGCTCGCCGGTATCCGGCAGCATCGCCAGCAGCACCGAGCCTTCGGGTGCCTCCGCGGCGACGTGCAGCGCCGCGGCCAGCGTGGCGCCGGAGGAAATGCCGGTGAAGATGCCTTCCTGCTGCGCCAGCACGCGCGAGGTATCGCGGGCCAGCACGTCGTCGACCGGCACGATGCGGTCGACCACCTTGGGGTTCAGCACGGCTGGCACGAAGTCCGGCGTCCAGCCCTGGATCTTGTGCGGCTGCCATTCCTTGCCGGAGAGCAGCGCCGCGCCGGTCGGCTCGCTGGCGATGATCTTCACTTCCGGCCGCGCCACTTTCAGCACTTCGCCCACGCCGGTGAGCGTGCCGCCGGTGCCCCAGCCGGTGACGAAGTAGTCCAGCCGGCGGCCGGCGAAGTCGCGCAGGATCTCCGGCGCGGTGGTCTGCCGGTGATAGGCCGGGTTGGCTGGGTTCTCGAACTGGTTGGTGAAGAACCAGCCGTGTTTTTGCGCCAGCTCCACCGCCTTCGCCACCATGCCGGTGCCGCGCGCGGCGCCTGGCGTGAGCACCACCCTGCCGCCGTAGGCGCGGATCAGCTTGCGCCGCTCGAGCGAGAACGTGTCCGACATCACCGCCACGAACGGGTAGCCGCGCGCCGCGCAGATCGCCGCCAACGCCACGCCGGTGTTGCCCGAGGTGGCCTCGATCACGGTCTGGCCGGGTTTCAGAACGCCACGCTGTTCGGCGTCGAGGATGATCGCCAGGGCGAGCCGGTCCTTCACCGAGCCGGCGGGGTTGAACGCCTCCACCTTCACGTACAACTCGACGTGCTTCGGGGCGAGGCGATGGAGCCGGATGATCGGGGTGTTGCCGATGGTGTCGAGGATGCTGTCGTGGATCACGGGAAGGCTCCGGCTGGCAGGGTGAAAAAGCGGTCGCGAAAGCATGCTCGCGCCCAGGTGAAACTACTGTCAGGCGCGGTGCACCGCCGCCAGCACGTCGGTGGCGACCGGGGCGGCCGCGCGCGCGGGGCAGATGTCCCGTACCGCGGCACCCAGCGGCGGCGCCCCGAACCAGGCCAGCGAAGTGGCCAGCGACGCCACTTCGCCCAGGATCAGCAAGGCTGGCGAACGCACCCCGTGAACCACGGCCCGTTCGGCCAGGTTGGCCAGGGTGCCGGTGACCACCCGTTGCTCCGGGCGCGAACCGTTCTCGACCAGGGCGAACGGCGTCGACGGGGCGCGGCCATGCCCGATCAGCCGGGCCTGCAGCTCGCCCAGCCCGGCCACGCCCATGTAGACGGCCAGGGTCTGCCGCTCCTGCGCCAACGCGGCCCAGTCCAGGCTGTCGTGCGAGGATTGGCAGTGCGCGGTGACGAAACGCACCGACTGCGCGTGGTCGCGATGGGTCAGCGGAACGCCTGCATGGGCCGCGCAAGCCACCGCCGCGGTGATGCCGGGCACCACTTCATACGGAATGTCGTGCGCGCGCAGGAACTCCAGTTCCTCGCCGCCGCGGCCGAACACGAACGGGTCGCCGCCCTTCAGCCGCACCACCCGCTTCCCGGCCCGCGCATGCCGCAGCAGCAGCGCGTGGATGCCGTCCTGGGTGGTGTGGTGGTGGCCGGCCTGCTTGCCGACCTCGATCCGCTCGGCGTCGCGCCGGGCCAGTTCCAGCACCTCGGGGCTGACCAGCCGGTCATGCAGGATCACGTCCGCCTCGTTCAGCGCACGCAGCGCGCGCAGGGTCAGCAGGCCCGGATCGCCGGGGCCGGCGCCGACCAGCACCACCGAGCCCGCCCGCGCGGGCGACGGCGCCGCCAGCGCCTGTTCGGCCGCCCGCCACGCCTCGTCCGGCCGGCCCTGGCGCAGCAGCGCGGCGACCGGGCCGGCGAACAGTGCCTCGTAGAAGCCGCGCCGCGCCGCCGGCTGCGGATGGCGCAGGCGGATGCGCCGGCGCAGGCGCGCCGCCAGCGTGGCCAGCGCGCCCAGCGAATGGTCGAGCAGGGTTTCCAGCCGTTCGCGCAGCAGCCGTGCCAGCATCGGCGCCTCGCCGCCGCTGGAGATCGCGATGGTCAGCGGCGCGCGGTCCACCACCGCCGGCACGTGGAAGCTCGACAGCGCCGCATCGTCGACCACGTTGACGAAGATCCGCCGCAATTCGGCGAAGGTGGCGATCAGCCGGTTCAGTTCGGCGTCGGAGGTGGCGGCTACCACCAGCCAGACCCGTTCCAGCCAGGCCTCGCGGAACGCATCGGGACGGTGGGCGATGCGCCCCGCCGCCGCCCAGCGCTGCAGTTGCGGCGTGAGCGTGGGCGCGTTCACCGTGACCTGCGCCTGCGCGCCGAGCAGGGCCGCCACCTTGCGCTCGGCTACCGTGCCGCCGCCCACCACCAGCACGGCACGGCGGGACAGGTCGGCGAACAGGGGATAGAGCTTCATTCGGGTGGAACCGCGTTGCGCAAGGGAGGGCGAAGCCACGCTACGCAGCCGTCACCGCCCCGGCAAATGATTTGCGCTTCCGCCGATATGCCGCCGCGTTATGACGCATGCCGGACCACGCCGCACTTGACCATTTATAAAAATAGACGTATAGACGTCCAATCATGATTTCCCTTTCCAACCAGCACGAACCCGCCCGCAACCCCTGGCCGACCGCCTGTGCCCAGGCTCCACGCACGATGCTGGCTCGCGCCATGCGATGTATCCGTGTTCCGTCCGCGCCCCGATCCCACGATCCCGACCGCCCACGAGACCATCGCCATGACGCTGACCCAATTACGCTACCTCGTTGCCATCGCCGACTCCGGCCTCAACATCACGCTGGCCGCCGAGCGCGTCCACGCCACCCAACCCGGCCTGAGCAAGCGACTCAAGCAGCTTGAGGACGAGCTGGGCTTCCAGCTGTTCGTGCGCAAGGGCAAGAGCCTGGACGCGGTGACCCATGCCGGCCGCCACGTGCTCGAACGCGCCCGCACCATCCTCGCCGAGGTGGCCAACATCCGCTCGATCGCCGCCAACCTGCGCAACGAGGCGCACGGTGAGCTGCGCATCGCCACCACCCACACCCAGGCCCGCTTCGCCCTGCCCACCGCGATCGGCGCGCTGAGCCAGAGCTATCCGCAGGTCAGCGTGCACCTGCAGCCGGGCCGCGACAGCGAAGTACTGGCCCAGCTGGAGGCCGGCCGCGTCGACCTGGCGGTGATCAGCACGGCCGGCGCGCCGCCGGCCACGGGCATCGCGCTGCCGGCCTACCGCTGGCACCGGGTGATCGTGACGCCGCATGGGCATCCGCTGGGCGCACGCGGGCAGCCGCCCACGCTCGACGAGCTGGCCGCCCTGCCGCTGGTCAGCTACGACTCCTCGCTGAAGGCCGACTCGTCGCTGCGGCGCGCGTTCGAGGCCGTCGACCTGCGCCCGCAGATCGCGATGACCGCCGGCGACGCCGACCTGATCAAGACCTACGTGCGCACCGGCCTGGGCGTCGGCGTGCTGGCCGAGATGGCGATGCTGGAAAGCGATACCGACCTGCACGCGCTGCCGGCCGACCATCTGTTCCCCCAGTGCACGACCTGGATCGTGCTGCGCCGCGAGAGCGTGCTGCGCGAATACGTGCTGGAGTTCATCTCGCAATTCGCGCCGCACCTGGACCGCCGCGACGTGGTGCGTGCGCTCGCCGCCGATACCGTGCCGGCCGAGTGGTCGGCGGTGCCGCACTGGCGCGAGCGTTCGCCCGCGGCGCTGCCCGATGCGGCCTGAAGCCTGATCGGCATCCCGCCGCGCCGGATGGGGATGCCGGCGGGTTCGGGGCGGCGAGCCTACGCGAGGCTGTGCAGTCCGCATTCGCGCTTGAGCCCGAAGAAACGGGTGTCCTCGACGTCCATGCCCGGCTCCCAGCGATGGCTGGTGTGGCTGTCGCCGATCGAGACGTAGCCCTGCTGCCACAGCGGGTGGTAGGGCAGGCCGTGGCGCGCGAGGTACTGGCCGATGTCGCGATCGCTCCAGTCGGCCAGCGGGTGGAATTTCCAGCGGCCGTTGCGGATCCCGGCGAACTCGATCGCCGCCCGGCTCCTCGATTGCCCGCGGCGCAGGCCGGCGAACCAACCCACCGCGTGCAGGTCGGCCAGCGCGCGCTGCATCGGCTCGACCTTGCGCAACCGGTTGTAGCGGTCGAGCCCGGCCACGCCCTGCTCCCACAGCCGCCCGTGGCGCGCCTCCATCCAGGCGGGGCTGAGCGGCGAGCTGTATACCTTGAGGTTCAGCCCAAGCCGCCCGGTCAACTCGTCGACGAAGCGATACGTCTCGGGAAACAGGTAGCCGGTGTCGATCAGCACCACCGGCAGCTGCGGCCGCTGCCGCGTCACCAGGTGCAGCGAGACCGCCGACTGCGCGCCGAAGCTGGACGACAGCACGTGCTCGCCGGCGACGTTTTCCAGCGCCCACGCCACCCGGCGTTCGGCATCGAGCCGGGACAGCACGGCGTTCAATTCGGCCAGCGCCCGCGGCTCGTGCGGCGCCTGCTCGAGCAGCGCCGCGCTCACGCGACCAGCTCCGCCGGAATGCGCCGCGACGGCAGCGGCGCGAGGATGCCGGCGCGCAGCAGGAAATCGCCGAAGCCCTCGCCGTCCGTGCGCTCGGCGGCGTAGCGCGCGAACAGCGGATCGAGTGCGGCGAGGATCGCCGCCTCGTCCACGTTCTCGCGGTAGACCTGGTTCAGCCGCTGGCCGCTGAAGTCGGCGCCCAGGCGCAGGTCGTAGCGCCCCGGCCCGCGCCCGACCAGGGCGATCTCGCCGAGGTACGGCCGCGAGCAGCCGTTCGGGCAGCCGGACAGGCGCAGCAGGATCGGCGCGTCGGCGAGGCCGTGATGGTCGAGCCGCGCCTCCAGTTTCGGCAGCAGCGCCGGCAGGTAGCGTTCGCTCTCGGCCATCGCCAAGCCGCAGGTGGGCAGTGCCACGCAGGCGATCGCGTGGCGGCGGATCGCGCTCTGCCGGCGGTAGCCGTCCAGGCCGTGCTCGCGCACGATCGCGTCGATGCGCTCGCGCTCGCCCGCCGCGACGTTGGCCACGATCACGTTCTGGTTGCAGGTCAGGCGGAAGTCGCCGGCATGCGCCTTCGCCAGCTCGCGCAGGCCGGTGAGCCAGCGCCGTTCGCCGGTGTCGGCGAGCCGGCCGGATTCGATATGCAGGGTAAGATGCCAGCGGCCGTCGCCGCCCTCGACCCAGCCGTAGCGGTCACCGTTGTGTTCGAAGCGGTACGCGCGCGGCGCGGCAAGCGCGTACCCAAGGCGCGATTCCAGTTCGGCCTTGAACGCGTCCAGGCCGTGCCGGTCGAGCGTGTACTTCAGCCGCGCGTGCTTGCGTTCGGCGCGGTCGCCCCAGTCGCGCTGCACGCCGATCGCCGCCTCGGCCACGCCGAACAATTGTTCAGGCGTGACGAAGCCGATCACGCTGGCCAGCCGCGGATAGGTGGTGGCGTCGCCATGGGTCGCGCCCATGCCGCCGCCGACGGCGATGTTGAAGCCGCGCAGCACGCCCTGCTCGGCGATCGCGATCAGGCCCAGGTCCTGGGCGAACACGTCGACGTCGTTGAGCGGCGGGATCGCCAGGCCGATCTTGAACTTGCGCGGCAGGTAGGTGGCGCCGTACAGCGGCTCATGCTCTTCCACGGGGCGAGCGCCGCCATGCAGCTTCTCGCCGTCCAGCCAGATCTCGTGATAGGCGTGCGTCTTCGGCGCCAGTTCGGCGGAGAGCCGCGTCGCCCAGGCATACGCCTCGGCGTGCGCGGCCGATTCCACCGGATTCGCCGTGCTGACCACGTTGCGCACCACGTCGCCGCAGGCGGCGATGGTGGTGGCCAGCGCCTCGTGGATCGCCGCGATGGTCGGCTTCAGCCGACGCTTGATGATGCCGTGCCACTGGAAGGTCTGCCGCGTGGTGATGCGCAGCGTGCCGTTGGCATGCTCGCGGGCGATGCGGTCGAACACCAGCCACTGCGCCGGCGTCACCACGCCGCCAGGCAGGCGCGCGCGCAGCATGAACGAGTACGCCGGCTCCAGCTTCTGCCGGCGGCGCTCCTCGCGCAGGTCGCGGTCGTCCTGCTGGTAGCTGCCGTGGAACTTCAGCAGCTTGGTGTCGTCGTCGCCGATCGCGCCGGTGACCGGGTCGGCCAGGCCCTCGGCGATGGTGCCGCGCAGATGGCGGCTGGCCGCCTTGATATGTTCGAGCTGAGAGGTCATGGGGTGCTTTTCTGAAGAGTGCGGCCATGGATGGCCGCTTCTTGACTCTCGCGTTCACGGATGAGCGCAGAAATAAATCTCAGTACACGTCACGGGCGTAGCGGCCCTGTTGCAGGAGATCGCCGAGCCAGGCCTGCGCCTCCTCGGCGGAACGGTGGCCGTGGGCGGCGATCACGTCGACCAGCGCGGCATGCACGTCGCGGGCCATGTGCGTGGAGTCGCCGCAGACGTAGACATGCGCGCCGCCCTGCAGCCACGCGTACAGCTCGGCGCCACGCTCGCGCAAGCGCTGCTGGACGTAGGTTTTTTGCTCGGAGTCGCGGGAAAACGCCAGGTCGAGCCGGTGCAGCGAACCGTCCTGCAGCGCCTGCTGCCACTCCACCTGGTAGAGGAAGTCGCTGGCGAAGTGGCGGTTGCCGAAGAACAGCCAGTTGCGGCCCGCGGCGCCGCTTTCGCGCCGCTCCTGCACGAACGCGCGGAACGGCGCCACGCCGGTGCCGGGGCCGATCATGATGATGTCGCGCGAGCCGTCGGCCGGCAGGCGGAAACGCTCGTTCGGCTCGATGAACACCGGCAGCCTGCCGTCCTCGGCGGCCGCGGCGAGGAACGAGGAGGCCGCGCCCCAGTGCGTGCTGCCGTGCGCCTCGTAATCGACCACGGCCAGGGTCAGGTGCACCTCCTCGCCCACCGCCTTCGCACTGGAGGCGATCGAATACAGCCGCGGCGCCAGCGGCCGCAGCGCGGACAGCAGCGCCTCGGGCTGCCAGGCGGCCGGGTAGCGGCGCAGCAAGTCGATCGGCTGGTCGCCGGCGAGCACCGCGGCCAGCTGCGCCGACCGCTCCGGCTGCAGCAGCCCGGCCAGTTCGTCGTGGCCGCCGGCGGTCGCCAGCGCGGCGATGAAGCCACGATGGAGCCGGGTGATCTCGCGCTCGCCCTCCAGCCATTGCCGCAACGGCAACGCGCGGCCCTGATGGCTCACCTCGACCGCGCCATCGAGCTGCAGCACCTCCAGCCACTGTGCCACCAGCGCGGGCGGATTGCGCGGCCACACGCCCAGCGCGTCGCCGGGCTGGTAGCGCAGGCCGGAGCCTTCCAGCGACAGCTCGACATGCCGCACGTCGCGCGCACTGTCGCGCGCCACGATGCGCTGGTTGGCCAGCACCGCGGCCTGGAACGGCTGCTCGCGCGACCAAGCGCTGCGGCTGGGCACGACGTGCAGCGGGGTCGCCCGCACCGGTGCGCCGGCCTGCCGCAGCCGCTCCCGCGCCTGTTCCAGCGCCTGCTCCACCCACGGCCCGGCCACCGCCTCGAGTTCCACGTCCGCCTCGCCGAAGGCGGCGATGCGGCTGCCGCCCAGCTCGGCCAGCCGCGCGTCGAGCTGGCGCCCGATCGTGCAGAACTGCGGGTAGCTCGAATCGCCCAACCCCAGCACGGCGAACTGCAGCGCCGGCAGCTTCGGGGCGCGCTTGCCGCTGATGAACTCGAACAGGCCGCGCGCGTCGTCCGGCGGTTCGCCGTCGCCCTGGGTGCTGATCACCACGAGCAGGTGGCGTTCCTGCGCCAGCTCGCGCTGCGGGTAGGCATCGGCACGCAACAGCCGCACCGGCAGGCCGGCCGCCTCGCCCCGGCTGGCCAGCTGCTCGGCGATGCGCTTCGCGTTGCCGGTCTGGCTGCCGTAGACGATGCTCAGCCGCTCGGCGGTCCGCCCGGCGACCGCGACGGGGATGTCCTGCGGCGCCTGCGCCGCCTGCGCCGCGCTCCACGCGGCGATCCAGTACAGCTGGGCCGCCGTCAGGCTCTCCAGCTCGCGGATCAGCCTGGTCAGCTTTTCCGCATCCAGGCTCGGCGCTGGAAGGTTCGGCACGGCGACGGTATTCACGATGACTCCATTTGGACGTCCAAACTCTCGATGTGAAAAATATTTTCCGGACGCCCTTCTTGGAAAGGATGTGTCGGCATGTGCATATGCCGAGAGCTTATTTCCGCGCCATGAGGCCGCTTCCGATACTTGCTACACTTTTGCATCGCGCACGGATGTCTCCTGCCATGCCCCCGCTTTCCGAATTCCTCACCTTCGCTGCCGTGGGCGCGTTCGCCCAACTGGTCGACGGCGCGCTGGGCATGGCTTACGGCGTCGTCTCCGCGGCGATGCTGCTTGGGCTGGGGTTGCCGCCGGCCGTGGCCAGCGCCAGCGTGCACTACGCCGAGACCTTCACCTGCGGCGCCTCCGGCCTCAGCCATCTGGCGGCCGGCAACGTGCGGCGGCGGCTGTTCTGGACGCTGGCCATCCCCGGCGTGATCGGCGCCGTGATCGGTGTCTACGTGGTCACCCATGTCCCGGCAAGCTGGATGCGGCTGCTGCTCACCCCCTACATGCTTGGCATGGGCGTGTTCCTGCTGCGGCGGGCGACCCGGGGCGACCGCAGCCATGACGACGTGGTGCCGCGCGCGGCCCGCCCGCTGGGGCTGGTGGCCGGTTTCGCCGATGCCGTGGCCGGCGGCGGCTGGAGCGCCCTGACCGTGACCACCCTGGTCGCCCGCGGCGCCACGCCGCGCACGGTGATCGGCACCGTGCACCTGGCCAAGTGCGTGGTCAGCGCCGCCGCCAGCGTCAGCTTCCTGCTGCACGTCGGCGCCACCAACGGCGTGGCCGTGCTCGGCCTGATCGTCGGGGGCGTGACCGCCGCGCCGCTGGGCGCCCTGCTCGTCCGGCACATGCCGGCACGGGCCGCAACGTTGCTGGCCGCCACCGCGGTGCTGGTGCTGGGGCTCAACACCGTGGTGAAGGCGCTGCACTGACATCGCCCCTGCCGGTCGCCGCTACAATGCGCGCATGACCAAGCCAGCCCCCTTTCCGATCGAAGTCCGCGGCTCCGCGAAACAGCCCCTGGGCATGCCGCCCGCGCGTTTCCTGCGCGATTACTGGCAGAAGCGGCCGCTGCTGGTCCGCAACGCCTTCCCGGATTTCCAGCCGCCGCTGCAGCCGGACGACCTGGCCGGCCTGGCCTGCGAGCCGGCCGCGCTGGCGCGGCTGATCGTGCACGACGAGAAGCGCGACCGCTGGCAGGTCAAATCGGGCCCGCTCGACGAGGCCGACTTCGCCGGTACCCCCGACAGTCATTGGACCCTGCTGGTGCAGGATGTCGACAAGTGGGACGCGGACGTGGCCGGCCTGCTGCAACATTTCCGCTTCCTGCCGAGCTGGCGCGTGGACGACGTGATGGTCTCCTACGCCGAGCCGGGCGGCGGCGTCGGCGCCCACGTCGACCAGTACGACGTGTTCCTGCTGCAGGGCCTGGGCCAGCGCCACTGGGCGATCAGCGACGACCCGCTGGCGCCGAAGGCGTTCCGTCCCGACGTGGAGCTTAAGCAGCTGGTGCATTTCGAGCCGACCCACGAATGGCTGCTGGAGCCGGGCGACATGCTGTACCTGCCGCCGGGCGTGCCGCACGACGGCGTCGCCTTCGGCGGCCCCTGCATGACGTTCTCGGTGGGCATGCGCGCGCCCTCCCAGGCCGAGCTGACCGGCGACCTGGCCGACTACATCGCCGAGCGCCTGCCGGAGGAATTGCGCTATGCCGATCCGGACCTCAGGCCGGCCACCGCCACCGGCGAGATCGACCGCGCCGCGATCGAGCGGCTGAAGGACGCGCTGCCGTTTGCCGCCGCCCTGCGCGAGGAGCTGCTGCGCGACTGGTTCGGCCGCTTCATCACCCGCTACCGCAGCGCGCAGGCGCCGGCGGCACCGGACAGGCCGCTGACCGACGCCGCGCTGGCGAAGCAGCTCGATGCCGGCGCGCAGTTGCTGCGCCACCCGTGGTCGCGGTTCGCCTGGAGCCGCGGCAAGTCCGGCTGCACGCTGTATGCCAACGGGCAGGCATACCCGGCCACGCCGGCGCTGGCGCAGCAGCTGTGCGAGCAGCGCGCGCCCACCGTCGCGCGCAGGCTCGATGCCACCGAGCGCGCCCTGCTGCTGGCCCTGGTCAACGACGGCCACCTGCTGCCGCGCAAACCCCGCCGCCGATGAAACTGCAGGACTTCCACGTCGAGCCCGCCGACTGGTCGCGCACCGACCAGCGCAGCGCCCTGCTCGATCTGCGCGAGGTCGTGTTCATCCGGGAACAGGGGGTGCCCGAGCAGCGCGAGCGCGACGGACTGGATGCGGACTGCTGGCACGTGCTGGCGCGCGACGAGGCCGGCCAGCCGATCGGCTGCGGCCGGCTCACGCCGCAGCACAAGATCGGCCGCATGGCGGTGCTGCCGGCGTGGCGCGGTCGCGGCGTCGGCATGGCGCTGCTGCGCGAACTGGTCGCCCGCGCCCGCGCGCTGGGCTGGCCGCAGGTGGCGCTGGATGCCCAGGTCGGCGCGATCGGCTTCTACGAACGCCAGGGTTTCACCGCATTCGGCGACGAGTTCGAGGACGCCGGCCGGCCGCACCGGGCCATGCGTCTCGAACTGCCCGCGGCTGCCGGCCTGCGGGAGCCGCCGCGCGACGGCATCGCCCTGCCCACCGGCAGCCGCAGCGAGATCGCCGCCGCGCGCCTGCTGCTGCTCGGCGACGCCCGCCACCGGCTCTCCATCCGCCTGCCGCTGCTGGAGAGCGACTGCTACGCCAGCACGGAGGAACTGGCCGAGTTGCGGCGCATCGCGACCTCCGGCCGCGCCGCGCAGATCCGCATCCTGCTGCACGACGCGGCCGCGGCCCAGCGCGACGACCACCGCCTGATCGCGCTGGCGCAGCGCCTGTCCAGTGCGATCCAGATCCGCACGCCGGTGGAGGAGGCCGATCTGGCCTATGCCTCGGCCTGTCTGCTCAACGACACCGGCGGCTATCTGTTCCTGCCCGAGGCGGACCGCGTGCAAGGCCGCGCCTCCCGCCTCGACCGTCCGGCCCAGGTGCCGCTGCAGCAGCATTTCGATGAGGTCTGGGAGCGCTCCGAGCGCGCCAGTGTGCTGCAATCGGTGGATCTCTGAGCCGGCTGGACCGCCGCCCCTTTCCCCCGGGCGACGCCGACCCGCGTGGCAAACCCGCATGAAACCGCAACCTGCGGCGAAACGTGCCTTAGACCATCGTCGAAATGCCCGCCAACAGCCCGTTCCGGGCGGCCCGCGGGTTGCCGCGTCGCAGCAGCCAAAGGCTATAATCGTCGGGATTCTCCCCAGTCATCCGTACGAGCGGTCTGCCGGGCTTGAAAACCGGACGGAAACCGCGACTTCAAAGGTCACACGGATGGCTGCAAGCATCCCTTCCCTGCCGGTGGTGACGTGACTACAAACCTGATCCGCGAGTTCTTCGAATCCTCCCAACTCGCTGGCGGCAACGCCGATTACGTCGAATCTCTGTATGACGCCTGGCTGGCCGACGCCTCGTCGGTACCGGCCGAATGGGCCAGCTACTTTGCCTCCTTCAAGGGCCGCGAATCGGGGGATGTCTCCCACGCCGCGGCCATCGCGCGCATCGAAGCCGCGCAGAAGCAGCGCCACAACGGCGTCGCCGCCGCGCCGGTGAGCGACGAGCACGCGCGCAAGCAGGCCGGCGTGCTGCGCCTGCTCACCGCCTACCGCTCGCGCGGCCACCTCGCCGCCAACCTCGACCCGCTCGGCCTGACCGAGAAGATGCCCGCGCCGGACCTCGGCCTCGCCTTCCATGGCCTCTCCGACGCCGACCTCGATACCGAATTCGACACCGGCAACTACGCCGGCGGCGGCCAGCGCCTGAAACTGCGCGAGCTGCTGGGCCGCCTGCAGAAGACCTACGCCAGCACGATCGGCGCCGAGTTCATGCACATCAGCAACCACGAGCAGCGCAACTGGATCTACAGCCGGCTCGAGCAGGCCACCGGCCGGAGCGGCCTGGACAAGGCCGGCAAGCAGCGCGTGCTGGACGGCCTCACCGCCGCCGAGGGCCTGGAGCGCTACCTCCACACGAAATATGTGGGCCAGAAGCGCTTCTCGCTGGAAGGCGGCGACAGCCTGATCCCGATGCTCGACGACGTGGTGCGCGCCGCCGGCGACAACGGCATCAAGGAGCTGGTGATCGGCATGGCCCACCGCGGCCGCCTCAACGTGCTGGTCAACATCCTGGGCAAGCCGCCGAAGACCCTGTTCGACGAGTTCGAGGGCAGATTCGATCACCCCGACGATCCGGCCCACTCCGGCGACGTGAAGTACCACATGGGCTTTTCCGCCGACGTCAAGACGCCCAAGGGCGGCGTGCACGTGGCGCTGGCGTTCAACCCCTCGCACCTGGAGATCGTCAACCCGGTGGTGACCGGCTCGGTGCACGCGCGCCAGACCCGCCGCCGCGACACCGCGCACACGCAGTCGATGGCCGTGCTGATCCACGGCGACGCCGCGCTGGCCGGCCAGGGCGTGAACATGGAACTGTTCAACATGTCGCAGGCGCGCGGCTTCAGGATCGGCGGCAGCCTGCACGTCGTCATCAACAACCAGGTCGGCTTCACCACCTCCAATCCGCAGGACGCCCGTTCCACCATGTACTGCACCGACCTGGCCAAGATGGTCAACGCGCCGGTGCTGCACGTGAACGGCGACGACCCGGAGGCGGTGATCCTGGTGACCCGGCTTGCCTACGAGTTCCGCAAGACGTTCCGCAAGGACGTGGTGATCGACCTGGTCTGCTACCGCCGCCACGGCCATAACGAGGCCGACGAGCCGGCCGCCACGCAGCCGGTGATGTACCAGATCATCCGCAAGCGCCCGACCGCGCGCGACCTGTACCAGCAGCAGCTGGTGAAGGAAGGCGTGCTGGCCGAGGGCGAGGCCGCGAAGCAGTTCGACGCCTACCGCCAGCGGCTGGAAGCGGGCGCGCCGATGACCGAGCTGGATCCGGCGCCGGTGCGCGACGGCCACGTCGACTGGGCCCGCTTCCTCGGCGGCAAGCTGTCGATGCCGACCGACACCACGGTGCCGAAGCAGAAGCTGCTGGAGCTGGCCGGCAAGATCCTCGCCCTGCCCGCCGGCCTCACCCTGCAGGCCCGCGTGGCGAAGATCTACGAAGACCGCCGCAAGATGGCTGCGGGCGAGCTGCCGGCCGACTGGGGCTTTGCCGAGAACCTCGCCTACGCCACCCTCGTCGACGGCGGCTACGACATGCGCCTGGTCGGCCAGGATTCCGGCCGCGGCACGTTCTTCCACCGCCATGCGGTGCTGCACGACCAGAAGGACGGCCACACTTGGATGCCGCTGGCCAGCGTGCGCGCCGGCGCCGACGTCGAGGTGATCGACTCGCTGCTCAGCGAAGAGGCGGTGATGGCGTTCGAGTACGGCCATTCCACCACCGACCCCGACACGCTCAACATCTGGGAGGCCCAGTTCGGCGACTTCGCCAACGGCGCGCAGGTGGTGATCGACCAGTTCATCAGCTCCGGCGAGGCGAAGTGGAACCGCCTGTGCGGTCTGGTGCTGCTGCTGCCGCACGGCTACGAAGGCCAGGGCCCGGAGCACTCCTCCGCCCGCCTCGAGCGCTTCCTGCAGCTGTGCGCGATGGACAACATGCAGGTCTGCGTGCCGACCACGCCGGCGCAGGATTTCCACATGATCCGCCGGCAGATGCTGCGCCCGGTGCGCAAGCCGCTGATCGTGATGACGCCGAAGTCGCTGCTGCGCCACAAGCTGGCGGTGTCCACGCTGGACGAGCTGGCCGACGGCAGCTTCCAGCTGGTGATCGGCGAGCATCGCGAGCTGGCCGCCAAGAAGGTCAAGCGCGTGGTGCTGTGCTCCGGCAAGGTCTACTACGACCTGCTGGAGGAAGCCGAGAAGCGCGGACTGGCCGACGTGGCGATCGTGCGCGTCGAGCAGCTGTACCCGTTCCCGCGCGCCGAGGTCGGCGCCGAGCTGGACAAGTACCCTTCCGCCAAGGAAGTGATCTGGTGCCAGGAAGAGCCGATGAACCAGGGCGCCTGGTTCCAGATCCGCCACCACCTGCAGGCCTGCATCGGAGCCAAGCACAGCCTCTCCTACGCGGGGCGCGCGCGCTCGCCGGCGCCGGCCGCCGGCCACCACAACACCCATGTCGCCGAACAGGCGGCACTCGTCGAACAGGCGCTGGTCGCCCCGGTCGGCACCGACCACTCCGCGGAGTAAGCTCCTTCGAATAGTGCGGCCACGGATGGCCGCTTTTTGATCTTCGCACTCACGGATGAGTGCCCACCTAAGGGCCCGTTATGTCCATCGAACTCAAAGTCCCCGTCCTGCCTGAGTCCGTCTCCGATGCCACCATCGCCACCTGGCACAAGAAGGCCGGCGACGCGGTGAAGCGCGACGAGAACCTGGTCGACCTCGAAACCGACAAGGTGGTGCTTGAGGTGCCCTCGCCGGTCGACGGCGTGCTGAAGGAAATCAGGCACCAGGTCGGCGACACGGTGAACAGCGAGCAGGTGATCGCGATCATCGAGGCCGGTGCCGTGGCCACCGCCCCGGCCCCCGCGGCGGCGGCACCCGCGCCTGCGCCCGTTGCTGCGGCTCCCGCGCCGGCCGCGCCGAAGGCCGCCGCCAAGGGCACCGAGGATCTTTCCCCGGCCGGCCTGCGCGTGGCCACCGAAGAGAAGATCGACCCGTCCAAGGTCGCCGGCACCGGCCGCGACGGCCGCGTGACCAAGGAAGACCTGGTCAACTACGGCAAGGGCGGCAGCGCCCCGGCCGCCGCCGTACCCGCCGCGAAGCCGACCCCGGGCGCGCGTCCGGAAGAGCGCGTGCCGATGACCCGCATGCGCGCGCGCATCGCCGAGCGCCTGATGCAGTCGAAGAACTCGATCGCCATGCTCACCTCGTTCAACGAGGTGAACCTCGCCGAAGTGGTGAAGATGCGCAAGGCGCTGGGCGACGCGTTCCAAAAGGAACACGGCATCAAGCTCGGCTTCATGAGCT
Source organism: Rhodanobacter sp. FW101-FHT13A11 (assembly GCF_058790335.1). Lineage (NCBI taxonomy): Bacteria > Pseudomonadati > Pseudomonadota > Gammaproteobacteria > Lysobacterales > Rhodanobacteraceae > Rhodanobacter > Rhodanobacter sp. FW101-FHT13A11. Next base: position 175,920 of record NZ_JBYTCN010000003.1, on the reverse strand, counting down.
TCTTCGTCAAGGCCGCCGCCGAGGCACTGAAGCGCTATCCGTTCGTCAACGCGTCGGTCGACGGCAACGACGTGGTCTACCACGGCTACCAGGACATCTCGATCGCTGTGTCCACCGACAAGGGCCTGGTCACGCCGGTGCTGCGCGACGTGCAGGACATGAGCTTCGCCGACGTCGAGCAGGGCATCGCCGACTACGCCGCCAAGGCGCGCGCGAACAAGCTGTCGCTGGACGACCTGCAGGGCGGCACGTTCACCATCACCAACGGCGGCACCTTCGGCTCGCTGCTCTCCACCCCGATCGTCAACCCGCCGCAGAGCGCGATCCTCGGCATGCACACGATCAAGGAGCGCCCCATCGTCGAGAACGGCCAGATCATCGCCGCGCCGATGATGTACATCGCGCTCAGCTACGACCACCGCATCATCGACGGCAAGGACGCGGTGCTGTTCCTGGTCGACATCAAGAACCAGTTGGAGAACCCGCAGCGCATGTTGCTCGGCCTCTAATCGCCGTCCTGCCTTGATCGCCTCGGCGATCAAGGCAGATCGGCAACGAGGCTCTCTGTCTGAATTTTGTGGATGCATCGTTTTCAAGTGTTGCGTTTTCAGTCTTGATGCCCACCTCCGCTACATCCGCGAGTGAACTGACTCGCCGAAAAGGAAGATTTTCATGAGCGACAAATTCGACGTCATCGTCATCGGCGCCGGCCCGGCCGGCTATGTGGCCGCGATCCGCGCCGCGCAGCTGGGCCTGAAGACGGCCTGCGTCGACGCGTTCGCCGGCAAAGACGGCAAGCAGGCACTCGGCGGCACCTGCCTCAACGTGGGCTGCATCCCGTCCAAGGCGCTGCTCGATTCCTCGCGCCAGTTCCACAACCTCACGCACAACTTCGGTGTGCACGGCATCACCGCCGACAACGCGAAGATCGACGTGCCCACCTTCGTCGGCCGCAAGGACAAGATCGTCAAGCAGTTCACCGGCGGCGTGGCGCAGCTGTTCAAGGCGAACAAGATCACGCCGTACTTCGGTACCGGCAAGCTGCTCAAGGGCAACAACGTCGAGATCACTGGTGCCGATGGCGCCAAGCAGACGATCAGTGCGACCAACGTCATCCTCGCTTCCGGCTCGGTGCCGATCGAGCTGCCGTTCGCGAAATTCGACGGCAAGGCGATCGTCGACAACGCCGGCGCGCTGGACTTCACCGAAGTGCCGAAGCGCCTGGGCGTGATCGGTGCGGGCGTGATCGGCCTGGAACTGGGCAGCGTGTGGAAGCGCCTGGGTGCCGAAGTCACCATCATCGAGGCGCTGCCGGAGTTCCTCTCGGTGGCCGATGCCGACGTGGCCAAGATCGCTGCCAAGGAATTTGCCAAGCAGGGCCTGACCATCAAGCTCAACGCCAAGCTCAACAAGGCCGAGGTGAAGAAGGATGGCGTGCACCTCACCTATACCGACAAGGATGGCGAGCAGCAGCTCGTCGTCGACAAGCTGCTGGTGGCCGTGGGCCGCCGTGCCTACACCGCCGGCCTGCTGGCCGACGACACCGGCGTGAAGCTGGACGAGCGCGGCCGCATCGTGGTCGACGAGCACAACCACACCGGCGTCGACGGCGTGTGGGCGATCGGCGACGCGGTGCGCGGCCCGATGCTGGCGCACAAGGGCTCCGAGGAAGGCGTGGCGGTGGCCGAGTGGATCGCCGGCAAGGCCGGCCACGTCAACCTCGACACCGTGCCGTGGGTGATCTACACCGAGCCGGAAATCGCCTGGGCCGGCAAGACCGAGAAGGAACTGAAGGACGCCGGCATCCCGTACAAGGTCGGCACTTTTCCGTTCGCCGCCATCGGCCGCGCCGTCGCGATGAACGAGGCCGTAGGCCAGGTGAAGATGCTCGCCCACGCCGAAACCGACCGCATCCTCGGCGTGCACATGGTCGGCCCGGGCGTCTCCGAGCTGATCGCCGAGTGCGTGGTGGCGATGGAGTTCAAGGGCTCGTCCGAGGACCTGGCGCGCATCGTCCATGCCCACCCGACCCTGTCCGAGGCCGTGCACGAGGCCGCGTTGTCGGTCGACAAGCGCGCCATCCACAAGGGCAATTGATCGCCGGGGGCACCACACCAACACGGCCCGCTCGTGGCGACATGGGCGGGCCGTTTCGTCTGCTGTAGGAGCCCGCTTGCGGGCGATGCTTCTGCTCTGATCCCAACCAAGAGCATCGCCCGCAAGCGGGCTCCTACGAAAACGCGTTTCAACGGAATCCGCATGCCCCAACCCACCGCCATCTGCGTCTACTGCGGCTCCAGCAGCGGCCGGCATCCCGAGTACGCCGAACAGGCGCGCGCCTTCGGCACGGAAATGGCCCGGCGCGGCATCGCGCTGGTCTATGGCGGCGGCAAGGTCGGCCTGATGGGCGTGGTGGCCGATGCGGTGCTCGCCGGTGGCGGCAGGGTGATCGGCGTGATTCCGCGCCAGCTGGTGGAACTCGAGGTGGCGCATCCGGGCCTGAGCGAGCTGGTGGTGGTCGAGACCATGCACCAGCGCAAGACGCGCATGTACGAACTGTCCGATGCCTTCGTCGCCCTGCCCGGCGGCTTCGGCACGATGGACGAGATGTTCGAGATGCTGACCTGGGCCCAGCTCGGCCTGCACCGCTACCCCTGCGCCTTCCTCGACGTGCGCGGCTACTACCGCGACCTGCGCACGATGATGGAGCACATGGTCGACGAGCGCTTCGTGCGCCCCGAGCAGCGCGACAGCATCTGGTTCGGCGGCGAGATAGCCACCCTGTTCGACTGGATGCAGACCTACCAGGGCAGCTACATCCCCAAGTGGATCGACACCAGCAGCGTCAGCGCCTGAACGGCTGCCGAGGGACATCGAGATGACCAGCTTCCGCGCGTTCCGCATCCACAACGACGACGCCGGCTACCGCGCCGGCATCGAGGCCATGGGCACCGACGCGCTCTCGCCCGGCGAAGTGCTGGTCAAGGTGGCGTACTCCTCGGTCAACTACAAGGATGCGCTGGCCGGCACCGGCAAGGGCCGGATCCTGCGCAATTACCCGCTGAACGGCGGCATCGACGCTGCCGGCCACGTGGTCGCCTCGACCGATCCCGCCTTCAGGGAAGGCGACGCGGTGCTGTGCACCGGCAGCGGCCTGTCCGAGACGCGCGACGGCGGCTACGGCGAATACGCGCGCCTCGACGCACGCTGGACGATCCCGCTGCCGGCCGGCCTGGACCTGCGCGAAAGCATGATCATCGGCACCGCCGGCTTCACCGCGGCACTGGCGCTGCTGCGCATGCAGGACAACCGGCAGACGCCCGCGCTGGGCCCGGTCGCGGTAACCGGCGCCAGCGGCGGCGTCGGCATGCTGGCAATCGACATCTTCAGCCGCGCCGGCTACGAGGTACATGCGATCAGCGGCAAGGCCGACCACTTCGATTTCCTGCGCGGCCTCGGCGCCAGCGAGTGCGTCGACCGCCACCAGCTCGCCTTCAGCGGCAAGCCGATGGACTCCGCCCGCTTCGGCGGCGCGCTGGACAACGTCGGCGGCAGCATGCTCGGCGGCCTGCTGCCGCTGGTCAGCCCGTACGGCAACGTGGCGATCTGCGGCAACGCCGGCGGCGTCGCCTTCGACAGCACGGTGATGCCGTTCATCATCCGCGGCGTGAGCCTGCTCGGCATCGCCTCGGCCGGCACCGCGCGCGATCTCCGCGACAGGGTCTGGCGGCAGCTCGCCGGCGACTGGAAGCCGCGGCACCTCGACCGTATCGCCGCCCGTGAAACCGGCCTCGACGAATTGCCCGGCGTGTTTGCGCGTATGCTCGCCGGTGATTCCTTCGGCCGCACCGTGGTGCGCATCGGCAACACGGTTTGACGAAACCGTGCTTGGAAGTACCATCGCCACGGCTTAGAATTATCGAAACTCGCAGGGGATTATCACCTTATGGCACGCATCCTGATCGTCGACGACTCCCCGTCGCAACTGCTTGGCATCAAGCGGATCGTCGAAAAACTCGGGCATGAGACCCTTTCCGCCGAGGACGGTGCCGCCGGCGTGGAAGTGGCCAAGGCGGAGAAGCCCGACCTGATCCTGATGGACGTGGTGATGCCCAACCTCAACGGTTTCCAGGCCACCCGCACGATCAGCAAGAATGCCGAGACCGCGCATATCCCGATCATCCTGGTGACCACCAAGGATCAGGAAACCGACCGGGTCTGGGGCATGCGCCAGGGCGCCAAGGCCTACGTGACCAAGCCGATCAAGGAAGAGGAACTGCTCAAGGCGCTGCAGGAATTCCTGCCCGGCTGATCCCCGCCGCACCGGCTTCTGCGAAAACGGCGCCCACGGGCGCCGTTTTCATTCGTGCGATCCGCCGGCTCAATGGCGCGGATCGAAACCCTTGAACGCCTCATGCAGCGCCTCGTAGGTGGCGCGCTGCTTGTCGCTGTCGGCCGGTGGCGTGCGAATCGACAGCTCCACCAGCTGGTCGCCCGGATGCGCGCCCGGCATGCCGCGCCCCTTCAGGCGCAGCTTGCGGCCCGATTGCGAGCCCGCCGGGATGCGCAGGTCGACCGTGCCGGCCAGGGTCGGCACCGGCACGGTAGCGCCCAGCGCCGCTTCCCACGGGGCGATCGGCAACACGTGCACCACGTTGTGGCCGTCCAGACGGAAACGCGCATCGTCACGGATGCCCACCTCCAGCAGCAGGTCGCCGTTCGGTCCGCCGGCGGCGCCGCTGCGACCCTGGCCGGACAGGCGGATCACCTGTCCCGGCTGGATCCCGGCGGGAATCTTCACCTCCAGCACGCGCTCGCCACCGGCCGGATCCTGCATCGCCAGCCGCGTGCGGCCGCCGTCGAACGCGGTCTGCAGGTCGATCTGCACCGAAGCCTGCACATCCTGGCCGCGTCGCGGCCGCGGCTGGCCGCGGTGGCCGCCGCCGGCGCGGCCGAACAGGCTCTCGAAGAAATCGCTGAAGTCGCCGTCGTCACCGCCGCCGAAACCCTGCTGGCCCTGCCAGCCGGGCGGCGGCCGGAACTGCTCGCCCTGCCGGTAGCCGCCGGCGCGCAGCTGGTCGTAGGAACGCCGCTTCTCCGCATCCCTGAGCACTTCGTTGGCCTCGTTGACCGCCTTGAATTTCTCCTCGGCACCGGCCTCCTTGTTCTTGTCGGGGTGGTACTTGCGCGCCAGCTTGCGATACGCCGCCTTGATCTCGGCCTCGCTCGCATCGGGCTTCACACCCAAAATCTCGTAATAGTCTTTGAATTCCACGCACCACTCCCGCCGATTCGATCCCTTCCACACGCGACGACCTGCCGCGGATCATTGTCCGCGGCAGGTCGCCTCCGCAATACTCGCGGGGTGTCTCAGCTGCCGGTATTGATGGTGATGCGGCGCGGCGTGGTCTCCGCCTTCTTTGGAATGACGATCTCCAGCACGCCATCCTTGCCATGCGCGGTGACGCCGTCGGCATCGGCACTGTCGGGCAGCGCAAAGCGGCGGTAGAACAGGCCGTGCGAACGCTCCAGCCGGGTGAACTTGCCGTTCTGCTCGCGGTTCTCCACGGTGCGTTCGCCCTTGATGGTAAGGATGCCCTTCTCCATGCTCACCTCGATCTCCTCCGGATCCACGCCCGGAATGTCGGCGTAGATCACGAAGCGCTTGTCCTCTTCCTTGATGTCCACCCGCGGCGCCCACTGGCTGGTCACCACGTTGGACTGGTCCGCCTCGGCCGGGTTGCCGAGCAGGCGGTCGAAAGCCTCGCGGATGTCGCCGATATTGGCCATGTTGGCCGGGCTCCACGGAAAATTGCGACTCAGATTCATGCTCGTATCTCCTCGTCGATAGGGATTTTGCGGCTCGACGCCGCCTGTCCAGGAAGTGGGTTTTCATGGCTCCCGATTCAAGGCGACAAGCCTCATCCCGTGGCGCTAGCATGGCGGGGCCGCCAACGGAGGAAACTATCGCCATGACCATCCAGATCGGCCAGTCGCTGCCGGATGTCGAGCTGTCGGCGGTCGGCGAGGAGATCCGCCCCTGCCGCACCGGCGAACTGTTTGCCGCAAACCGCGTGGTGCTGTTCGCCGTCCCCGGCGCCTTCACGCCGACCTGTTCCAGCCGGCATCTCCCCGGCTACGCGCAACGCTACGCCGACTTCCACGAAGCCGGGGTGAAGGTGATGTGCCTGGCGGTCAACGATGCCTACGTGATGCAGGCCTGGGCCCGCGCCCAGCAGGTTCCTCCAGGCCTGCTGATGCTGGCCGACGGCAACGCCAGCTTCACCCGCGCGCTGGGCCTGGAACTGGACGGCACCGCCTTCGGCATGGGCCTGCGCGCGCGGCGTTTTGCGCTGTACGCGGAAGACGGCGTGGTGCGCCTGCTGCAGGTCGAGGCGCCCGGCGAACTGCGGGTCTCCAGCGCCGAGGCGATGCTGGCGGCGATCGGCCGCTAAAGGAAAAACCCCGGCATGACCGGGGTTTTTCTCAGCTTGCCGCGGGCCTACTCGCCGGCCTGTGCCGGGGAGCCGCCGTCATCGGCCGGTCCCGGCATATCGGCGGATTCGGCCTCCTCGCCGTTGTCCTCGTCCGCTTCCAGCCGTACCACGCTGACCAGGGTCTCGTCGGCGGGCAGGCGGATCAGGGTGACGCCCTGGGTGTTGCGGCCGAGCTGCGAGACTTCCGCCACGCGGGTACGCACCAGGGTGCCCTGGTTGGAGATCAGCATCAGCTCGTGCGCCTCGGTGACCTGCACCGCGGCCACCAGTGCGCCATTGCGCTCGGAGCACTGGATGCCGATCACGCCCTGGGTGCCGCGGCCCTTCTTCGGGAACTCGTCGAGCTGGGTACGCTTGCCGTAGCCGCGTTCGGTGGCGGTGAGGATGTCACCTTCGGCAGCCACGATCAGCGAAACGACCTGCGCGCCTTCGGCCAGCCGCATGCCGCGCACGCCGGTGGCGGTGCGGCCCATCGAGCGCACGGTGTCCTCGTCGAAGCGGTTGACCTTGCCGTTGGAAGCGAACAGCAGGATGTCGCTGTTGCCGTCGGTGAGTTCCACGTTGACCAGCGCGTCGCCCTCGTCGAGCTTGATCGCCTGCTTGCCCTTCTGCAGCTGGTAGGCGAACTCGGTGAGCGGGGTCTTCTTGACCGTGCCGTGCTTCGTCGCGAAGAACACGTAGCGGTCGTCGGTGTATTCGCGCACCGGCAGCACCGCCTGCACCTTCTCGCCGGCGGCCAGCGGCAGCAGGTTGATGATCGGCTTGCCGCGCGCGCCGGGGCCGGCGTCCGGCATCTGGTAGACCTTGAGCCAGTAGACGCGGCCGGTGCTGGTGAAGGTGAGCAGGGTGTCGTGCGTGTTGACCACCCACAGCTGCTCGACGAAATCCTCGTCCTTCAGCGCCGACGCCGAACGACCCTTGCCGCCACGCTTCTGCGCACGGTACGTGCTGGCCGGCTGGCGCTTGACGTAGCCGGTATGCGACAACGTGACCACGACGTCTTCCGGCGCGATCAGGTCGAGGACATTGAGGTCCTCCTGCGAATGCTGGATCTCGGTGCGGCGGGCGTCGCCGAACTCGGCCTTGATCACCTCCAGTTCCTCGCGGATCACCTCGAGCAGGCGGTTCGGGTTTTCCAGGATCTCGATCAGGCCGCGGATGGTTTCCAGGATCTGCCGGTACTCGTCGGAAAGCTTCTCCTGCTCCAGCCCGGTCAGGCGGTGCAGGCGCATCGCCAGGATTTCCTGCGCCTGCACGTCGGACAACTGGTAGCCGTCGGCCTTGAGGCCGTCGCGCGGGTCCATGTCCTCCGGGCGCGAGGCACCGGCGCCGGCAGCGGAGAGCAGCGCGCCGACCATGCCCGGCTGCCACTTGCGCGCCAGCATGCGCTCGCGCGCCTCGGCCGGCGAGGCCGAGGTCTTGATCAGCTCGATCATCTCGTCGATGTTGGCCAGCGCGACGGTCAGGCCTTCGAGGATATGCGCGCGGGCTCGCGCCTTGCGCAGTTCGAAGATGGTGCGGCGGGTGACCACCTCGCGCCGATGGCGGATGAACGCCTCAAGGATGTCCTTCAGGTTCAGCAGCTTCGGCTGGCCATCCAACAGCGCCACCATGTTGATGCCGAACGTCACCTGCAGTTGGGTCTGCTGGAACAGGTTGTTCAGCACCACGTCGCCCATCGCGTCCTTGCGGATCTCGATGACGACGCGCATGCCGTCCTTGTCGGACTCGTCGCGCAGCTCGCTGATGCCCTCGAGCTTCTTTTCCTTGACCAGCTCGGCGATCTTCTCGATCAGCCGCGCCTTGTTCACCTGGTACGGCAGCTCGTGGACGATGATCGTCTCGCGGCCGTTCGGCTCGGTCTCGATCTCCGCCTTGGCGCGTACCAAGATGCGGCCGCGGCCGGTGCGGTACGCCTCGACGATGCCGGAGGAGCCGTTGATGATGCCCCAGGTCGGAAAATCCGGCCCCGGGATGTAGTGCATCAGGTCGTCGATCGAGAGCGAAGGCTCGTCGATCAGCGCGATGGCCGCCGCGATCACCTCGTTGAGGTTGTGCGGCGGGATGTTGGTGGCCATGCCCACCGCGATGCCGGCCGAGCCGTTCACCAGCAGGTTCGGCACGCGGGTGGGCAGCACCAGCGGCTCCTGCTCGCTCTCGTCGTAGTTCGGGCCGAAGTCGACGGTTTCCTTGTCGATGTCGGCCAGCAGCTCGTGGGTGAGCCGCGACATGCGCACCTCGGTGTATCGCATCGCGGCGGCGCTGTCGCCGTCGACCGAACCGAAGTTGCCCTGGCCGTCGACCATCAGGTAACGCAGCGAGAACGGCTGCGCCATGCGCACGATGGCGTCATACACCGACTGGTCACCGTGCGGATGGTATTTACCGATCACGTCACCGACCACGCGGGCCGACTTCTTGTACGGCTTGTTCCATACGTTGCCGAGTTCGTTCATCGCGAACAGCACGCGGCGATGCACGGGTTTCAGACCGTCACGGACATCCGGGAGGGCGCGGCCCACGATCACGCTCATGGCGTAATCGAGGTAGCTCTGGCGCATCTCGTCTTCGATGTTGACGCGAATCACTTCTTTGGCGAGTTCTGCCATGAATCGGCTTCCCTGATAACGAAAAAAGGACGCTGGCACCGCGCCTCAAGCGCATGCGCAAGCGACCCGAAATCAACCTGTGGAGTATAGCACGAACGACGTCAAAACGGCAGTATTTAGTCAATATAAATCAATGACTTAAGATAACGTCCTGGTGGACTTGAAAAGCATCCCGCGTGCTGTCGAAAAATTGATCAGTGCGGCCACGGCGGAACCGGCCGCGGCGGCCGGTGCCGGCCAGCGCTGCAGCAGCGGGAAGCCCGCCAGCAGCAGGGCGTAAACCCCGTAATTGACCACCGCGCCAAGGCTCATCAGCCCCAGCCAGTGCAGCCATTCGGCATGTGCCGCGCGCTCACTGCTGCGTGCGGCAAAGGTGTAGCGGCGGTTCCACCACCAGGTGACCGTTGCTGCGACCAGGAACGACAGCACGCGGGCAAGATAGGGATTCCAGCACGCCCAGCCGACCAGTGCCTGCACGATCCCGGCGTCGACCAGCAACCCCAGCACGCCGCCGACGGCGAACAGCGCGACCTCGCGCGAGAGTTTCATCATCCGAACATGGCCTGCATCGCCAGGCTGTTCGGCCGCTCGATCACGCCGCGCTCGGTCACGATGGCGTCGATCAGCTCCGCCGGCGTCACGTCGAACACCGGGTTCCAGGCCTGCGCGCCCTCGACCACGACGCGGCGGCCGGCGGCGTTGAGCAACTCGGCGGGGTCGCGCAGCTCGATCTCGATTTCCTCGCCGCTGCCGGTGGCCATGTCGACGGTGGAGGATGGCGCCACCACCATGAATTTCACGCCGTGGTACTTCGCCGCGATCGCCAGCTGGTAGGTGCCGATCTTGTTCGCGGTATCGCCGTTCGCGGCGATCCGGTCGGCGCCCACGATCACCCACTGCACCGCGCCGGATTTCATCAGGTGCGCGGCGGCGGAATCGGCGATCAGCCGGGCCGGGATACCGTCGCGCACCAGCTCCCACATGGTCAGCCGCGCGCCTTGCTGCCACGGCCGGGTTTCGCCGGCGTAGACCCGCGCGATCCGCACCGCCGCCACGCCGGCGCGGATCACGCCCAGCGCGGTGCCATAGCCGGCGGTGGCCAGCGAGCCGGTATTGCAATGGGTCAACACGCCCGAACCGGATGAAATCAGGCCGGCGCCCAGCTCGCCCATCCGCCGGTTCGCCGCCAGGTCCTCGTCCTGGATCGCCTGCGCCTCGCGCAGCAGCGCGCCGGCATCGGCACCGGCCGCGATGCGCCGCTTCATCCGGTCCAGCGCCCACATCAGGTTCACCGCGGTGGGACGCGCGGCGCGCAACGTGGCCAGTACCGGCTCCAGCGGCACGCCCTGCTGCGCCGCCATCGCCACGCCCCACGCGGCGGCAATGCCGATCGCCGGGGCGCCGCGCACCGCCAGGTCGCGGATCGCCTGGGTGACCTGCGCCGCGTCACGGCAGTCGATCCAGCGTTCCTCGCCGGGCAGCAGGCGCTGGTCGAGCAGGCGCAGGTGATCGCCCTGCCACTGCACGGCGCGGATGGAATCGTGGGTGTCGGTGGATGCGGTCATCCGTCCATTATCGCCTGCCGCGTGCGTATTTCACACGGCAGGCGAGGACGGTTCAGTCGCGCTGGCGCAGCCACTGGTGGATCGCCGGCGGCACCTCGCGCTGTGCGCGGCCCGACACGTAGATGCCGATGTGGCCGCCCTTGAACGCCAGCTGGGTGTAGTCGGTGCTGCCGACGTGCTTGCCCAGCGCGCGCGACGCGTCCGGCGGCACCAGGTGATCCTGCTCGGCGAAAATGTTCAGCACCGGCTGGGTGATCATGCCCAGATCAACCGTCTGGCCGCCGATCTCCAGCGTGCCCTTGACCAGCTTGTTGCCCTGGTAGAAATCCTTGATGAACTGGCGGAACGCTTCGCCGGCCTGGTCCGGCGAGTCGAAGATCCAGCGTTCCATGCGCAGGAAGTTCTCCAGTTCGACCGGGTTGTCGAGGATGTCGACCAGGCCGATGTACTTCTGCTGGTTCAGCCGCAGCGGCTTGAGCGTGAGGTAGACGTAGTTCATCAGCCCGGCCGGGATGTTGCCCATGGCGTCGACGAACAGGTCCACGTCCATGTTGCGGCACCAGCTCGACAGCATGTTGTCCGGCGTGTGGAAATCCACCGGGGTGACCATGGTGACCAGGTTCTTCACCTTGCCCGGGTGCAGCGCGGTGTAGCACAGCGAGAACGCGCCGCCCTGGCAGATGCCGAGCAGGTTGATCGCCTCCAGCCCGTGGCGCTCGCGCACCGCATCCACGCAGCGGTCGAGGTAGCCGTTGAGGTAGTCGTCCAGTGTCAGCCAGCGATCGGCGCCGTCGGGATAGCCCCAATCGATCAGGTAGACGTCCTCGCCTTGCGCCAGCAGGTTGCGCACCATCGAGCGGTCGGCCTGCAGGTCGGTCATCCACACCGTGTTGACCAGCGCGTAGACGATCAGCAGCGGAGTCTTCGCGGTCGCCCTGCCGTGGCCGGTGAAGTGCCATACCTTCAGCTTGTCCTCGCTGTAGACCAGCTCGCGCGGGGTGTTCGCGTACTCGGGCTCGCGCATGTCGCGCAAGTGGCCCATGCCGGCGGCGAGCTTGCGCTGGAACGTGGCGATGTCGGCCAGCATCCTGGCCGGGTCGATGCGCAATGGCGTTTGCATCGCGGGTCTCCTTACTGGCGCTGGCGCTGGTGCTGGCGCTGGCGCGGGCTGTGGCCGGACGCAGCGGCCGGCTTGCGCGCCGCTTTGGCCGGCGCCTTCTTCGCCGCCACCGCGGGCCTGGCCGGCGCGGCCTTGCTCACTGCGGGTACCGCTGCCCGATTCTCGGCGAGCTGGCGCTTCAGCGCCGCCAGCTCGCGGCGCATGGCCTGCAATCGTTCGCCGAGGCTGGACACTTCGCTGCGCGTCGGCACGCCGAGCTGCTGGCAGAGCTGCTCGGTCTGCTGTTGCTGCAGTTTGCGCACGTGCATCTGCGCATTGACCATCTCGCCGTAGACCTCGCGGAACTCGTCGGACAGCGCGATCTCGGCATAGGCTTCTTCCGAAGCGTCCACCCAGAGGTCGTACAGCCCCTTCAGCGAATCGATCTGGCGGCCCGGCTCGGCATGCCGGGCCAGCTTGTCCTGCAGGCGTTGCATGCCTTGCGTGTTGGCGCGCTGGATCAGTTCCTGGTACCGGGCAGAAGCCTGCATCGCTTCCCGCAACGCCGTGGTCAGGGCCTGCTGCTGCATCTGCTGCTCGCGGTTCAGGCCGAACGCCGGGATCGGCCCATGCGCGCCCGGCAGGTCGCCGAAGCCGCCGGGCCGGGCCGCCTGCAGCCAGGACTGCCACTGCCGCGCGAAGCCTTCCGCGCCGGCGCTGTCGATGCCGCCGAACGCCTGCGCGAACGGCTGGCTGGCACCGCCGAACATCTGCTGCAGCTGCTGGCGCCAGTCGCTGCCCGGCTGCGCGGCGGTGCCGCCGGCAGCGGCCGCCTGCATCCAGTCGAAGTATCCCTTCAGGCCGGCCAGCGTGCGCTCCAGCATGTCGTTGCCGGCAACCGGTGCCGGCGGCGGGGCGAACGGATTCGCCGCGGGCTGCGGCTGGAACTGGCGCGCCCAGGCATCCCACGACTGCTGCGCCAGCGCCTGGTAGTCCCTGATGAAATCATTGGCCGGGTCGGTCATCGGTGCATCCTCGCGCAAGGTTCCACGGCATCCTAGCAAAAGCCCGTTGCACAAAATCATCGGCGCCAAAACGCACGAGGCCCGGCATGGGCCGGGCCTCGTGGAATCGCCTTGTCCGGAAACTCAGACGCCGGCGCGCTCTTCTTCGGTCACCGCCTTCATCGACAGGCGGATGCGGCCCTGCTTGTCCACTTCGAGCACCTTGACCTTGACGATGTCGCCTTCCTTCAGCTTGTCGGAGACCTTCTCCACGCGCTCGTCGGAAATCTGCGACACGTGCACCAGACCGTCCTTGCCCGGCATGATCGTGACGAACGCGCCGAAATCCATCAGCTTGGCGACCTTGCCTTCGTAGATGCGGCCCGGCTCGACGTCGGAAACGATCTGCTCGATGCGCTTGCGCGCCGCTTCGCCCGCCTCGCGGTTGACCGAGCCGACGATGATGGTGCCGTCGTCGCTGATGTCGATCGTGGTGCCGGTCTCCTCGGTGATCGAGCGGATGGTGGCGCCGCCCTTGCCGATCACTTCGCGGATCTTGTCCGGATGGATCTTGATGGTGATCAGGCGCGGGGCGTACTCGCTCATTTCCGCACGGGCGGTGCTGATCGCCTTGTTCATCTCGCCGAGGATGTGCAGGCGGCCGCGCTTGGCCTGGGCCAGCGCCACCTTCATGATCTCCTCGGTGATGCCGTCGATCTTGATGTCCATCTGCAGCGCGGAGATGCCTTCGGCACTGCCGGCCACCTTGAAATCCATGTCGCCGAGGTGGTCCTCGTCGCCCAGGATGTCGGACAGCACGACGAAGTCCTCGCCTTCCTTGACCAGGCCCATCGCAATGCCGGCCACCGGTGCCTTCAGCGGCACGCCGGCATCCATCATCGCCAGCGAGGAGCCGCACACCGAGGCCATCGACGAGGAGCCGTTGGACTCGGTGATCTCCGAGACCACGCGCAGCACGTACGGGAACTCCTCGATTGTCGGCTTGACCGCCTGCACGCCACGCTTGGCGAGGCGGCCATGGCCGATCTCGCGGCGCTTCGGCGCACCGAAGCGGCCGGCCTCGCCCACCGAGAACGGCGGGAAGTTGTAGTGGAACAGGAACGGATCCTTCGACTCGCCGACGGGCGCGTCGATGATCTGCGCGTCGCGCGTGGTGCCCAGGGTGACGACGACCAGCGCCTGCGTCTCGCCGCGGGTGAACAGCGCCGAGCCGTGGGTGCGCGGCAGCACGCCGACGCGGGCGGTGATCGCACGCACGTCATCCAGCTGGCGGCCGTCGATGCGCACCTTGGTCTTCAGCACGCTGTCGCGCAGGGTGTGGTATTCGAGCTCGCCGAATTCCTTGGCCAGCTCGCCGGACGACCAGGCATTCGCTTCGGCCTGCGCCTTCAGCGACTCCAGCACGTCAGCCTTGATCGCGGCGATCGCGTCGCGGCGCTGCAGCTTGTCGCGCACCTGGAACGCTTCGGCCAGCTTGTTGCCGACGGCGCCCTTGAGCGCGGCGACCAGCGACTCGTTGCGGGCCGGCGCCTGCCAGTCCAGCGACGGGCGGCTGGCCTCGGTGGCCAGCTCGGCGATCGCGCGGATCGCGGCCTGCATCTGCCGGTGGCCGAACATCACCGCGCCGAGCATCACGTCCTCGGACAGCAGATGGGCTTCGGATTCCACCATCAGCACGGCGCCGGCGGTGCCTGCGACGACCAGGTCCAGCTGGGAGGTCTTCAGCTCGGTGGCCGACGGATTCAACAGGTACTGGCCGTTCGCGTAGCCGACACGGGCAGCGCCGATCGGGCCCTTGAAGGGGATCCCGGCCAGGCTCAGCGCGGCGGAGGCACCGAGCAGCGCGGGGATGTCGCCGTCGATCTCCGGGTCGAGCGAAACGACCTGGGCGATCACCTGCACTTCGTTCTTGAAATCGTCGGGGAACAGCGGGCGCACCGGGCGGTCGATCAGGCGCGAGGTCAGCGTCTCCTTCTCGGTCGGGCGGCCTTCGCGCTTGAAGAAGCCGCCGGGAATGCGGCCGGCGGAGTAGAACTTCTCCACGTAGTCGACGGTAAGCGGGAAGAAATCCTGGCCTTCCTTCTGCTTGGCGGCGGCCACGGCGGTGACCAGCACCACCGTACCTCCCATGCTGACCATCACCGCACCAGACGCCTGGCGGGCAATTTCGCCCGTCTCCAGTGTGACTTGGTGGTTACCGTACTGGAATGACTTGGTTACTTTTGCCACGTTGATTTCCTGCCTTTTTGAAGAGTGCGGCCATGGATGGCCGCCTCTTGATCTTCGCGTTCAATGACGAACGCAATGGCTGAATTAGTGCGGCCACGGGTGGCCGCTCCTTGATTCTCGCGTTCGTGGACGAACGCAGGAATCACCGACGCAGGCCGAGGCGTTCGATCAGGGTCTGATAGCGCGCAAGATCGCGATCCTTCAGATAGCTGAGCAGGCGCTTGCGCTGGTTGACCAGCTTCAGCAGGCCACGGCGGGAGTGATGGTCCTGCTTGTGTTCCTTGAAGTGGCCGGTGAGATGGTCGATGCGGGCGGACAGCAGCGCCACCTGGACTTCGGTCGAACCGGTGTCGTTCGGCACGCGGCCGAAATCAGCAATGATCTTGCCGGTCTGTTCTGCGGTAAGGGACATGGATATGCGTTTCCTTGGAAGGCGATGCGAAGCTTGCGCTTGCGTCCTCGCGAGGACGCAAGCGCAAGCTTCGCCTAGTTGAATGAAAGCGTTGAAATAACTTGTCTATTCTACTGATGGGAGCGGTGTTACAACAAGTGCGGCGCGGGCAAACCTTGCGAATTCGTCAATCCGGCGGAAGGTTGAAGCCGCGCAGGATGCGGGCACGCCCCTCGGTGTCGGGTTCCAACAGCGCCAGCAACGCGCCATCGCTGGCGTACGCCACGCAGCGCCCGGCTTCCGGCAGGCCCGGCAGGGCAATCTGCTGGCCGCGCGAGATCGCCATGCTCTGCGTCTCATCGAGCCGCAATACCGGCAAATCGGACAGGCCGGCCGAGACCGGCAGCAGCCATGCCAGCAAGGCCTCGTCGCCCTGCTCCGCCGCCTGCTCCAGCTGCGCCAGGGTCACCATCCGCGGCTCGCGGAACGGTTCGACCCAGATCCGGCGCAGCGCGGTCAGGTGGGCGCCGCAGCCCAGATCCTCGCCCAGGTCCACCGCCAGCGAACGGACGTAGGTGCCCGAACCGCACTCCACCAGCAGCTGCAGCGTGTCATCGGTGCGCGCCAGCAACTCCAGCCGGTACACATCCACTTCACGCGGCGCCACCTCGACGGTTTCGCCGCGCCGCGCCTTGGCATACAGCCGTTCGCCGCCCCGCTTCAGCGCGGAATACATCGGCGGCACCTGCAGGATGCGGCCGCGCAATCTGGCCAGCGCCGCCTCGATCGCGGCAGCATCGAGCGGCGGCAGCGGGCGTTGCTGAACGAACTCGCCCTCGCTGTCGGCCGTATCCGTGGTGAGGCCGAGCCGGCACTCGGCCAGATAGGCCTTGCGTGCCCCCAGCAGGCTGCCGGCCAGCTTGGTCGCCTCGCCGAAGCACAGCGGCAGCAGACCAGTGGCCAGCGGATCGAGCGCGCCGGTATGGCCGCCCTTGGACGCGCGCAGCAGCCGGCGTACGGCCTGCAGCGCCTGGTTGGAGCTCAGGCCCAGCGGCTTGTCGAGCAGCACGATGCCGTGCAGATCACGGAACTGGATGCGCGGCGGACGGCTCATCGGCTCGGCGATGCCCAATGGCTGCGGTTCAACCCTGCTTGCCGCCGTCCGGCGACGCCAGGTCCCGCGCCTGCTGGCGCAGCAGCGACTCGATGCGCTCGCCCTTGTCGACCGAATCGTCGTACTTGAATTTCAGCTCCGGCACCCGCCGCATGCGCATGCCGCTGTGCGCCAGCGCGTGGCGGATCTCGTGGCTCATCTCGTTGAGCGCCTTCACCGCCGGCAACCCCTGCTCGGGAAGCATGGTGGTCACCCACACCGTGGCCCAGTCCAGGTCACGGGTGATTTCCACGTCGCACACGCTGGTCGACGGCAAGCCGTGGTCGCGCACGGCCGCATGCACCAGCAAGCCCAGCTCGCGGCGCAGTTCGGCACCAATGCGGTCGGTACGTTTGAAATCGCGGGAGGGCATGAAAAAAACCTGAGTAGTGAGTGATGAGGAGTGAGAAACGAGAGAGCGCGTTTGCGCTTCTCTCGTTTCTCACTCCTGCCCACTCGTTTCTGCTTTAGAGCGTACGCGCCACTTCGGTGCGTTCGAAGCACTCGATCTGGTCGCCCGGCTTGACGTCGTTGTACTGCTTCACGGCAATGCCGCATTCCATGCCGGCGCGCACCTCGTCGACCAGGTCCTTGAAGCGGCGCAGCGATTCCAGCTCGCCCTCGAAGATCACCACGTGGTCGCGCAGCACGCGGATCGGCTTGCTGCGCTTGACCACGCCCTCGGTGACCATGCAGCCGGCCACGGCGCCGAACTTCGAGCTGCGGAAGACATCGCGCACCTCGGCGGTGCCGATGATGTCCTCGCGCACTTCCATGCCGAGCAGGCCGGTGGCCGCCTGGGTCACCTGATCGATCACGTCGTAGATGATCGAGAAGTAGCGCACGTCCAGGCCATTCGTCTCGATCACCTTGCGCGCCGAGGCGTCGGCACGCACGTTGAAGCCGATCACCAGCGCCTTCGAAGCAGCCGCCAAAGTGGCGTCGGACTCGGTGATGCCACCGACGCCGGAGGCCACCACGTTGACCCTGACCCGGTCGTTGCCGATCTGGGTCAGCGACTCGCGCAAAGCCTCGACCGAGCCCTGCACGTCGCCCTTGACCAGGATGTTGAGCGTCTGCTGCTCCACCCCCTGGCCCATCTTGGCGATGATGTCCTCGAGCCGGTTGCTCTTGCTGACCATCCGCGTCTCGCGCCGCTTGAGCTGGCGCTCCTCGGCGACCTCGCGGGCCAGCCGCTCGTCCTCGACAGCGACGAAATCGTCGCCGGTTTCCGGCACGCCGGACAGGCCGAGCACCTGCACCGGGATCGACGGGCCGGCTTCGGCCACCTGCTTGCCGGTTTCATCGATCAGCGCGCGCATGCGGCCGTATTCGACACCGCAGACCACGAAATCGCCCTTGCGCAGCGTGCCTTGCTGCACCAGTACCGTCGCGACGGGGCCGCGACCACGATCCAGGCTGGATTCGATCACCACGCCGGAAGCGCGGCCATCGGCCACGGCCTTCAGCTCCATCACTTCGGCCTGCACCGAGATCGCATCGAGCAGATCCTCGACACCCGCGCCGGTCTTGGCCGATACCGGTATGAACTGCACGTCGCCGCCCCAGTCTTCCGGCACGACTTCGTGCTGCACCAGGCCCTGCTTGACGTTGTCCGGGTTGGCGCCGTCCTTGTCCATCTTGTTGACCGCGACGATCAGCGGCACCTTGGCGGCGCGCGCATGCTTCACCGCTTCCACCGTCTGCGGCATCACGCCGTCGTCGGCGGCCACCACCAGCACCACGATGTCGGTCGACTGCGCGCCGCGGGCGCGCATCGAGGTGAATGCGGCATGGCCGGGGGTATCCAGGAACGTGATGACGCCCCTGGAAGTCTCCACGTGGTAGGCGCCGATGTGCTGGGTGATGCCGCCGGCTTCGCCGGAAGCAACCTTGGTGCGGCGGATGTAGTCGAGCAGCGAGGTCTTGCCGTGGTCGACGTGGCCCATGATCGTCACTACCGGCGGCCGCGTGACCTTTTCGCCCTCCAGTTCGATGTTCTGGGTATGCGCCGCCAGCGTCTCCTCGGCGTTGTTCTGGTTGTCGGCCACCGGCGTGTGGCCGAGTTCCTCGACCACCAGTACGGCAGTGTCGTGGTCGATGGTCTGGTTGATGGTCGCCATCACGCCCATCTTGAACAGCGCCTTGACCACCTCGGAGCCCTTGACCGCCATCTTCTGGGCCAGCTCGGCGACGATGTTGGTATCGCTCACGACCACCTCGCGCACCACCGGTGCGGTCGGCCGCGAGAAGCCGTGCGAGCCGGTCGGTGCGCTGCCGCCGCCACGCGGCGAAAGCTCGCGGCCGCCGCCGCGGGCCGCCTTGCCGCGCTTGCCGCTGGAAGAACGGCGGGCGCGGTCGGCCTCGCTGAGATGCATCTGGCCGCCGGCGAAACGCTTGCTGGCGCTCTCGCGCCCTTCCTTGTCCCCGGCAATGTCGTTGCGTTCGCGTGGATGCTTGGACTTGCCGCGACCGCCTTCGGCCGCGGCAGCCGCGGTCCCGTCGCCCGCGGCGGGACGCACGGCCGGAGCGGCCGCAGCGGCCGCAGCGGCTGGCGCCGCGACCGGCTTGACCAGCTTCTCGCGCTTGCGCGGTTCATGGATGCGCGGAAGGATCATGCCCAGCTCGCGCTGGTCGATCCGCTGGACCGATGCGTCCGCCTCGCCACCCGCGCTTGCCGGCGCCGCCTCGGCGGCCGGCGTCTCCACTGCCGCCGCGACGGGCTCGGTCGTATCCGGCTCGGCGATGCCGGCTGTCTCGACCTCGATCCGCGCCTTTTCCTCCTGCTGCCGCTCTTCGTCCAGGGCGCGCTGCTGCGCTTCGACCTGGCGGCGATGCTCGGCCTCGATCCGCTCGCGTTCTTCCTGCTCGCGCTGCTGCTGCGATTCCTGCAGTTTGCGCACGGCCTCCTCGCGCTCGGGCTCGACGCTGGCTTCCTCGGCGATCACGCTGCGCTTGACGTAGGTCCGCTTGGCGCGCACCTCGACGTTGACCGTCTTGGCTGCGCCGGTGGCGCCGCGGCCGCCCGGCGTGGCCACCTTCAATTCGCCGACCGTCCGCCGCTTGAGGGTGATCTGGCGCGGCGCGCTGTCCTCGACCTCCGCGGCGACTCCGCCCTTGCCGTGCGTGCGGCGCAGGAAGCCCAGCAGCTTCACCTTCTCGGTGCTGCTGATGACCTGCTCCTGGTCGGAGAATTTCATGCCCGCCTCGCCAAGCTGCGTCAGCAGCCTGTCGACCGGCATGCCCAGCACCTGGGCGAGTTGTTTGATCGTGACGTCCGACATCGTGTTCTTTGCTCCGCCGTTCCCGCGCTTATCATCTGTGCGGCACCATCTGCACCGCCACCCCCATCCGTGGTGAAAGGCCCCTCATGGCCTTTCTCGGCACGCCCGTCCGGGGCGCCGCCGCCTGCGGTTAGCCGCCCTTCTCCAGCCGCGCGATCATCGGCGCACGCGCGGCCATGATCAGCGCTGCGGCGCGTTCCTCGTCCATGCCCTCGATATCGATCATGTCGTCCACCGCCAGGTCGGCCAGGTCGTCGACCGTGGTCACCTCGCGCGCGGCCAGCGCGTAGGCCGTCGCCTCGTCCATCCCTTCCAGCGCAAGCAGCTCGTCGGAAGGCTGATGTTCGTCGACACCCTCCTCCACCGCCAGTGCCTCGG
Organism: Rhodanobacter sp. FW101-FHT13A11; assembly: GCF_058790335.1. Lineage (NCBI taxonomy): Bacteria > Pseudomonadati > Pseudomonadota > Gammaproteobacteria > Lysobacterales > Rhodanobacteraceae > Rhodanobacter > Rhodanobacter sp. FW101-FHT13A11. The sequence goes on along the minus strand of NZ_JBYTCN010000003.1, from coordinate 155,690 downwards.
TCAGCAGCGCATCGCGGGCGCGGGCGCGCAGTTCCTCGACGATGTCCTCGTCGAAGCCCTCCACCGCCAGCAGTTCGGCGCTGGGCACGTAGGCGATTTCCTCGATGCTGGAAAAGCCTTCCTGCACGAGGATCACGGCAATTTCCTGGTCCACTTCGAGCTTCTCCATGAACAGCGCCTTCGCGGCCTCCTGTTCGGCCTCGCTCTTGGCGGTGACCTGGTCCTGGGTCATCACGTTGAGCTGCCAGCCGGTGAGCTTGCTGGCCAGGCGCACGTTCTGGCCGCCGCGGCCGATGGCCTGCGAGAGCTTGTCCTCGGCCACCGCGATGTCCATCGAGTGCTTTTCCTCGTCCATGATGATGGACTGCACCTCGGCCGGCGCCATCGCGTTGATGACGTACTGGGCCTGGTTCTCGTGCCACAGGATGATGTCCACGCGCTCGCCGTTGAGGTCGTTGGACACCGCCTGCACGCGTGAACCGCGCATGCCGATGCAGGCGCCGATCGGATCGGTGCGCGTGTCATGTGCCAGCACGGCGATCTTGGCGCGGTCGCCCGGGTCGCGCGCGCAGCCCTTGATCTCGACCAGGCCCTGGCCGACCTCGGGCACTTCCAGCTTGAACAGCTCGATCATGAACTCCGGCGCGGCGCGCGACACGAACAGCTGCGGGCCGCGGGCCTCGGAGCGCACCTCGTACAGGTAGCCGCGCACGCGATCGCCCACGCGCACCGACTCGCGCGGAATCGTCTTGTCGCGCGGGATGAACGCCTCGGCGTTGCCGCCCAGGTCGAGGTAGATGTTGCCGCGCTCCACACGCTTGACGATGCCGGTGACCAGCTCCCCTACGCGGTCGGCGAACGCGTCGACCACCTGCTGGCGCTCGGCCTCGCGCACGCGCTGCACGATCACCTGCTTGGCGGCCTGGGCGGCGATGCGGCCGAATTCGGCGTTCTCGACCTGCTGCTCGATGTACTCGCCCACCTCGGCATCGGCGCGCTCGTCCAGCGCGTCCATCAGGCGCAGCTGATACGACGGCGATTCCATCTCGCCGTCGTCGGCGATGACTTCCCAGCGGCGGAACGTCTCGTATTCGCCGGTATCATGATCGATCGACACGCGGATATCGGGCTCCTCGTCCGGATAGCGCTTCTTCGCGGCCGAGGCCAGCGCGGCCTCCATCGCTTCGAAAATCACTTCTTCCGGCACGCCCTTTTCATTGGCGACCGCGTCGACGACCAGCAAAAGTTCTTTGCTCATTGCAGCAGCTCCATAAACGCCCTGCGGCGTCCGATCGGTAACTTTTGCGTTCATCCCTGAACGCGAGGATCAAGAGGCGGCCCTCCTTGGCCGCACTGTTCAATTCGGTTTCTCTGCGTTCGTCCATGAGCGCGAAGATCAGTAAGCGACCTTCCATGGCCGCACCATTCAATTCAGCCAGCCCGCTTCTTGCCGGGCGCCTTGCCGCCGGGCTTGGGCTGCGGCGCATAACCGAGCGCCACCCAGTCCGGCACCACGCGCGCACTTTCCACCAGCGCGTGGTCGAATTCGAACGTCTTGCCCTCGGCTTCCAGCACGATGCGCCCGCCTTCCACCGAAACCAGCTTGCCACGCAGGCGACGACGACCTTCAAGCGGCGCCCTCAGCAGCACCTTCACTTCCTGCCCGCCGGCCCGCGCAAACTGCGCAGGGGTGAACAGCGGCCGATCCAGGCCCGGCGAGGAAACCTCCAGCACGTAATGGCCCGGAATCGGGTCTTCCACGTCGAGCAGGGCGGACAACTCGCGGCTGGCGGTCTCACAATCCTCGATACCGACCTCGCGGCGCTCGCCGTCGCCCGCTTCCTTGTCCAGCAAGTCCAGATAAACGCGCAGCGTACTCTGCCCGTGCGACGGGGTGAACTCCACGCCGAGGCATTCCAGGCCCAGATCGGCCAGGACCCCGCTGAAACGTTGCACCAGTGCCTGTGTATCCATAGGTAGCCTTCCCAGATCACCTGTGAGAATCGCAGAAACAAAAAATGGGCTCCAACGGCCCATTTCCCTATCTCGCCGATGTCCCACTCCATGCAGCTCTTTCCGGTGCGGGTGCTGCCCGAGGCGCCCCCGCACGACGCATCCCTGCGCCCAACAAAAAAGCCTCACGAGGAGGCTTTCTTGCATCAAGAAAGATCTGGTAGCGGGGGCAGGATTCGAACCTGCGACCTTCGGGTTATGAGCCCGACGAGCTGCCAGACTGCTCCACCCCGCATCAGAGTCCGAAGAGTTTACCGGGGTGGCCGGTTTCTTGCAAGCCTCGACGCAATCCTTCCTCGCCGGAGCCGGGGCCCCTGGCTCACAACCCGAACGCGCGTCGGCACCAGCCCAGCAGCGGTCCCCAGTACAAGCCCAGCACCAGCAGCGACAGCGCGTTCAGCGACAGCACCATGCGCAGCGGCTTGTCCGGCTGCACCCGCAACTCGCTGCCGGCGACCGGCTTGTCGAAGTACATCACCTTGACCACGTACAGGTAGTAGTACAGGCCGATGATGGCGAACACGATGCCGACGATGGCGAGCCACAGCATGTTCGCGTGGATCGCCGCCTCCAGCACCAGCACCTTGGCCCAGAAGCCGAACAGCGGCGGCACACCGGCCAGCGAGAACATCGCCAGCAGCATCAGGAATGCCATCCACGGCGACTTCTGGTTGAGCCCCTTCAGGTCGGCGATTTCCTCGCACTCGAAACCCGCGCGGGTCAGCGCCAGCATCACGCCGAACGCGGCCACGCCCATCAGCGCATAGCAGATCGCGTAGAACATCGCCGCGGCATAGCCCTCCGGACCGGCGGCGGAGAGGCCGAGCAGCAGGTAGCCCATGTGCGAGATGGTCGAGTACGCCAGCATGCGCTTGAGGTTGGTCTGCACGATCGCGACCAGGTTGCCGATCGCCAGCGAAACCACCGCCAGCACCGCCAGCATCAGCTGCCAATGCTGCGACAGGTCCCCCATGCCGGCGTCGAGCAGGCGATAGGCCATGCCGAACGCGGCGAGCTTGGAGCCCGAGGCGATGAAGGTGGTGACCGGCGTCGGTGCGCCCTGGTAGACGTCGGGGATCCACATGTGGAACGGCGCGGCGCCCAGCTTGAAGCCGACGCCCACGACCATGAAGACCAGGCCGAACAGCAACAGCGTCGGCGCCGTGGTGTAGCTCATCACGTTGTGCAGCTGTGCCAGGTCCAGGGTCGGCGTGCCGCCCATGCCGGAAGCGCCGTAGACCATCGACATGCCGTACAGCAGCATGCCCGAGGCCAGCGCGCCCAGCACGAAGTACTTGATCGCCGCCTCCGGCGGCAGCTTCGCGTCGCGGTTCAGCGCTACCAGCGCGTACGACGACAGCGACAGCAGCTCCAGCCCCAGATAGACGGTGACCAGGTTGCCGGCCGACACCAGCAGCATGATGCCGAGCACGGCGAAGATCATCAGCGTGTAGAACTCGCCGCTGACCAGCTTGCGGTCGATCAGGTACGGGCGCGCGTAGACGAACACCATCGCGGTGGTGCCCAGCGCGAACGCCTTGAGGATCTCGGCCACGTCGTCGCGCACGAACATGCCGCCGAACGCGGTCACCGCCTGCGGCGGCTGGCCGGCGATCACCAGGTAGATCGCCACCAGCAGCACGGCGATCGAGATCCAGTGCAGCCAGGGACGCTGCGCCGGCCTCATGAAGGCGTCAGCGAGCAACAGCACGCACGCGGCCCCTACCAAATAGAATTCCGGCAGCAGGATCAGGATGTCATTCAAGGTTGGCATGTCGGGTCCCGATCAAATCTTGTGAATAGCCAGCTGCTGCACCAGCTGCGACACCGAGCTGTCCATCAGGTGGACCAGCGGCTGCGGCCAGACGCCCAGCGCCAGCACGGCGGCGGCGAAGGCGGCCAGCACGAACGTCTCGCGCCCGTTGATCTCCTTCATCTCCGCCACGTGCGGATTGGTGATCGCGCCCCACAGCACGCGCTTGACCAGCCACAGCGTGTAGCCCGCACCGATGATCAGGGTGAACGCAGCGAACAGCGCGACCCATGGATTGGCGGTGAAGCTGGCCAGGATCACCATGAACTCGCCCACGAAACCGCTGGTGCCCGGCAGGCCGCAGTTGGCCATCGCGAACAGCACGTAGAAGAAGCCGAACCACGGCATCGCGTTGATCACGCCGCCGTAGTCCTTGATCAGGCGCGTGTGCATGCGGTCGTACATCACGCCGATGCAGGTGAACATCGCGCCGGAGACGAAACCGTGCGAGATCATCTGCACCATCGCACCCTGCATGCCGAGCATCGCCGTGTCGGTCCTGCCCTGCTCGCGCACCAGCATGAACGCGATGAAGATGCCCAGCGTGACGAAGCCCATGTGCGCCACGGACGAGTACGCCACCAGCTTCTTCATGTCCTCCTGCACCAGCGCGACGTAACCGATGTAGACGATCGCGATCAGGCTGAGCACGATGACCAGCCAAGCGAAATGCGCACCGGCATCGGGCACGATCGGCAGGATGAAGCGCAGCATGCCGTAGGTACCGACCTTCAGCATCACCGCCGCCAGCACCACCGAACCGCCGGTCGGCGCCTCGACGTGGGCGTCCGGCAACCAGGTGTGCACCGGCACCATCGGCACCTTGATCGCGAACGCGATCAGGAACGCGAAGAAGATCCAGGCCTGTTCCTTGAACGTCAGCGGCAGCGCCGCCAGCGTGGCCAGGTCGAACGTATGCGCCTTCTGGTACAGGTACAGCAGCGCGATCAGCATGAAGACCGAGCCGAAGAACGTGTAGATGAAGAACTTCAGCGTCGCGTACACGCGGCGCGGGCCGCCCCAGATGCCGATCAGGATGAACATCGGGATCAGGATCGCCTCGAACAGCGCGTAGAACAGCAGCGCGTCGGTGGCGCAGAACACGCCGATCAGCAGGCCCTCGAGGACCAGCATCGCGGCCATGTACTGCTGCGGCTTGTCCTGGATGACCTCCCACGCGCCGGCGATCACCAGAACGCCGACGAAGGTGGTCATCACGATCAGCGCCACCGAGATGCCGTCGACCGCCAGGCCGTAATGGACGCCCCAGGAGGCGATCCACAGGTGGCTTTCGACCAGCTGCATCACGGCGCCGGCGGGGTTGTACTGCACCAGCAGGAACAGGCTGGCCACGAAGGTCAGCACCGCCACCAGCAGCGACAGCCAGCGGGCGAGATTGGGCCGGGCCGAACCGGCAAGCAGCACCGGGATGGCGCCGACGACGGGTAGCCAGATCAGCAGGCTGAGCAAGTGATTGAACATGGATCCCGTTTCCCTTAGTGCCCGGCCAGCCCGGACCCGACCAGCCAATATCCGCCAAGCAGCAGGATCAGGCCGAGAATCATCGCGAAGGCGTAGTGGTAGAGGTAGCCCGACTGCAGGCGGCGCATCGTGGCGGCGACGCGATGCACCAGGTTCACCGAGCCGTTGACCATCGCACCGTCGATCACCGCCGTCTCGCTGGCCTTCCAGAAGCCGCGACCCAGCAGCACGCCGCCACGGGCAAACAGCGCGAAGTACACGTCGTCGACCCAGTACTTGCGGTCGAGCACCGTCCACAGCGGCCGTAGCGCCGACTTGATCCGGTCCGCCAGCGCCGGGTTGAACAGGTAGATGTAGGTGGTGACCGCGAAGGCGACCAGCACCAGCAGGAACGGCAACTGGGTGAATCCATGCAGGGCCATCGCCGCCGCGCCATGGAACTCGTGGCCCAGCTCGGCCAGCACGTCGTTCGCCTCGTCCACACGGATCGCGCCGCGGAACCAGTTGCCGAACAGCGTGGGGCCGACCGTGAAGAATCCGACCAGCAGCGACGGGATCGCCAGCAGCACCAGCGGCAGCGTCACCACCCACGGCGATTCCTTCGGCGCATGCGCCAGCACGCCCGGCTCGTGATGGCCATGGTCGTCATGGCCGTCGTGATGGCCGTGGCCATGCGGCTCGACCACCTTGAAGCGCTCCTTGCCGTGGAACGTGAGGTACATCTGGCGGAACGTGTACAGGCCCGTCACCAGCGCGCCGGCCATCACGCAGAAATAGGCATAGTGCGCGCCCCAGCGATGCGACAGGCCGACCGCCTCGATGATCGCGTCCTTCGAGTAGAAGCCCGAGGTGAACGGCACCGCCACCAGCGCCAGCGAACCGACCCACATGGTGATCCAGGTGACCGGCATGTACTTGCGCAGGCCGCCCATGTAGCGCATGTCCTGCTCGTGGTGCATCGCGATGATCACCGAGCCGGCGCCGAGGAACAGCAGCGCCTTGAAGAACGCATGGGTCATCAGGTGGAACACCGCGCCCGAGTACATCGACACGCCCAGCGCCACCGTCATGTAGCCCAGCTGCGACAGCGTGGAGTACGCGATCACCCGCTTGATGTCGTTCTGCACGATGCCGATCAGCCCGGTGAACAGCGCGGTGGTGGCGCCGATCACCAGCACGAAGCTCAGCGCGGTGGACGACATCTCGAACAGCGGCGACATGCGCGCCACCATGAAGATCCCGGCGGTCACCATCGTCGCCGCATGGATCAGCGCGGAGATCGGGGTCGGGCCTTCCATCGAGTCGGGCAGCCACACGTGCAGCGGCACCTGCGCCGACTTGCCCATCGCGCCGACGAACAGGCAGATGCAGATCACCGTGGCCGCGTCCCACTGCGTGTTCGCGGTGATCTGCAGGGTCTTGCCGGCCAGGCCGGTGGCCGCGGCGAACGCGGTGGCGTAGTCCAGCGTGCCGAGGAAATACAGCACCGCCGCGATGCCGAGCAGGAAGCCGAAGTCGCCCACGCGGTTGACCAGGAACGCCTTCAGGTTCGCGAAGATCGCGGTCGGCCGCTTGTACCAGAAGCCGATCAGCAGGTACGACACCAGGCCCACCGCTTCCCAGCCGAAGAACAGCTGCATGAAGTTGTTGCTCATGACCAGCATGAACATCGAGAAGGTGAACAGCGAGATGTAGCTGAAGAAGCGCGTGTAGCCGTCGTCGTCGGCCATGTAGCCGATGGTGTAGACGTGCACCAGCAGCGACACGAAGCTCACCACCACCAGCATCAGCGCGGTCAGGCGGTCGACCATGAAGCCGACGCTGGCGTTGAACGGGCCGATCTGGAACCAGGTGTAGATGTTCTGGTTGTACTCGGCCGCCCCGCCCATGGTGAGCTGGTACAGCACGTAGAACGACAGCGCGCACGATACAGCCACGCCGAGGATGGTGACGCCGTGCGAACCGGCGCGCCCCAGGAACCTGCCCAGGAAACCGGCCAGCACGCAGCCCACCAGCGGCGCCAGCGCGATCGTCAGCAGGATGGAGGTGGAAAGACCCATGTGTTCAGCCCTTCATGCTGTCGATGTCGGCGATGTTGATGGTGCTGCGCGTACGGAACAGCAGCACCAGGATCGCCAGGCCGATGGCGGCTTCCGCCGCCGCCACGGTGAGGATGAAGAACACGAACACCTGCCCCGCCACGTCGCCGAGGAAACGCGAGAACGCCACGAAGTTCATGTTCACGGCGAGCAGCATCAGCTCGATCGACATCAGCAGCACGATCACGTTCTTGCGATTGATGAACATGCCGGCGACGGCGATGCAGAACAGCACCGCGCCGAGCACGATGTAGTGCGCGAGCGAGATCATGGCTGCGGCTCCTGGGGGGCGGTCGGTTCGTCGGGGCGGACGGCGGCCATCTTCACGATGCGCACGCGGTCGCGCGGATTGACCTTGACCTGCTGGCTGGCCGATTCGTAGCGCGCGTCGCGGCGCTCGCGCAGGGTCAGCGCCACGGCCGCCACGATGCCCACGGTGAGGATCAGCGCGGCGATCTCGAACGGCAGCAGGAACTTCGTGTACAGCGCATGGCCCAGCCATTCGGTATTGTTGCTCATGCCCGCGGCCAGCGCGGGGTCGGCGCCCATGACCTTCGCCTGCATCGCGCGCACGCCGATCAGGCCGAGCATCTCCACCAGCATCACCGCCGCCACGATCAGGCCGACCGGCAGGAATTTCACGAAGCCCTCGCGCAGTTTCTCCTGATCGATGTCGAGCATCATCACCACGAACAGGAACAGCACCATCACCGCGCCCACGTAGACCACGATCAGCGCCAGCGCCAGGAACTCGGCCTCGAGCAGAAGCCACAGGCAGGCCGCACTGAAGAAGGTGAGCACCAGCGCCAGCACCGCGTGCACGCTGTTCTTCAGCGTGATCACCGACAATGCCGCGGCGACGGTGACGAAGCCGAAGGCGTAGAAACAGATGAGTTGCAACAGTTGGGGGTTCATCGTTGGCCTCAGCGGTACGCCGCATCCTGCGTGCGGTCGGCGGCAATCTGCTGTTCGAAGCGGTCGCCGATGGCAAGCAGCTGCTGCTTGTTCACCACGTTCTCGCCACGGTGTTCGAAGTGGTATTCGTGGATCGAGGTCTCGACGATCGAATCGACCGGGCAGCTCTCCTCGCAGAAGCCGCAGTAGATGCACTTGAACAGGTCGATCTCGTAGCGGGTGGTGCGGCGCTGGCCGTCGCTCTCGCGCGGCGCCGAGTCGATGGTGATCGCCAGCGCGGGGCACACCGCCTCGCACAGCTTGCAGGCGATGCAGCGTTCCTCGCCGTTCGCGTAGCGGCGCAGCGCATGCAGGCCGCGGAAGCGGTTCGACTTGGGGATGTGCTCCATCGGGTAGCGCATCGTGTACTTCGGCTTGAACAGGTAGCGCAGGGTCACGCCCATGCCCTGGAACAGCTCGACCAGCAGCAGGCTCTTGAAATAACCGGTAACGCGATTCATGGCTTATGCCCCCGTGCCGATGCTGACCAGGCCCCAGTACTTCAGGCAACCGGCCACGAAGACCCACGCGATGGCGATGGGAATGAACACCTTCCAGCCCAGCCGCATGATCTGGTCATAGCGATAGCGGGGGAAAGTGGCGCGGAACCACAGGAACATGAAGGAAAACAGGAACGCCTTGACCAGCAGCCAGGGGAAACCGCCGTGGCCGATGAAGCCCCACGAGGCCGGGAACGGCGACAGCCAGCCGCCCATGAACAGCACCGCGGCGAGGAAACTGAGCAGGATCATGTTGGCGTATTCGGCCAGGAAGAACAGCGCGAATGCCGAGCCGGAATATTCCACGTGGAAGCCGGCGACGATCTCCGACTCGCCCTCGGCCACGTCGAACGGCGCGCGGTTGGTCTCGGCCACGCCGGAGATGAAATACACCACGAACACCGGCAGCAGCGGCAGCCAGAACCAGTCGAGGATGCCCTTGCTGCCGGCCTGCGCGTTGACGATCGCGGTGAGGTTCAGCGAACCGGCCAGCACCAGCACGCAGACCAGGCACAGGCCCATCGCCAGTTCGTAGGAGATCACCTGCGCCGCCGAGCGCATCGCGCCGAGCAGTGCATAGCGCGAGTTGGACGCCCAGCCGGCGATGATGATGCCGTACACGCCCATCGAGGTCATCGCCAGCAGGTACAGCACGCCGGCGTTGGCGTTGGACAGCACCATCCTGCCGCTGAACGGCACCACCGCCCATGCCGCCAGTGCCGGCACCAGCGCGATCATCGGCGCCGTGTAGTACAGGAAGCGGTTGGCCTTGGTCGGCAGGATCACTTCCTTGATCAGCAGCTTCACCACGTCGGCGAAGGCCTGCAGCAGGCCGAACGGGCCGACCTTGTTCGGCCCCATGCGCACGTGCATCCAGCCGAGGACCTTGCGCTCCCAGTAGACGAACATCGCCACCGCGAGCACCAGTGGCAGCACGATGCATAGGATGTAGATGATCGGCCACACGATCTGGTTGATGAGTTGATCAGCCATGATGCTTATGCCTTGCCCAAGGTGATGGCCGCGCCGTAGGGCGGCAGCGTGACGGTGAGATCCTGGGCCGCCTCGATCCACGCCGTGCCGTCGGGCACGGCGGCATCGATCACCAGCGGCAGCAGCGCGTCGGCGGCGCGTACCTGGTCGCCGGCGGCGAGGCCGTGCCGGCCGGCTTCCGCCGCATTCAGGCGCACCGCGGGCGCACGGTTCAGCGGGTGCGCATTCAACGCCGTCGCGCGACGCAATACCGCATCGCTGCGGTAGATCGGCCAGGTGGCCAGGCGGGTCAGGCCATTGACGGCCGTGCGCACGGCCAGGCCGCTGCGCGGCATCGCCGCACGCTCGGCGATGCCGTCGCGCAGGCCGGCGAGATCGTCGAACTCGAAGCCGACCAGTTGCAGGGCGCCGCCCAGCGCACGCAACACCTTCCAGCCCGGCCGGGCCTGGCCCGGCGCCTTCGCGCCGGCGGCCACGCCCTGCGCCAGCCCATCGACGTTGACCAGGGTCGCGTCGATCTCCGGCAACAGCGCGATCGGCAGGATCACGTCGGCCACCTCGCGCAGCGCGGCACTGGCATAGGCGCTGAACGCCACCACCTGGTCCGCGCCATGCAGCGCCCGCAAGGCCGCGCCGCCATCGGCAAAGTCGTGCGGCGGCTCGACGCCGTACAGCAGGTAGCTCTTGCGCGGCTGCGCCAGCATCGCCTGCGCGTCCAGGCCGCCGTTGCCCGGCACCACGCCGAGCCGCGCCAGGCCGACGGCATTCGCGCCGACCGGCAGTTCGTCGTAGCCGGCGCCGGTGGCATCGGCGACGAAGCGCGCGACCGCCCGCAGCCACGAGGCCTGCGGATGGGTCACGGCGGCCTCGCCGAGGATCACCACCGCCTTGCCCTGCTCCGATGCAGCCTGTTTCAGCGCGGCGATCGCGTCGCTGTCGCCCTGGTCGTACTGCGCCGCGGCAACCGCCTCGGCCAGTGCCGCCGGCGCGGCCGCGCCGGCGGCCACGGCAGCCCTGGCCAGCGCCAGCAGCGCGTCGACCAGCGCCTGCGGCGCCACGACCGCCTCGCCGGCCAGCTTGTAGTTGAAATCGAAGTGCGCCGGATTGACCGCGTAGACCTTCGCGCCCTTCTTGGCCGCCTGATGCAGGCGATGGTTAAGCAGCGGCATTTCATGGCGCAGGTCGGAGCCGACCAGCAAGGCGGCCCGGACCTGCTCGACCTCCGTCACCGGCAGCGCGAACGGCTGCGCCACGGCGTTGTCGGCGAAGTCGAGCTGGCGCAGGCGGTGGTCGACGTGCGCGCTGCCCAAGCCGCGCGCCAGCCGCATCAGCAGGTCGCCCTCCTCGTTCGAGGTGGCCGGATGCAGCAGGATGCCCAGCTCGCTGCCCGGCACCTTCTTCAGCGCCTCGCCCGCGGCCTGCAGCGCGTCTTCCCAGGTGGTCGCCTGCCACTGGCCGTTGCGCTTCACTTCCGGCGCGCCGATGCGGTCGGCGGCGACCATGCCCTGGTGGCTGTAGCGGTCGCGGTCGGACAGCCAGCACTCGTTGACGGCCTCGTTGTCACGCGGCACCGTGCGCAGCACCTCGCCGCGGCGGGTGTGCAGCCACAGGTTGGAGCCCAGCGCGTCGTGATAGCCGATCGACGGCTTGGCGACCAGCTCCCACGCGCGCGCCTTGAACTGGAACGGCTTGTCGGTGAGCGCACCGACCGGGCAGACGTCGATGATGTTGCCTGAGAGCTCGCTCTCCACGTTCTTGCCGATATACGTGCCGATCACGTGGCGGTCGCCACGGTCCATGCTGCCGAACTCGTAGGTGCCGGCAATCTCGCTGATGAAACGGACGCAGCGCGTGCAATGGATGCAGCGCGTCATCTCGGTGGCGACCAGCGGGCCGATGTTCTCGTCGGCGACGGTGCGCTTGCGCTCGGTGAAGCGCGACACGCTGCGGCCGTAGCCCAGCGCCATGTCCTGCAGCTCGCACTCGCCACCCTGGTCGCAGATCGGGCAGTCCAGCGGGTGGTTGATGAGCAGGAATTCCATCACGTTGCGCTGCGCGTGCAGCGCCTTGTCCGAGCGGGTCAGCACCTTCATGCCTTCGGCCACCGGGGTGGCGCAGGCCGGCTGCGGCTTCGGCATCGGGCGACCGCCCATCTCCACCTCGACCAGGCACTGCCGGCAGCTCGCCGCGATCGGCAACTTGCGGTGATAGCAGAAGCGCGGAATCGGGATGCCGGCCCGATCGGTGGCCTCGATGATCATCGAGCCCTTGGGTACCTGGATCGGCTTGCCGTCGACCTCGATGTTGACGAGATTCGGCGCGGTGTTCTGGGTCGGCTGCGCGCTCATGCCGCGGCTCCACGCGTGGCGTCGACCATGGAGTGCCCATGCTCGACGTAGTATTCGAACTCATGCCAGTAATGGCGCAGGAAACCCTGCACCGGCCAGGCTGCCGCCTCGCCGAAGGCACAGATGGTGTGGCCCTCGATCTGGCCGGCCACCGTCTTGAGGCGATGCAGATCGTCGGCATTGCCCTTGCCGGCGGCGATGCGCGTCAGCACGCGGTGCATCCAGCCGGTGCCCTCGCGGCACGGCGTGCACTGGCCGCAGGATTCCATGTGGTAGAACTGGCTGATGCGCTCGCAGGCGCGCACCATGCAGGTGGTCTCGTCCATCACGATCACCGCGCCCGAACCGAGGCCCGAACCGGCCTTCTGGATCGCGTCGTAATCCATGGTGAGGCTCATCATCGTCTCGCCCGGCAGCACCGGCATCGAGGAGCCGCCCGGGATCACCGCCTTGATCCTGTGCCCGTTGCGCACGCCGCCGGCCATCGCCAGCAGCTCGGCGAACGGCGTGCCCAGGCGGATCTCGTAGTTGCCGGGGCGGTTGACGTGGCCGGACACCGAGAAGATCTTCGGGCCGCCGTTGTTCGGCTTGCCGAGGTTGAGGAACCAGTCGGCGCCGTTGCGCAGGATCGCCGGCACCGAGGCATAGGTCTCGGTGTTGTTGATCGTGGTCGGCTTGCCGTACAGGCCGAAGTTGGCCGGGAACGGCGGCTTGAAGCGCGGCCAGCCCTTCTTGCCTTCCAGCGATTCCATCAGCGCGGTTTCTTCGCCGCAGATATAGGCGCCGGCGCCGAGCGCCGCGTAGACGTCCACGTCCAGCCCGGTGCCCTGCACGTTCTTGCCGAGCAGGCCGGCCGCGTAGGCTTCCTTCAGCGCCGCCTCGAAATGCTCGTACGGCTCGTGGTGGAACTCGCCGCGCAGGTAGTTGTAGGCCACCGTCGAGCCGGTGCAGTAACAGGCGATCGCCAGGCCCTCGATCACCGCATGCGGGTTGTAGCGCAGGATGTCGCGATCCTTCGCCGTGCCCGGCTCGGATTCGTCCGAGTTGCACAGGATGTATTTCTGCATGTCGCCCTTCGGCATGAAGGACCACTTCAGGCCGGTGGGAAAGCCCGCACCGCCACGGCCGCGCAGGCTGCTCTTCTTGATTTCGTCGACCAGCGAAACCGGGTCGGGCTTCTCGGCGAGGATCTTCCTCCATGCCTTGTAGCCATCGACCTTCTCGTAGCTTTCCATCGACCACGGCGTGTCGAAATGCAGCGTGGTGTAGACGACCTGGTGTTCCTGCGGAGCGGGTCCGACTGCCATGGCTTACTCCAGCCCGTCCAGAATTTCGTCGAGCTTCTCGGGAGTGAGGTGCTCGTGGTAATGCCCGTTCACGGTCGCCGCCGGCGCATACACGCAGGCCGCGATGCACTCCTCTTCCTTCTTCAGGTAGACGCGGCCGTCCGGCGTGCTCTCGCCCAGCTTGATGCCCAGCTTCTTCTCGCAGTGGTGCACCAGTCCCTCGGCGCCGTTGAGCCAGCAGGAGATGTTGGTGCAGATCGCCAGGTTGTTGCGGCCGACCGGCTTGGTCTCCAGCATCGAGTAGAAGCTGGCCACCTCGTAGGCCCAGATCGCCGGCAGGTCGAGGTACTTCGCGACCGCGGTGATCAGCTCGTCGGTGAGGAAGCCGTGGTTCTGCTCCTGCGCGCCGAACAGCGCCTGGATCAGCGCCGAGCGTTTGCGGTCCGGCGGAAACTTGGCCACCCACTCGTCGATGTGATGGCGGGTATGCTCGTTGAGTTCGACGAGGGGGTCGACGTTCCTGACCTGCTCGTAATGTCCGGTGGCTTTCATGCGTTTCTCCGTCGTGCCGGCTCAGCGGTCCACTTCGCCGAACACGAGGTCGTAGGTACCGATCATGGCCACCACGTCGGCGAGCATGTGGCCGCGCACGATGGTGTCCATGGATGACAGGTGGGCAAAGCCCGGGGCGCGCAGGTGCACGCGGAACGGCTTGTTGGCGCCGTCGGAAACCAGGTAGCAGCCGAACTCGCCCTTGGGCGCCTCGACCGCGCAATAGGTTTCGCCGGCCGGCACGCAGTAGCCCTCGGTGAACAGCTTGAAGTGATGGATGAGCGCTTCCATGTCCTGCTTCATCTCGACCCGCGACGGCGGCGCCACCTTGAAGTTCTTCACCATCACCGGGCCGGGGTTGGCGCGCAGCCACTCCACGCACTGCCGGATGATGCGGTTGGATTGGCGCATCTCTTCCACGCGCACCAGGTAGCGGTCGTAGCAGTCGCCGTTGACGCCGACCGGGATGTCGAAATCCATCTCGGCGTACTTCGCGTACGGCTGCTTCTTGCGCAGGTCCCATTCGACGCCCGAGCCGCGCAGCATCGCGCCGGTCATGCCCCACTGCTGGGCCAGCTCCGGGCTGACCACGCCAATGCCGACGGTGCGCTGCTTCCAGATGCGGTTGGTGGTGAGCAGTTCCTCGTACTCGTCCACCTTCGACGGGAAGTCGGCGGTGAACGCGTCGAGGAAGTCGAGCATCGAGCCTTCGCGCCAGCTGTTGATGCGCTTCAGGTCAGCGCCCTTGTGCCACGGCGACTCGTGGTACTTCGACATCTGCTCCGGCAGGTCACGGTAGACGCCGCCCGGGCGGTAGTACGTGGCGTGCATGCGCGCGCCCGACACCGCCTCGTAGACGTCCATCAGTTCCTCGCGTTCGCGGAACGCGTACAGGATCACCGCCATCGCGCCTAGGTCGAGCGCGTTCGAGCCGATCCACATCAAGTGGTTCAGGATGCGGGTGACCTCGTCGAACATGGTGCGGATGTACTGCGCGCGCTCCGGCGCCTCGATCCCCAGCAGGGTCTCGATCGCGCGCACGTAGGCGTGCTCGTTGCACATCATCGACACGTAGTCGAGCCGGTCCATGTAGCCGATCGACTGGTTGAACGGCTTGGATTCGGCCAGCTTCTCGGTACCGCGATGGAGCAGGCCGACGTGCGGATCGGTGCGGACGATGGTCTCGCCGTCCATCTCCATGATCAGGCGCAGCACGCCGTGTGCGGCCGGATGCTGCGGGCCGAAGTTCATCGTGTAGTTGCGGATTTCTTGCATGGTCATGTCTCGCCTGACGGATTTCAGCGAGAAATCGCGAGTGGATTTGCGCGCCAGGCTAGGCGCGAGGAGAAGCCATAGTGGTCACTATGGCGCCGACGAGCAACGACGCATGGCACGCAAAGCCGCCGCGAGGCTCGCTGTAAATTCGTCAGTCGAGACATGCTAGTTCTCCCGCCAGTGGTCGGCGGCTTCGGCCCTGGCCTGCATCAGGTCGGCATCGTCGCGGATGGTGCGCGGCACCAGCACGCGCGGCTCGATCGACACCGGCTCGTAGATCACCCGCTGCTGCTCGGGGTCGTAGCGCACCTCGACGTTGCCGATCAGCGGGAAGTCCTTGCGGAACGGATGGCCGACGAACCCGTAGTCGGTGAGGATGCGGCGCAGGTCCGGGTGACCGTCGAAGATGATGCCGTACAGGTCGAACGCCTCGCGCTCGAACCAGTTCACGCCCGGCCACACCGAAGTCAGCGACGGCACCACCGGCAGGCTGTCGTCCTCGCAGAACACGCGCAGGCGCAGGCGGCGGTTGTGTTCGATCGAGAGCAGCTGGATCACCGCGGCGAACCGGCGCGGCTGGTTCTCGCCGTTGCCGCGCGGGCGCCCGGCCCAGTCGAAACGGCCCTGCGCCTGGCCTTCCACGCCGCGCGAGAAACCGGTGCCGGAGACGGTTTCGGTATCCCACTCGGTCTGGCCGTAGCCGAGGTAGTCGATGCCGCACAGGTCGATCAATTCGCTGAAGCGAAACGCCGGCTCGTCGCGCAGCGCGGTGGCCACCGCGAACAGGTCGGCGGCGGCCAGTTCGGCCACCGTCTCGTTGCGCACGGTGGTGACGGCCAGCGTGTCGCCGAATCGCGCAGCGAGCTGCCCGGCCAGCGAGGTCTTTTGGGTATCGGTCATGGACTGCGCCTTCAGAAACGTGCCATTCAAGAGCGCGCGATGGTGCTGGTGCGGCGGATCTTCTTCTGCAGTTGCAGGATGCCGTGGATCAACGCCTCGGCCGTGGGCGGACAGCCCGGCACGTAGATGTCCACCGGCACGATGCGGTCGCAGCCGCGCACCACGGAATAGGAATAGTGGTAGTAGCCGCCGCCGTTGGCGCAGCTGCCCATCGAGATCACCCATTTCGGCTCGGGCATCTGGTCGTAGACCTTGCGCAGCGCCGGGGCCATCTTGTTGACCAGGGTGCCGGCCACGATCATCACGTCGGACTGGCGCGGGCTGGGGCGGAAGATCACGCCGTAGCGGTCCAGGTCCAGCCGCGACATGCCGGCGTGCATCATCTCCACCGCGCAGCAGGCCAGGCCGAACGTCATCGGCCACATCGAGCCGGTGCGCGCCCAGTTCATCAGCGCATCGATGCTGGTGGTGGCGAAGCCGCGCTGCACCACCGGGTTGTCGCCCGCCGGCCGCAGGATGTCGTCGACCAGGTTCAGCGGCTCCGGGTTGTGCATCACCCGGCTGACGGAATCCATCACTCCCATTCGAGTGCTCCCTTCTTCCACACGTAGGCAAAACCGACGACCAGCAGCAGCAGGAACAGGCCCATCTCGATCAATGCGATGAGGCCGATCTGCTTGAACACCACTGCCCACGGAAACAGGAAGGCGATTTCCAGATCGAAGATGATGAACAGGATGGCGAGCAGGTAGTAGCGCACGTCGAAGCGCATGCGGGCGTCTTCGAACGCCTCGAAACCGCACTCGTAGGGCGAGAGCTTCTCGGATTCGGGACGACGCGGCCCGGCCAGCAGGCCGATGGCCAGCAATGCCACGCCAAGGCCGACGGCAACGCCGATGAACAACAGGACAGGCCAGTATTCGGCAAGCACGATGCAACTTACCTCCGCGCCAGGGGCGCATCAGTGACCGCGGGGATTTGCATCCAGCAACGCACGGTCCGGCGACTTCGATTCGGCAGGCCGACACGGCCGTGGACTTTTCAGCCTTGCCTGCAGGCTCTGCCGCCGCGCGCAGGCATCCGATGTCTCGCGGGATGGATCCGCGAATCCCGCCATTGTATCAGTGCGCATGGGCACAACAAGCCTTGACGACCGATGTGATGCGCATTAACACCCGACTGCGTGCAGGCGCCATGATGACGCCATCACATGGTGTGGGTGGGGCGCTCGGAGGTCAGCGTGCCAGCCAGGATGTTCTCGATCCGGCTGCGGGCGGCTTCGGCATCGCCCGATTCGTTGAAGTGGATGCCGATGCCGGCGGTGCGGTTGCCCTGCGCGCCGACCGGGCTGATCCAGACCACCTTGCCGACCACCGACAGACGCTCGGTCTCCTCGGCTAGGGTCACCAGCAGCACCACCTCGTCGCCCAGCGAATAGGATTGCGCCGTCGCCGCAAACAGGCCGCCATGCTTGAGGAACGGCATATAGGCGTTGTACAGCGAAGCCGCATCCTTGATTTTCAACGAGATGATGCCCTGACGGGCGGCCATGGGTTTCATGCTGGGCTCCTGTCGGGCGCCGGAACCGCCCGATCGACGCCGCCGATCTTAGACGCTGCGCCCCACCGGCACCACCGTCACGACGCTTCGGCGAGGGCAGCCCGGTCAACCGGCCTGCGCGAGAGCCGCCGCGGCACCGCGGGATCGGCCCGGCAGCTCGCACCAGCCCCAATGATCGAAGATCCATGGCGAACGCAAGGTCAGCGCCAGCCGCACGAAGCGGGGATGTTCCGCTCCGGCCGGCGGCAGGTGAAAACAACCGGCCGGGTCGCGCTGCAGGGGGGCGTCGCGCCAGCGCCAGCTATGCACCCCCGCCGCACTGGCCACGCTGAGCTGCAACCACGGCCGCAGCCACATCGGCGGTTGCCACGGCAATGCCGTCGCGGCGCCGGGCGAGGTTTCCGCCACCTCCGCATACGCATAGCGCTCGGGACGGGCGGCAAGCCGGGCCAGGCGCTTGCCGCTCAGGGCCATCTGGCTGCGATGCGCCGCCAGCGCCGCACGCTTGTTCGCCGACTGCGCCGCCGTACCGCGGATCTCAACGGAGCGGTGACTCTCTTCCCGGCCGTGCACCAGGTACGTCAGCAGTGCCGGCGGCCGCGCCTGCCCGGCCAGCGCCAGGCGCACCAGCACATGGGCGGTGCCATGGTCGGGATGACGATCCGACAGCGCCGTAACTGCCACCAGATCGGGGCGGAACTCGCCGATCGCCGTGGCCAGCGTCGCCATCGCCACGCCATTCGCCTGCAGCAGCACCTCGGTGAGGCCCATGTCCGGCCAGCCCAGCGACTGCAGCGCCGGCTCCGGCACGCCGAGAGTCTGCAGTGCCTGCAGCACTTCCGCATGGCGCCGCCGCCCCCAGCGTCGGCGATCGGCGGCACGGATCAGCAGGCGCCGTTCCAGCCAGCGTTGCGGCCACGGATTGTTGTCGCCCGCGGTCAGCAGCAGGATCCGCACTTCGCCGCCTGCCGCACGCACCTGCTGGATCAGCAGGCCGGTCGCGATGGTTTCGTCGTCCGGATGCGGCGCCACCACCAGCAGGCGGGTGCGCGCGGAAAAAGGCGGCAGCCCGCCGGCTCGATCCGTCGCCGGCGACACGCTGGCGTGCGCTCCGCTCACCGCCATTGCGCCAGCAGTTCCAGCAGCAGCAGGTCGGCGCGCAACGGCCCGCGCAGGCCCTCGCGGGTGCGGTTGGCCGCGTCGTACCAGTGGCCGAGCGCCTCGACATCCAGCGTGCTGGCCAGCGGCCCGTTGCCCGGCAGCGCGCGCGCCCTGATCTCGTCGGCGGCAGCCTGCGCGGCGAACCACAGCCGCTGTGCCGGCTCGCTGTCCAGCCAGCGCTTGACCACCTCGGTCGGCTGGCCGCGGCCCGCGGCCAGTGCGGCCAGATCCTTGCGCACTTCCTGCCGTCGCTCCAAGGCGCCCTCCCCGGCCCAGGCCCTGGCCAGGCCGGGATTGCCGCCGGCCGCGGCGAGTGCGGCCGGCGCATCGCGCACGCCCTGGGCCTGCAGCCAGGCCAGCGCATCCGCCGTGGCGGGCAACTGGAACTCGATCCGCTGGCAACGGCTGCGGATGGTCTGCGGCAAACGCCACGGCGCATCGGCCAGCAGGATCAGCATGGTCTGCGCCGCCGGCTCCTCCAGCGTCTTCAGCAGCGCGTTGGCGGCAGCCGGGTTCATCGCGTCGGCCGGGTCGATGACCGCCACCTGCCAGCCGCCGAACTGGCTGCTCATGGCCAGCCGCGCCGACAGTTCGCGGATCTGGTCGACCACGATCTCGCTGCGCTGCACGCCGTCCTTGCGCAAGCCGAAGCCCAGCGCCACCAGGTCCGGGTGCGAACCCGCGGCGAGCAGCAGGCAGCTGCGGCAGTGCCCGCAGGCGTCGCCGCCCGCCGGCTCGCCGCACAGCAGGCCCCGCACGAAGCGCTGCGCAAACGCGCGCTTGCCCAGGCCCGCGGCACCGCACAGCAGCAGGGCGTGCGGCAGCGCCTCGCGCTGCCGGCGCGCCTGCAACCGCGTCCAGTGTTCGGCGTGCCAGGGCAGCCCGTTCATGCCTGCGCTTCCCCGAACCATGGCGCCAGCGCCTGGATGGCAGCCTGCAGCACGGCAGCAGGTGACTGGCTGGCGTCGATCACCCGGAAGCGCGCCGGCTCGGCCGCGGCACGCTCGCGATAGCTGGCGCGTACCCGCTCGAAGAACGCATCCGCCTCGACCTCGATGCGGTCGGCGTCGCCGCGGCCCGCGGCGCGGGCACGGCCGGTCGCCACCGGCAGGTCGAGCAGCAGGGTCAGGTCGGGTTTCACGCCGGCGCAGGCCCAGCGTTCCAGTTCCGCAATGCGCTCCGCCGGCTGGCCGCGGCCGCCGCCCTGGTAGGCGTAACTGGCGTCGGCAAAGCGGTCGCACAGCACCCATTGCCCGGCTGCCAGCGCCGGCCCGATCACCTCGCGCACCAGTTGCGCGCGCGAGGCGAACATCAGCAGCAGCTCGGTCTCGGCGGCCAGCCCGCGCAGGGCCGGGTCGAGCACGATCGCGCGCACCGCCTCGCCCACGGCGGTGCCGCCGGGCTCGCGCGTCTGCACCAGGGCGACGCCATGCCGTTCGAGGTACGCACGCAGGCCTGCCAGCAAGGTGCTCTTGCCGGCGCCCTCGCCGCCTTCCAGGCTGATGAATTTCCCGCGCGCGGTGGTCATCGGCAGCGCTTCCGCTGGTAGCAGTCGACGTTGCGATTGTGTTCCTCCAGCGTGCGCGAGAACACGTGCCCGCCGTCGCCGCGGGCCACGAAATACAGCGTGTCGCCATCGGCCGGATGCAGCGCCGCCACCAGCGCTGGCTTGCCCGGCAGGGCGATCGGCGTCGGCGGCAGGCCGGCGCGGGTATAGGTGTTGTACGGCGTGTCGGTGGTGAGGTCGCTCTTGTGGATGTTGCCGGCGTAGCTCGCGCCCATGCCGTAGATCACGCTGGGGTCGGTCTGCAGCAGCATGTGGTTGCGCAGGCGCCGCACGAATACGCCGGCGATCTGCGCGCGCTCGTCCGGTCGGCCGGTCTCCTTCTCCACGATCGAAGCCAGGATCAGCGCCTCGTACGGCGAGGCCAGCGGCAGGCCCTGCGCGCGTCCCGCCCACAATTCATCGAGCGTCTTCACCATTGCGGCATGCGCGCGCCTGAGGATGTCCAGGTCGCCGTCGCCCTTCACGTAGGCGTAGGTCTCGGGCAGGAAACGGCCTTCCGGCGTTTCGCCGCCGGCGCCGATCTTCTGCATGATCGCGGCATCGTCCAGCCCGGCGCTGTCGTGATTCAGTTTCTCGGCCCTGGCCAGCGCCTGGCGCAGCTCGCCGAAGGTCCAGCCGTCGACGATGGTGACATTGCGCTGCAGCACCTTGCCGGCCGCCATGTTCGCAAGCAGCTGGCGCGGCGTGATGCCCGGCTCCAGCGCATACTCGCCGGCGTGCAGCCTGCCGGCCACGTGCGTCTGCCGGGCCAGCAGCCGCCAGTACCACGGATTGGCCGTGCTGAATCCGCGCTGGCGCAACTCGCCCACGATGGCCTTGAAGCTGCTGCCGCGACCGACGTCGATGCTCTCGCCCCGCGCCGTCACGTTCAGCGGCGCGGTCCCGAAGCGGGCGTAGTCGTTCCAGCCATAGGCCAGCGCGCCGGCAGCCACCAGCAGCACGATCAGCAGCAGTCGCGGCCATGCGCGCTTGCGCGTCGGTTTGTCGCTCATCCGTCCTGCTCCATCGGAAATCCCAGGTTGCGCCAATGCTGCTGCAGCTGGCGGGTCGTCGCGCCCGGCGCGTAGCCGCGGTCATCCAGCGAATGTACCGGCACGATGCCGCGCACGCTCGAACTGAGGAAAACCTCGCTGGCGCTACGCAGCATGGCCAGCGTCAGCTCGCCGACCCGCACCTGCGGACACGCCGCCAGCACTTCGGCGCGGGCCACGCCGGCCACGCCGCAACGATCCAGCACCGGCGTCAGCAGCTCGCCGTCGACCACCGCGAACAGGTTGGCCATGGTCGCCGAAATCACCCGCTCGTGGCTATCGAGCAGCACGCCTTCGGCGATCGCCGGGTCGTTCCATTCCGCGCGTGCCAACACCTGCTCCAGCCGGTTCAGGTGCTTGATGCCGGCCAGCAGCGGCTGTTCCGCCAGGCGGATGTCACACACGCGCATGCGCACGCCTTGCGCATGGATCCCGGCGGCAAGCGGTGGCGGTGCGAATGCGGCCACCACCCGTGTCGGCCGCGGCAATGACGGCAAGCCGTAGCCACGCTCGCCGGGACCACGGGTGACGGTGATGCGCAATACCGACTGCGGCATCCCACGGCTGACTTCCAACGCCTCATGCCACAGTTGCGCCGGATCGGGCGCCGGTATCCGCAAACGTGCGCAATCTTCGGTCAATCGCTGCATATGGCGCGTCCACAGCGGCGCCGCCGTGCCGACCAGGCGGATGCTTTCGAACAGGCCGTCGCCATAGGCCAGGCCACGATCCAACGCCGGCACCTGTTCCGTCGCCACGCCGTTGACCAGCAGGCGCGCCGTCATCAGTCCGGCACTCCCAGCGCGCGCAGCAGGCCGCGCGCCTTGGCGCGGGTCTCGTCCAGCTCGCTCGCCGCCACCGAGTCGGCCACGATGCCGGCGCCCGCGCGCAGGCTGACTTCATCGCCGGCCAGGGTCAGGGTGCGGATCAGGATGTTCAAGTCGAGCCCACCGTTGCGATCGAGATAGCCCAGTGCGCCGGTGTAGGCGCCGCGCGGCGCGTCTTCCAGCGCGGCGATGATTTCCATGCAGCGCACCTTGGGGCAACCGGTGATGGTGCCGCCGGGAAAGGTGGCGGCGATCACCTGGCCCGGCGTCACGTCGGCGCGCAGGCGTCCGCGTACATTGGAGACGATGTGGTGAACGTGGGCGTAACTCTCCACCACCATCAGCTCGTCCACCTCGACCGTGCCCGGCACGCAGACGCGGCCGAGGTCGTTGCGCTCCAGGTCGATCAGCATCACGTGCTCGGCGCGCTCCTTCGGGTGCGCGCTCAGTTCGCGGATGCGCGCCGCCTCGTCGTCGCCGGGCAGCCGCGGGCGGGTGCCGGCGATCGGCCGGGTCTGCGCCACGCCGTCGCGCACCTCGACCAGCCGCTCCGGCGAGGAACTCGCCACTGCCCAGCCAGGCTGCTGCAACAGGCCGGCGAACGGCGCCGGATTGGCCCGGCGCAGCGCCGCGTAGAGCGCCGCCGGCATCGGCGGCGGCGCGTAGCGCGCGCGCCAGGCGCGCGACAGGTTCACCTGGAAAATGTCGCCGGCGTGCAGATGCTCGTGGATGCGCGCCACCCCGTCGAGGAATCGCTGCGGCGCATCCTCCTCCCAGGCGACCGGGGCCGCCAGCGGCGGCATCGGCGACGCGACGGCGAGATCGGCCTCCAGCACGTCGAGCAGGTGCTCGTGGCCCGCCTCGGCGACCAGGATCGTGCAATCGCGTCGATGGTCGACGATCGCCGCCACCGGACAGCGCACGGCCAGTGCCAGCGGGATGGCATACGGCGCATGCAGCTTCAGCGTCGGCTCGATCTCGCCGGCCAGCTCGTAGGCCAGCAGCAGCACCCAGCCGCCATGGAACGGCAGCCCGTCGCGCTCCAGCGGCAGCCGCTCGGCCCGCCAGGCCGCATCCAGCGCATCGAGGAAACGCCCTTCGCGCACGGCACCCGCGTCATCGCGCAGGACGCCGTCGGCATGCAGGGTCAGCCGCTCGCCAGGAAACGCGAACAGGATGTCGTAGCGCGACTGCGCGGTGCCGTGCACCACGCTTTCCAGCAGGCACGGATAGCGGCCGGGAAACGAAGCGGCCGGCGCGAGCAGGTCGCGCCGGCCGGTCAAAGTACGGCGATGGCAGGTCACGCTCAGACGCGGCGGAAAGCCAGCGTGCCGTTGGTGCCGCCGAAACCGAACGAGTTGGAGATCGCCACGTCGAGCTTCGCCTCGCGCGCGGTGTGCGCCACGAAATCGAGGTCGCAGCCTTCGCCCGGTTCGTCCAGGTTGATCGTCGGCGGCATCACCTGGTCGCGCAGCGCCAGGATGCTGAAGATCGCCTCGACGCCGCCGGCCGCGCCAAGCAGGTGGCCGGTGGTGGACTTGGTCGAGCTCATCGCCAGCTTGTAGGCGTGGTCGCCGAACACCTTCTTCGCCGCCATCACCTCGCCCAGGTCGCCCAGCGGCGTGGAGGTGCCGTGCGCGTTGACGTAGTGCACGTCGGCGGGGTTGAGGCCGGCGTCGTTCAGCGCGGTCTGCATGCAGCGTGCAGCGCCTTCGCCGCCCTCGCTGGGTGCGGTCATGTGGAACGCGTCGCCGCTCATGCCGAAGCCGACCAGCTCGGCATAAATGCGCGCGCCGCGCGCCTTGGCATGTTCGTACTCTTCCAGTACCAGCACGCCGGCGCCGTCGGACAACACGAAGCCGTCGCGGTCCTTGTCCCACGGACGGCTGGCCCTGGTCGGCTCGTCGTTGCGGGTGGACATGGCCTTGGCCGAGCAGAAGCCGGCCA
Source organism: Rhodanobacter sp. FW101-FHT13A11 (assembly GCF_058790335.1). Lineage (NCBI taxonomy): Bacteria > Pseudomonadati > Pseudomonadota > Gammaproteobacteria > Lysobacterales > Rhodanobacteraceae > Rhodanobacter > Rhodanobacter sp. FW101-FHT13A11. The sequence continues at coordinate 131,382 of NZ_JBYTCN010000003.1, read as the reverse complement.
TCGCGGTGCCGGTGGTGGCGAACTCGGCGCCGCCGGCGATCATCGCGTCGGCGTCGCCGTACTGGATCATCCGTGCGGCCAGGCCGATGTTGTGCGCGCCGGTGGTGCACGCCGTCACGCAGGCGATGTTCGGCCCCTTCAGCCCGAACATGATCGACAGCTGACCCGAGACCATGTTGATGATCGAGCTGGGCACGTAGAACGGCGAGACCCGGCGCGGCCCCTTCGCGGCGAGTTCCAGCGTGGTCGCCTCGATCGTGTACAGGCCGCCGATGCCGGCACCGACCGCCACGCCGATGCGCGGCGCGTTCGCCTCGGTCACTTCCAGCCCGGAATCGCGCAAGGCCTGGGTGCCCGCCGCCACGCCGTAGTGGATGAACGGGTCCATCTTCTTGACGTCCTTCGCCGGCATCCATTCGGCCGGATCGAAGCCGCTGACCTGGCCGGCGATGCGCGTGGAATAAGCGGAAGTGTCGAAATGGGTGACCGGACCGATCCCGCTGACGCCCTTGAGGACACGTTCCCAGGCGCTGGCGATGTCGTTGCCGACCGGCGAGATGATGCCCATGCCGGTCACTACCACACGTCGCTTGCTCATGCTGATGTTCCTTACGTGATTGCGTGGATCTGCCGTCGCCGGCAGCCGTCCCGCGCGGAGAGCGGGGAACGCAGCCCGTTCGTGTCCGGCGGGCGGGCCGCCCACCATACGGGATCGGACGTTACAAATTGCAGAAACGAAAACTGCGCCAAGATGGCGCAGCGTTCGGTGCCGCCGCGTGGATGGATCGACCCGCGCGAAGCAGGCCGGCCCGGCCGGCGGCGATCAATTCCGTGGCGATCAATCCTTGGAGTGGGCCTTGATGTAATCGACGGCCTGCTGCACGGTGGTGATCTTCTCGGCGTCCTCGTCGGGAATCTCGGTCTCGAACTCTTCCTCGAGCGCCATCACCAGTTCCACCGTGTCCAGCGAATCTGCGCCCAGATCGTCCACGAACGAAGCGTTCGCCGTGACTTCATCTTCCTTCACGCCCAACTGCTCGACGACGATTTTCTTGACGCGCTCTTCGATGGTGCTCATGTTGCCCATACCTCTCAAGGAGTAATTGATTTGTCTGTGCCGGCGCGAGGCCCGCGAAAGGCCGGCGCATTGTAGTGGCTAAACCGCGAGGCCGCCACGATTGGCCGATGACGAAGGCACGCTGTCCCCCATGACCGGCGCGAAAGTGCAATTGTCGCCTAAAACGGGGCCGCTGGCGACAACTGCGTCCACCTGTCCTACGGCATGTACATGCCGCCGTTGACGTGCAGGGTTTCCCCGGTGATGTAGGCCGCCGCCGGCGAAGCCAGGAAGCCCACCGCCCGGGCGATGTCCGCCGCCTCGCCCAGCCGGCCCAGCGCGATCTGGCCGAGCAGCGCCTGCTTCGATTCCTGCGGCAGCGCGCGGGTCATGTCGGTGTCGATGAAGCCCGGTGCCACCACGTTGACGGTGATGCCGCGGCTGCCGATCTCGCGCGCCAGCGACTTGGAGAACGCGATGATGCCGGCCTTGGCCGCGGCGTAGTTGGACTGGCCCGGGTTGCCGGTGAGTCCGATCACCGAGGCGATCGAGATGATGCGGCCCTTGCGCGCCTTCATCATGCCGCGCAACACCGCCTTGGAAGTGCGGTAGACCGAGGTGAGGTTGGTGTCGATGATCGCCTGCCAGTCCTCGTCCTTCATGCGCAGCAGCAACTGGTCGCGGGTGATGCCGGCGTTGTTGACCAGGATCGAGATCGCGCCGGATTCCTTCGCGATCGCGTCGACCAGGCCCTCGACCGCGGCGCCGTCGGTGACGTTCAGCACGCGGCCGTGGCCGCCGTGGCCGCCGTGCGCGGCCAGCCGATCGCCGATCGCGGCCGCGCCGCTCTCGCTGGTGGCCGTACCGATCACGGTGGCGCCCATCGCCGCCAGCTCGTCCGCGATCGCCGCGCCGATGCCGCGACTGGCACCGGTGACCAGCGCGATTTCACCTTGCAGTGGGAGGGTCATGTCGTCTTCTCGTGCTGTTCGTTAATGCGATCGTCCATGATCGCGAGGATCAAGAAGCAGCCATCCTTGGCTGCACTCTTCACAAAAGCCGTCGCTGCCTAGCCCCACTCCGCGCGGGCGGCGTCGAATTCGGCGGGGGTGCCGATCGCGCGCGCCTCGACGCTCTTGTCGATGCGCTTGACCAGGCCGGCCAGCACCTTGCCCGGGCCGCATTCGGCGATGCGCGTGGCGCCGCCGGCGGCCAGCGCCTGCACGCATTCGGTCCAGCGCACCGGCAGGTACAGCTGGCGCTGCAGGGCGCCGCGGATCTCCTCGAGCGTGGCATAGCTCTTCGCCTCGGCGTTCTGGATCACCGGGATCGACGGCAGCTGCCAGCTCAACGCGGCCATGCGCTCGCCCAGCCGGTCGGCGGCTCCGCGCATCAGCATGCAGTGCGAGGGCACCGACACGGCCAGCTTGATCGCCTTCTTCACGCCCAGCTCGGCCAGCCGGGCCAGGGCGCGATCGACCGCCTCGGCGTTGCCGGCGATCACCAGCTGCCCCGGCGAATTGAAGTTGGCCGGCGCCACCACCTGCCCTTGCGCCACTTCCTCGCACACTTGCGCGGTCTGTACGTCGTCACCGCCGAGGATCGCCGCCATCGCGCCCACGCCGGCCGGCACCGCCGCCTGCATCAACCGGCCGCGCTCGGCCACCAGCGCCGCCGCGTCGTGCAGCGACAGGGCGCCGGCGCAGACCAGCGCGCTGTACTCGCCGAGGCTGTGGCCGGACAACTGCGCCGGCCGGGCGCCGCCCAGCTTCTGCCATACCCGCCATACCGCCACGCTGGCGGCCAGCAGCGCCGGCTGGGTGTGTTCGGTGCGGTTGAGCTGTTCCTCCGGTCCCTGCTGGCTGAGCGCCCACAGGTCGACTCCGGCGCCCTGCGAAGCCTCGTCGAACGCGGCCTGCACCTCGGCGTGCGCCGCGGCCAGTTCGGCCAGCATGCCGACCGACTGCGAGCCCTGGCCGGGGAAAACGAAAGCGAGCGAAGCGGAAGTGGAACTCATGGATACGCGGATCCCGGTCGACGAAAACCGCCATGGTGCCAGCATCGCCGCCCATACGCAGCTGTATTTGCATGGTCCCTGCGGTGGCGCCGCCCGGGCGGGCGGCATCATGCAGGCGCGACCGCTGATCAGTAACGCAGCAGTGCCGAAGCCCAGGTGAAGCCGCCGCCGAAGGCCTCCAGCAGCAGGTTCTGGCCGCGCTGCACCTTGCCCGAGCGCACCGCGTAGTCCAGCGCCAGCGGCACCGAACCGGACGAGGTGTTGGCATGCTTGTCGACCGTCACGATGACCCGCTCCATCGACATGTTCAGCCGCTTCGCGGTGGCCTCGATGATGCGCAGGTTGGCCTGGTGCGGGATCAGCCAATCCACCTGCGACTCGTCCATGCCGGCCGCCTGCAGGGTCTCGCCGACCAGCGAGTCGAGCGTCTTCACCGCGACCTTGAACACCTCGCGACCGGCCATGCGGATGCGCACGCCGTGGTTCGGCTCGTCGCTGAAGCCGACCGAGACGCCGACCGGGTTGTACAGCAGTTCCTTGTAGCCGCCGTCGGCATGCAGGCAGGTGGCGTAGATGCCCGGCTCGCTGGAGGCTTCCAGCACCACCGCGCCGGCGCCGTCGCCGAACAGCACGCAGGTTTCGCGCTCGCTCCAGTCGACCATCCGGGTCAGCGTCTCGGCGCCGATCACCAGCACCTTCTTCGACTGCCCGCTCCTGATGAACTTGTCGGCCACGCCAAGCGCGTAGACGAAGCCCGAGCAGGCCGCGTTGACGTCGAACGCGGCGCAGCCGTTCGCGCCGAGGCGGTGCTGCACCAGGCAGGCGGTGGACGGGAAGATGATGTCCGGCGTGGTCGTGCCGAGCACGATCAGGTCGAGTTCGGACGCCTTGACGCCGGCTGCCTCCAGCGCCTGCTGCGCGGCGCGGAGGGCCAGGTCGCCGGTGGTCTCGCCGTCGGCGGCGATGTGCCGCTGGCGGATGCCGGTGCGGGTGCGGATCCACTCGTCACTGGTGTCGACGATCTTTTCCAGGTCGGCGTTGGTTACCACGCGCTCCGGCAGCGCGCTGCCGGTGGCGATGATGCGGGAGTAGATCTGGGCCATTCGGCTGTCCGTCAAACGTAAATGGGGATTGAACGCCGCGAACGGCGCCAGCGCAACCGCCCGATGCGGCATTTGCAGCATCCATCAACGCAAAACGGCGCGTCGCCGCGCCGTCTCGCATGATCGCATCGGGGAACCCGGGGGTTCCGCGAGGACGATCAGTCCTCGACCGACACCGCGCCCTTGGTCTCGACCACTTTCTTGCCGCGATAGTAGCCGTCCTTGGTGACGTGGTGGCGCAGGTGCACTTCGCCACTGGTCGGATCGGTGGACAGCTGCACGGTCTTCAACGCGTCGTGCGCACGACGCATGCCGCGGGTGGACGGGGTACGGCGGCTCTTGGCAACTGCCATGGTAGTTCTCCAGCTGAAACTTGATGATCTGTTGCGACATGACCCGGATCGGACGACCCGGGTCGGTGGTTACTTCTTCAGTTCGCGCAACACCGCGAACGGATTCTCCGAACGCCCATCGCCGGCAGGATCCGGGTCTTGGCCTGTTACTTCGTCGGGCAGGCTGGCGTCCGGGTTGACCGGAACCAGCGGCAGCGCCAACAGCAATTCGTCTTCCATCACGTCCGCCGGATTCAACCGGCCATCCTCGGCCACCAGCAGCGGTTCGCAATCCGGCGGCAGGCCGGCCTCGTCGCGCTCCTGCCTGATCAGGCCGAGCCGGGTATCCACCGCGACCGGCAGCACGAACGGCTCCAGCGTACGCTGGCAAATCAGCGGCAACGACGCCCGAACCCGCACGTCGACGTAGCTGATCCCCAGCTCGTCGCGCCCGAAATCCAGTTCGAACTGCAACTCGCCATCGGTACTCGCCAACACCTCGCTCAGGCGAGACAAGGCCGCGATGGGCAGCGTTCCCTCGAACGAACGCCGCGCCGAGACCATGCGCCAAGCGTCCACGGACTCTGGCAGTGTCACGGACATAATCGCGGAATGTTAAGTTCGGCTGCACCTGAAGTCAACTGGCGAGACACCCGCGCGCCGGGAGTCGGCCCTGCAGGACGTCCGATTTTGCCTGATCCGCCCCCGATGCGGCAGACTGGATTTCCTTCCCGCCCGAGCCATCGCCCTTGGACCTTTACCTGACGCTCGGCACCGCCGTGTTGCTGGTGCTGCTGATTGCCCTGGCCGGCGGCAGCCTGGTGTGGCGGCGACGCCAGGCCCGGCGCAGCGGCAGCCTCAGGACCCTGCTCGACCTGGCCGACCGGCTGGAAACCGATCTCAAGACCTGCCGCAGCGGCCTGCAGCAGGCACACGCGGTGATGTCGCTCAATCCCGACCTGCCCGCCGCCAGTGAACAGGATGCGCAGCATGCGATCGACGCCGGCCTGCGCGCGCTGCTGCAGCAGCGCCTGTGGATCCGCGACCGCTCGCCGCACGCCAGCCAGCACGAGCTGGACGCCGCCGCCGCGTCGATGCGCGGCACCCGCGATCGCCTGCAACCGCTGCTGCAGGCGCTCAGCCAGGCCCAGACCGACCTGAACAGCGCGATGCGCGAGCATATCCGGCGCGACTCGGACACATGACGGCGAACCCACCCGCACCCCGCATCGTGCTGGGATCGACCTCGCGCTACCGCGCCGAACTGCTGCACCGGCTGCTCGCGGACTTCGCGCAGGCCGCGCCCGGCACCGACGAAACCCCATGGCCGGGCGAGGCGCCCGCGGCACGCGCCCTGCGCCTGGCGATCGCCAAGGCCGAGGCGGTCGCACGGGAATATCGGAACGCGCTGGTGATCGGCTCCGACCAGGTCGCCGAGATCGACGGGCTGGTTCTCGACAAGCCCGGCAGCACCGAGCGTGCCCGCGCCCAGCTCGCCGCCAGCTCCGGCCGCGACGTGCACTTCCACACCGCGCTGTGCCTGCTCGACAGCCGCGATGGCCGCCGGTACACCCACGTCGACCACACCCGGGTACGCTTCCGCGAGCTGGATGCGGCGGAAATCGACCGTTACGTGGAACGCGAACAGCCGCTGGACTGCGCCGGCAGCTTCAAGTGCGAAGGCCTCGGCATCAGCCTGTTCGAGGCGATCGACAACCGCGACCCCAGCGCGCTGATCGGCCTGCCGCTGATCGCGCTGGCGCGGCTGCTGCGCGAGGCAGGCATCGAGCTGCCCTGAGCGGCGGCTACACTGCTGCTCTCCCTGCCATCCGCCATCGAACGACCGGATCCCCATGTCAGCGTTGACCCAGCCCCACGACGCCCCTCTGCAGCAGCGACTGGAAGCCGCGATGGCCCAGGTCAACCGCGTGCTGCTGGGCAAACCGCGCCAGGTGAAGCTCGCCTTCACCTGCCTGATCGCCGGCGGCCACCTGCTGCTGGAAGACGTGCCCGGCGTGGGCAAGACCACCCTGGCGCATGCGCTGGCCGCCACCTTCGCGCTGGAGTTCCAGCGCGTGCAGTTCACCAGCGACCTGCTGCCGTCGGACATCATCGGCGTCAGCGTGTACGAACGCGAGACCGGCCAGTTCCGCTTCCACCCCGGCCCGATCTTCACCGGGCTGCTGCTGGCCGACGAGATCAACCGCGCCAGCCCGAAGACGCAGAGCGCGCTGCTGGAAGCGATGGCCGAGAGCCAGGTTACCGTGGACGGCCAGACCCATGCGCTGGCGCAGCCGTTCTTCGTGGTCGCCACGCAGAACCCGCTGGATCTCAACGGCACCTTCCCGCTGCCCGACTCGCAGCTCGACCGCTTCATGCTGCGGCTGTCGCTGGACTACCCGGACGCCGCCGCCGAACGCGCCCTGCTCACCGGCTCGGACCGGCGCGACCTGCTGGCCCAGCTCGTCCCGCAACTCGATGGCAGCGCCCTGCTCGCGCTGCAGCGGCAAGCGCAGGCGATCACCGCCAGCAGCGCCCTGCTCGACTACCTGCAGGCGCTGCTCGCCGCCAGCCGCCGGCATGCCGACATCCGCGTGGGCCTGTCGCCGCGCGCCGGCCTGGCATTGCTCGGCGCCGCGCGCGCCTGGGCCCTGCTCAGCGGCCGCGGCCATGTGCTGCCGGAAGACATCCAGGCGCTGTTCGTGCCGCTGGCCGCGCATCGCCTGCTGCCGGTGCGCGGCGCCAACGGCGACACGCTGGCGCGGCTGCTGCTGGCCGAGGTGGCGGTGGATTGATGCGCGGCCTGCTGCAGCGCCTGTTGCGACGGGCCGAGCGCCGGCTGCCCGCGCTCACCCGCTACCGTCGCCCCGAGAGCCCGCCGATCGAACTGCACCGGCGCCGCATCTACATCGTGCCGACCGGCTTCGGCCTCGGCTTTTCCGTGCTGCTGCTGGTGATGCTGGTCGGCGCGCTGAATTACGCGAACAACGCCGGCCTGCTGCTCACCTGCCTGCTCGGCGCGGCCAGCGCGGCCAGCATGCTGGTGGCGTTCCGCAGCCTCGACGGCCTGCGCCTGGCCCACATCCGTGCCGGCCACGCGGTCGCCGGCCAGCCGCTCGAACTCGCCCTGGCGTTCGATTCCGGCCGGCCGCGCAACGCCATCCGGATCGACCTGGGCGACAGCACGACCGCCTTCGCGCTCGACGGCCAGGCCGCCGCCCAGGTGAAGCTGGCGCTGCCTACCGCGCAGCGCGGCTGGCAAGCGCTGCCACGGCTGCGCGTGTGGAGCAGCTGGCCGTTGGGGCTGTTCCGTGCATGGAGCTGGCTGCATCCGGAACAGTCGGTGCTGGTGTGGCCGCGGCCGGAAGTGGCCGGGCCGCCACCCCGCGCGCCGGCCGAGGACGCCAGCCACATGCGCCTGCACCGCGGCGACGAACTGGCCGCACTGCGCGATTACCGCGCCGGCGATCCGCAGCGGCACATCGCCTGGAAGGCCAGCGCCCGCCACGCCAACCTGCTGGTGAAGGATTTCGAGCAGCCGCAAAGCCAGCCGCAATGGCAACTGGACTGGCGCCAGCTCGGCGGGCTGGACAACGAGGTCCGCATCGCCCGCCTGGCGCGCTGGGTGAACGAGGCACAGGCCCGGCGCAGCCACTACAGCTTGTGGCTGCCCGGCAACGAGATCGCCAGCGGCAGCGGGCCGCTGCACTATGCGCGCTGCATGAACGCGCTGGCGCAACTGCCGTGACGCCGGCGGCACCGCGCGGAAAATCGCCGGAACGGCCGATCGACACCCGCACGTTCGATCTGCTCGGCCTGACCATGGCGCTGGTGCTGTGCCTCCATGCGCCGCACCTGCCGTGGTGGCTGGTCGTGGCCCTTGCGCTGATTCTCGGCTGGCGCTGGTGGCAGCGGCGGCACCGCGCCGGCCACGTGCCGGGCTGGCTGAAGCTGCCGCTGCTCGCCCTGCTGACGCTGGCGGTGGTCGTGCAGTACGGCAGCATCTTCGGCCGCGAGCCGGGCACGGCGCTGGCGGTCGGCCTGCTGGTGCTGAAACTGCTGGAAACCGAGACTTCGCGCGACGTCCGCGTCGGCATCAGCTTCGCCTGCTTCGCCCTGATGGCCGCGCTGCTGTTCGACCAGGGCCTGGTCGCCAGCGTGGTGGTTGCGCTGGGCCTGCTGCCCGCGCTGGCCACCTTGCGCGCACTGGAACCGGGCCAACTGCCGGCCGCCAGCCTGCCGCGCGCGCTGCTGCCGGCGCTGGCGCTGACCGCGGCGGCGTTGCCGCTGGCCCTGCTGGCCTTCCTGCTGGTGCCGCGGCTGAGTTCGCCGCTGTGGGGCGCGCCTTCGCCGAACCAGGCCCGCACCGGCCTCAGCGACAGCATGACGCCGGGCAACTTCACCGACCTGCTCACCGACGACCATCCCGCCATGCGGGTCAGCTTCGACGGCGCACCGCCGCCGGCCGAACAGCGCTATTTCCGCGCCTACGTGATGTGGAACTTCGACGGCCGCGCCTGGCGCTACTTCGATCCCCGCCACGCCGGCCCGCAGGAACCGGTGCCGGTCGAGGCCGCCGATGCGATCCGGTATCAGGTCAGCCTGCAGCCCACCCGCCAGCGCGTGCTGCCCGTGCTGGACGTGCCGCTGCAGGCGCCGGCCCGAGCCACCCTGCAGACCGACCGCGAGGTGATGGCCGACAAGCCGGTGAACGACCTGCTCAGCTACTCCGTGCGTTCCGCCCTGCGCTACCGGTTGCAGCCCTCGCTGGACGACCGCTCGCGCCGGCTCGGCCTGCGCCTGCCGCAGGGTTTCAATCCGCGCACGCATGCCCTGGCCGCGCAATGGCGGCAGCGCTACGGCAGCGACGATGCGGCGATCGTGCAGGCGGCGCTGGCCCTGTTCCACGACGGCGGCTTCCGCTACACGCTGGCGCCGGCGCCGCTGGGCCGCGACTCGGTGGACGACTTCCTGTTCGACACCCGCGAGGGCTTCTGCGAGCACTACTCGTCGGCGTTCACCGTGCTGATGCGCGCCGCCGGCATCCCGGCGCGGGTGGTCACCGGCTACCAGGGCGGCTACTGGAACAAGCTCGGCAGCTACCTGCTGGTGCGTTATTCCGACGCGCACGCCTGGAGCGAGGTGTGGCTGGCCGGGCGCGGCTGGGTGCGCGCCGACCCCACCGGCGCGGTACGCCCGGAGCGGGTTTCGCTGGGCGCCGCGGCCGCCGCCGGCGACCAGTTGGCCTGGTACCGCAACGACTGGCTGCAGGGCCTGCGCAATCGCTGGGACATCGTCAACCGCTGGTGGGACAAGGGCGTTATCGGTTTCGATGCGCTTCGCCAGCGCGGCCTGCTGACGCCGTTCGGCATCCGCGACGCCGACACGGCGACGCTGGGCGTGCTGCTGGCGATCAGCAGCGTGCTGTTCATCGCGCTCGGGCTGGCGTGGGCCCTTCGGCGGCGGCGGCCGCGCGATCCGCTGCGCGGCGCGCTGCACGAGCTGGAGCGGAAGCTGGCCCGCAAGGGCATGGCGCGCCGCCCCGCCGAGGGCCCGCAGCATTACCTGAGCCGCGCCGCCCGGGCATTGCCCGGCCAGCGCGACGAACTGACGAGGCTGATGAGGAGTTACCTGGAACTGCGCTATGCCCATGACGAACCGCCCACTGAACCACTGCGCGCGTTCCGGCGCGCCGTGCGGGATTTCCGCATCGTCAACGTGGTCAAATAAGAGCCGACACGACGGCGCAGGCCGTCGCCCATGTATGGAGAGATCCCCATGTCCCTGTACCGCCCACTGACCCTCGCCGCCGCCATCGCCCTGCTGGCCGGATGCGCGACGGTGCCGAAACCGCTGGAAGGCACTTATGCCGACGTCTCCACCGCCAGCGCCCAGCAAGGCGGCGCGGGCGGCACCCGCGTGCGCTGGGGCGGCGAGATCATCAAGACCGAGCCGGGTCCGCAGCAGACCTGCTTCTACCTGCTGTCACGCCCGCTGGACAGCCAGGCGCGCCCGAAGGCCGGCAACGCCGGCGAGAACCAGGGCCGCTTCGTCGCCTGCCGCGACGGCTTCTACGATCCTGAGGTGTTCGTCCGCGGCCGCGAGCTGACCGTCACCGGGACGCTGCATGGCACGGTGTCGCAGAAGGTAGGCGAGTTCGACTACGCCTACCCGCGGGTGGAGGCCGACGTGGTCTACCTGTGGCCGAAGCGCCCGATCGTCGTCAACTACCCGCCGGGCTTCTACGACCCGTTCTGGGGACCGGGCTTCGGCCCGTACTGGGGCGGCTATCCGTACTACGGCTACTACCCCCACCGGGTGATCGTGGTGCAGCCGTCCCCGCCGCCCCCGCCGAAGAAATAAGCGTACACAAGAACGCCGGCTCCACGCCGGCGTTCTTGTGTACGGGGCGCCGCACTCAGCCCGGCGGCCAGTGCATGCGCCGGCCGGCCAGCAGGTGCACGTGCAGGTGGTACACGGTCTGCCCGCCGTCCTCGTTGCAATTGACCACCGTGCGATAACCCTGCTCGGCAAAGCCCTCCTGCTTCGCGTACGCCGCCGTGGCCAGCAGCAATCTGCCGAGCAAGGCGGCGTCGCCCGCCGTCGCATCGTTGAGCGTGGCCAGCGGCTTCTTCGGGATGAACAACACGTGCACCGGCGCCTGCGGATTCAGGTCGCGGAACGCCAGCACTTCGTCGTCCTCGTAGACGATGTCGGCCGGAATCTCGCGGCGGACAATCTTGCTGAAAATCGTGTCGCTCATGGTCGGTTTCCTGAAGGTAATGGCTCAGAGCCTGTGAATAAATCCACATCCTGTGGATTTATTCAGTCGCGAGTCCGGCACATGTCCGTATTCGCTCCCGCGAAGCAGACACTTGCGTGTCTGCTTCGCGTTCCGGCCATCCCTGGCCGGACTGAGAGGCTGTTGTGTCACAGCCTCTCAGTCGAGCAGTTGCCGCCCGCCGAACGCGTGCGCCAGCGTGCTGCGGTCGACGTACTCCAGCTCGCCGCCCAGCGGTACGCCATGCGCCAGCCGGGTCGGCCGCACGCCGCCGGCGCGGGCCAGCTGCGCCAGGTAATGCGCGGTGGCTTCGCCTTCCACGGTGGGGTTGGTGGCGATGATCAGTTCCTCGATCTCGCCCTCGCCCAGGCGCTGGGCCAGCTGCGCCAGCCCGAGTTCCTCCGGGCCCAGCCCGTCCAGCGGCGACAGCCGTCCCATCAGCACGAAGTACTGGCCGCGGTAGCCGGTGGCCTGCTCGATCGCCGCCAAGTCAGTCGGCGACTCCACCACGCACAGCACCTGGCGGTCGCGGCTGGAACTGGCGCACAGCGAACACAGCGGCTCCTCGCTGAAGTTGCGGCAGCGCTCGCAATGGCCGATGCGCCGCATCGCCTGCTCCATCACCGCCGCCAGCTTCAGCCCGCGTTCGCGCTCGCGCTCCAGCAGATGGAAGGCCATCCGCTGCGCGCTCTTGCCACCCACGCCGGGCAGGCAGCGCAGTGCTTCGATCAGGTCGGCGAGGAGGGGGGAGCCGCTCATGCTTGTCTCAATTTATCGTAGGAGCCCGCTCGCGGGCGATGCTTCCGCTTTGGAGCTCCAGAGAAGGAGCATCGCCCGCGAGCGGGCTCCTACAACGAACTCGAATTCATCAGAACGGCAACTTGAAGCCGGCCGGCAGGTTCATCCCGGCGGTGACGCCGCCGAGCTTGTCCTTGCTGGCCTGGGCTACCTTGTTCACCGCGTCGTTGATGGCGGCGGCCACCAGGTCCTCGGCCATCTCGGGATCGTCGGCGAAGGTCTGCCGGTCGATCTGCACCTTGCGTACCTCGTGCCCACCGGTCATCACCACGCTGACCAGGCCACCGCCAGCGCTGCCGGTGACTTCGAGTTTTGCGATTTCCTCCTGCGCACGCTTCATGTCTTCCTGCATGCGCTGGGCCTGCTGCATCAGCTGGCCGATCTGTCCTCTCATCACACGGCTCCGGATTCGTTGTCAAAGGGTTTGACGGATTGCGGCACCACGCGTGCGCCGAATTCGCGCTTAAGCGACTGCACCAGCGGATCGCCCTCGATCGCCTGCTCGGCCGCGGCCTGGGCCGCATCACGAGCCTGCGCCGCGCGTGCCGCCGGGGTCTGCGCGGCGGCGGCCAGGTTGCTGTTGACGAAGCGCAGGCGGATGCGTTCGCCCAGCGCCTGGCCGATGCGCTCTTCCATCTGGCTCACCATCGGCTCCACCGCCAGGCTCATGTGCGCTGGCTGCAGCGCCAGCACCAGGGTCTGCCCGTCGCGCTCGCGCAACACCGCATTCTGCGCCAGCAGGCCGAACGGCCCACGCAGGCCGGCGCGCTCGATCAGCGCCTCCCAGTCGGGCAGTCCGTTGGCGTCGCGTGTCGGCGGCGCGGCTGCCACGGCCGGTGCCGGCGTCGCAGGCGCGCGTGGCGGTGGTGATTCGGGCCGGCGTTCTGCCGCAGCGGCCGGCCGGGCCGGTGTCGCGGCTACGGGGCGTACCGCCGGTGCCGGGCTGGCCGCAGCCGGCCGTTCGGCATGGACGGCTGGCGCACCGTCGCCGGGACGGAACGCCAACATGCGCAGCAGCGCCATCTCGAAGCCGGTACGCGCATCCGGCGCCAGCGCCAGGTCGCGCCGGCCCGAAGTGGCAATCTGGTAGTACAGTTGCACGTCTTCCGGCGCGATCCGCTGGGCCAGCGCCGCCAGTACATCGTCGTCGGGGCCATCCTCTTCCGGCCGGTAGCCGGGAATCAGCTGGATCAGCTGCAGCCGGTGCAGCACGCTGGCGATGTCGTCCAGCACGCCGCCGAAGTCGGGCGAGTACGAGGCGATCTGCGTGCACTCGGCAAGCAGCCGCTCGCCGTCGCCGGCAGCCAGCGCATCGAGCACGCCGATCACCTGCCCGCGCGCCACGCTGCCCAGCATGTTGCGCACGTCATCGGCATGCAGCGCGCCGCCGCCATAGGCGATCGCCTGGTCCAGCAGCGACAGGCCGTCACGCAATGAACCGTCGGCAGCACGCGCGAGTTCTCCGATCGCGCTGTCTTCGTAGGCAATGTTTTCCGCAGCGAGGATGTGCCGCATCTGGCCGGAAATCTGTTCCGGCAGCAGCCGCTTCAGATTGAACTTCAGGCAGCGCGACAGCACCGTCACCGGCAGCTTCTGCGGGTCGGTGGTGGCGAGCAGGAACTTCACGTGCGGCGGCGGCTCCTCCAGCGTCTTCAGCAACGCGTTGAACGCGTTCTTCGACAGCATGTGCACCTCGTCGACCAGGTACACCTTGAAGCGGCCGCGCGACGGCGCGTACTGCGCGTTCTCGATCACCTCGCGCACGTCGTCCACGCCGGTGTTGCTGGCCGCGTCGATCTCCAGCAGGTCGACGAAGCGCCCCTCATCCACCGCCGTGCACACCGGGCACTCGCCGCAGGGATCGGCCGACTGCCCGCGCTCGCAGTTCAGCGACTTGGCGAAGATGCGCGCGATGGTGGTCTTGCCGACGCCGCGGGTGCCGGTGAACAGGTAGGCATGGTGCATGCGCCCGGTATCGAGCGCATTGGTGAGCGCGCGCACCACGTGCTCCTGCCCGACCAGCTCGGCGAACTTGCGCGGGCGCCACTTGCGGGCGAGTACCTGATAGGACATGACTGACTACCTTGGGGCGAAGGTCGATTGTGCCAAGTCGCGGCAGGCAAGTCAGTAAAGCACGCTCCGGAATGGCGGCGGCCCCGCCAGCCACACCCCGGCACCCGAATCATTCGCTACCGTTGCTTCCTTCCGGACCTGGCGGAGTTTGCGAACTATCGTCGCGGGGGGACCGACGGGGCCACCATGGACGTCAAGCGATGCACGCTTGCTGATTTTCTGCCGCGCCGACCTGCAGGTCCGTCGCGTGATTCAAATTCTGGCGGAGAGAGCGGGATTCGAACCCGCGATACGTTTTACCGTATACACACTTTCCAGGCGTGCTCCTTCAACCACTCGGACACCTCTCCGCAATGAAGCCCTCTTTGCCGGCAATCCAGCCATCAGAGAGTCGGTAAGGATAGCGGCAGGCCCCCGTACAGGCAAGCGAACAGGCGCCGATTCAGCCAGCGTCGGCCCGGGGCTCCGCCGGGGCGTGCAAGGCGACACGCTCGCCCGGACTGGCGATGCGGTAGCCGAGCGAGGCCAGCGCCGTGCCGTCCGCCTCGCTGCCGTAGTGGTACAACAGCAGCCGGGTACGCAAGGCATCGGGATACTCGCGTTCGATATCGTCGATGCCGGTATGCGACGGGTTGCCGACCAGGCTGCAGTCGTGCGCGATCAGCTCGCTGCCGCCGGCATGGCGGGCCAGCATTTCGGGAATCGGCCGGGTGTCGCCGGTGTAGGCAAAGCTGCCGTCCAGGGCGAGGCCGTACGAGGTGCCCGGCACGTGATGGCGGGTGGCGAACACGTCGAACCACAGCCCGTCCAGCCAGAAGCCGCGCGTGCACGGGATCAAGCGGAACGCTTCCCAGAAGTTGACACCACCCTCGGCGAGGGCGCCGGGGTAATCGGCGACCCGCGCCTGCAGCCAGGGCAACAGCCCGGCATGGATGAAGACCCGAGTCGTGCCTCGCAGATGCTCGTCGAACCACAGTTTGAAGAACAGCTGCTCCAGCCCGGCCACGTGGTCCATGTGGGTATGCGTGATGAACACGGCCGGCGGCAGTGCGTCGTACGCCGCGAGGTAGCGGTCGAGCGTATCGGGGCCGCAGTCGATCAGCAGCAGCGGCACGCCGGCACGTTCCAGCACCACGGCCGACGAACCCAGCGCCACCGCGTGCGCGGCGCCCACGCCAAGAAAATGCAGATGCCAGTTCATGGGTTCAGCGTACGCCCATAGCGGTACAACAGCGGTTGCCAGATGCTCTTCTCGAACGCCGCTTCGCCGTCGGCGGCCGCACCGAGCTTGAGCAGCGACCGGCGCAGGCGCTGCAGGTTCGCCTGTTGCCAGGCCACGGAGGGGATGCGCATGCGGCCGCGATCGAAGTCGATCAGGTACAGCTCATCCGGTGCCACCAGCACGTTGTGCGCGTTCAGGTCGGCATGCCAGACGCCGGCGCGATGGAAACGCGCCACCAGCGCCCCGACCTCCTCCGCCAGCTCGCCATCCAACCGCCCTGCCGCCAGGCGTTCGGCCAGCGTCTGCGCGTCGGCGATGCGGCGGGTGATCAGATCGGCGCTGTAGAACATGCCATGCCGGCAATACCATGCGGCCACCACTGCCGGCCCGGGCAGCTCCAGCCGGGCGATCTCGGCAAGCAGGCGGAATTCCGCGAACGGTCGGGTGCGGTCGGCACCGGTCCACAGATACCGGTCGCCCATCAGTGAGGCGACCAGGCCGCCGCGACGATAGTGCCGCAGCACGCATTCGCCCGCCGGCGTGACAACGATCGCCACGCCACCGCGGCCACCGGCCTGCGTGCGCAGCGCACCACGTTCGCGCCAGTAATCCGGTGCGAACCAGTCGTGCCCGACTTGTGGCGATACCTCGGCGTCGAACAGAATCGCGCCTGCGGCATCCTTGTGGGTTCGTTCCTGCATCATCATGCCCGGTGACTGCCCACGATTCTAACCCAGGCCTCATGACCCCGAACCCGATCACTGCCGCCGCCTCGATCTGCCTACTGCGCACCTCCGCCATCGGCGACGTCACCCACGTGGTGCCGCTGGTGCGCACCCTGCAGCAGGCATGGCCGCAAACCGCGCTGACCTGGATCGTCGGCAAGCTGGAACGCAAATTGGTCGGCGACCTCCCCGGCGTGGAATTCGTCACCTTCGACAAGGCCGCCGGCTGGGCCGGCATGCGCGCGGTGCATGCGGCGTTGCGCGGCCGGCGCTTCGATGCGCTGCTGCAGATGCAGGTGGCGCTGCGCTCGAACCTGCTCAGCCTGGGTCTCCGGGCCGAGCGGCGCATCGGCTACGACCGCGCCCGCGCGAAGGACCTGCACGGCCTGGTGATCAACGAATGCATCCCGGCGCGAACCGGCGAGCATGTACTCGACGCGATCGGCAGCTTCTGCGAACCGCTGGGCCTGAAGCAGACCCGGGTGCGCTGGAACATTCCGGTTCCCGGCGAGGCGCGCGCCTGGGCTGCCGAACAGCTGCCCGGCGATACGCCGACCCTGCTGGTCAGCCCCACCTCCAGCCACGCGCTGCGCAACTGGCGGCCGGAGCGTTATGCCGCGGTGATCGACCATGCCGCCGCCCGCGGCTGGCGCGTGGCACTGGTCGGCGGCCCGTCCGCCTTCGAACGCGAGATGGCCGATGCCGTGCTGGCGGCATGTCAGTCGCCGCCACTCGACCTCACCGGCAAGGACACGCTGAAGAAGCTGCTGGCCTTGCTTGGCCGCGCCCAGCTGCTGCTGACGCCCGACTCCGGCCCGATGCACATGGCCAACGCGGTCGGCACCCGCGTGCTCGGCCTGCATGCGGCGAGCAACCCGAACCGCTCCGGCCCGTACTCCGACCGCCGCTGGTGCGTGGACAGGTACGACGAGGCCGCGCGCCGGTTTCTCGGCAAGCCGGCCAGCGAGCTGGCCTGGGGCACGAAGATCGAGAGGCCCGGCGTGATGGACCTGATTGGCGTCGACGACGTGATCGAACGCTACGAAGCCGCGGCACGCGACCTGCGGTTGCTGTAGGAGCGCACCCTGTGCGCGAATGCTCTGATGGCGATCGGTGCCAAGAGCATTCGCGCACAGGCTGCGCCCCTACCCGCCAGCGTCAGACCGCGCGGTAATCCTGGTACGACTTCTCTTCCACCAGCTGCGAACCGAGCTTGAGGTTGATCTCGCGCTTGAACGCCGCCCGCTCGTCGTTGCGGAAGTACACCGAGCGCGCCAGCTCAATGAACTCGGCATCGAATGCCTGCGCCTTCTCCTTCAGGCGGATCCGGTCCTCGATGTCCCACAGCAGCTCGTTCACCGCCAGCAATCGCGCACGCTCGCCGGAGATGTCAGTGCGCGAGGCCGCGTCGCCGGCCCAGGTCGCGTTGAGCAGGTTCAGCTCGTTGCGCACGTTGGCCAGCTTGGCCGCGTCGGTGATGCGGCGCGACTTGATCTCCAGGATGGTGATCTTGTCGATCAGCTCGCCGTAGGACACCGGGGTCTGGATCAGGCTCATGGTCTTGGCTTCCGTCAAAAAGGATGAGTCACACCGCCGGGCGAAGCGCGCCCTGCTGCACCAGCGCGCAGACGGTGCGCACGTCGCCGTCCATCGCACGGTCGCGGTGCATGAAACCGATGTGCCGGCGCAGGACCGCATGCGCGTCGCGCACGCGGGCGCCGGCGTGAAAATCGCCGGCGCCGGCCAGCGCCGCGGCGAGCTGCTGCACTTCGGCGACGAACTGCGCGTAGTGCGGCTGGCCTTCGCGCGGGGCGTTGGCGATCTTCGCCGCCAGCGCCTGCCAGCCGCCGCGGCTGGCCAGCCGGCGCGCCGCGTTCAGCATCTCCTGGCGGTAGTCCAGCGCCTGCGCGGCGGTGTACAGCTCCAGCGCCAGCACGTGGCCGAGATCCTCCATCATCTCCAGCACGTGGCGCGCCTCGTTCGCGCCCATCGAGACGTGGTCCTCGGCGTTCGCGCTGGTCGGCACCGAATACACGCTGGCCGGATGCGCCCGCGTGGCGAGGTCGTTGACCAGGGCCGCGGCGGTGTACTGCACGATCATGAAGCCCGAGTCGGTGCCGTCCTCGTTGCCGGTGAGGAAGGCCGGCAGACCGTCGTTGGTGGCCGGGTCGACCAGCTTGTTGAGCCGGCGCTCGGAAATCGAGGCGAGCACCGGGATTGCCGCCTTCACGTAGCTCATCGCCAGCGCCAGCGGCATGCCATGGAAGTGGCCGGCCGAGATCACCTGCTCCTCGATGAACGGCGCATCGTCGTTGTCCGGGAAGATCAGCGGGTTGTCGGTGACCGAGTTCAGTTCGATGTCGATCACCCGGCACGCCTGCGCCCAC
This sequence comes from Rhodanobacter sp. FW101-FHT13A11, assembly GCF_058790335.1. Taxonomy (NCBI): domain Bacteria; kingdom Pseudomonadati; phylum Pseudomonadota; class Gammaproteobacteria; order Lysobacterales; family Rhodanobacteraceae; genus Rhodanobacter; species Rhodanobacter sp. FW101-FHT13A11. The sequence continues at coordinate 112,887 of NZ_JBYTCN010000003.1, read as the reverse complement.
GCATCGCGCACCGCACCGTGCACCTGCGGCATGCAGCGCAGGCTATAGGCATCCTGCGGCTGGTGCTTCTTGCCGCCCTTGAACGGCAGGAAGCGGCGGTAGAACGCCTCGCGGCCGTGGCGCTGGTTGGCCGGCACCCAGTCCCAGCCGATGTCGAAGCTGAGCGCCTGGTCGTCCGGCTCGCTCCATGCCTCGGCGCTCCACGGCTTGAAGCGCGGCACCAGGTGGTACGGAATGTCGAGCAGGGTGGAATCGCCCAGCAGTTCGCGCACGTGCGCGGCGGTCTCCACCTGGCCGGGGTGCGGGCGCAGCGCGTGGACATCCGCGCGCAGGGCGCCGCTGCGGCCGGCGAAGGCGTCCAGCGTCATCGCTGCGGCGAGGTCGGCGGTATCCAGCAAATGCTCCAGCGCATCCAGCGCCAGCGCGGCGGTGGCCAGCATCTGCGCCGTGCCGTTGTTGAGCGCGAGGCCTTCCTTGAACGACAGCCGGATCGGTGCCAGCCCGGCGCGCTTCAGCGCCTCGGCGCCGCTGATCCGCTCGCCCCGGTAGAACGCCTCGCCGCCGCCGAGCAACACGATCGCCAGGTGCGACAGCGGTGCCAGGTCGCCGCTGGCGCCGACCGAACCCTTCTCCGGCACCACCGGCACCACGCCCGCGTTGAGCATCGCGGCCAGCGCCTGCAGCGTGCTCACCCGGATGCCGGAATGACCGCGCATCAGCGTGTTGATGCGGATCAGCAGCATCGCCCGCACCACATCCTCGCCGAACGGTTTGCCCACGCATACGGCGTGGGTGATGATCAGGTTGTGCTGCAGCTCCTCCAGCAGCGTGCCTTCCGGCGCATGCGCCCCATCTCTGGTCGGAGCCGCGCCAGGCAACTCGTCGCGCAGGCGATGCGCACCCAGCAGCTTGTCGGCGTTGCTGCCGAAACCGGTGGTGACGCCGTAGGTCGGCTCGCCGCAGCTGACCTTGTCGGCGAGGAAGTCGGCGGCGCGCTGCACGCGCGCGAGCCCGGCCGGAGCCAGTGAAACCTTGCTGCCGTTGCGCGCCACCGCCGCCAGTTGGGCGCGGGTGAGGCTGTTGCCGTCGAGGACGATGGTGTCGGTTGTGCTCACTGCTGCCTCATGCATGGATTGCGTGGTCTGTTGCGGATCGCCGGGCACCGGCGGGATGGCCGTCAGCCCATCGCCGCGGCCTGCTCCAGTTCCACCCGCAGCGTCTTGATCAGTTCGCCGCGCGCCACCTCGAACTGGTCCTCTCGGCGCAGGTCCTTCACCGTCACCACGCCGCGCGCAAGCTCGTCCTCGCCCAGCACCACCACGAAGCGGATGCCGGCACGGTCGGCGTACTTGAACTGCCTGCCCAGCTTGCCGCCTTCCAGCACCACCTCGGTGGCGATGCCGGCGCCGCGCAGCTCGCCGGCCAGGGCGAGATAGGCGGGCAACTGCGCCTCATCCATCTGGGTCACCAGCACGTCGACGGTGCTCTTCGCCGTATCGATCAGGCCGGCGTCGCGCAGCTGCCAGTACAGCCGGGTCAGGCCGATCGAGATGCCGACGCCAGGCAGGTGCGACTTGGTGTACTGCCCGGCCAGGTTCTCGTAGCGCCCGCCGGAGCAGATCGAGCCGATCTGCGAATGGTCGTTCAAGGTGGTCTCGTAGACCGTGCCGGTGTAGTAGTCGAGGCCGCGGGCGATCGACAGGTTCAGCGCGTAGTGCGTCTGTGGCACGCCGAAGTCGTGGATCAGGCCCAGCACTTCCTTCAGTTCGCTGCGGCCCTGCTCCATCGTTTCCGGGCCGGCGCCCAGCGCGTCGAGCTTGTCGAGCGCGTCCTGCAGCGAGGTCGAACGCACCTGCACGAAGGCGAGGATCTTCTGCGCCACCTCGGCGGAAAGGCCGAACGCCTCGCCGGTCAGCGTGTCGCGCACGTAGTCGGTGCCGCGCTTGTCCAGCTTGTCCACCTCGCGCAGCACCAGCATCTGCTGCTCGGCGTCGACGATGCCCAGGCCCTCGAAGTAGCCGCGCATCAGCTTGCGGTTGTTGAGCTGGATGGTGAACGGGCCGATGTCGAGTTCGCGGAACACGCTGTAGATCACCGCCGGGATCTCGGCGTCGTAGCGCACCGACAGCGCGTCCTTGCCGATCACGTCGATGTCGCACTGGTAGAACTCGCGGAAACGCCCGCGCTGGGCACGCTCGCCGCGATACACCTTCTGCATCTGGTAGCGGCGGAACGGGAAGCTGAGGTCGCGTTCGTGCTCGGCCACGTAGCGCGCCAGCGGCACGGTGAGGTCGAAGCGCAGCGCCAGCTCGGGCGTGCCCTCCTCGGCCTTGCCCAGTGCGCCGGTGGACTGCACGAAATACACCTGCCGCTCGGTCTCGCCGCCGGTCTTGGTCAGCAGCACGTCGGAGTATTCGATCACCGGCGTCTCGACCGGGAGGAAACCGAATCGCTCGTAATTGCGGCGGATCACGTCGAGCATGCGCTGGAACGCGATCTGGTCGAGCGGCAGCAGCTCGAGCACGCCGGGCATGGTGCGGGCCGGGGTAAGCGCCATGGAATCCTCTACTGACGATGGGAACATTCCGCCCGGCAACGAAGCGCGTGACGGCAGCCGTCAAGGTTAACAGAACGCCATGGACCTTCCGCAGAAAAATCCCCGGTCGGCTGCATCGAACCTGTTGCCAAGTCCCCGAACGGCCATTAAGATACGCGGCTTCCCACGGGGTGTAGCTCAGCCTGGTAGAGCGCTACGTTCGGGACGTAGAAGTCGCAGGTTCGAATCCTGTCACCCCGACCAAATTCGACAAGAAAGCCGGCTCTGCGCCGGCTTTTTTGTATCTGCCCACATGACGGCGAACTTGTCGAACATGGCATGGCGGTCCTGCAGGGCGGGCACGGCCCGCCGCTCTTGCCCACCGCCTTGCATCACCGCAACTCAAAAGCTATTTCGTGCGCCCGGAACGGGTTCGTCAGCCGGCCAGGGCCATCGCGGCCAGCCGGTCGAGCTCCTCCTCGACGAAACCGGCCTCCAGCCGTGCCGGCCGGTTGAACGGCCCGCGCAGGCCGACGCCCATGTAGTCGCGCAACAGGGTGAAGAACGTCTCGATCGGGTCGATGCCGTCGCGTTCGCAGCAATGCCGGTACCAGCGGGTGCCGGCGGCGACGTGGGCCACTTCCTCGCGCAGGATCACGTCCAGGATCGCCACCGTGCGTTCGTCGCCGAGCTGGCGCAGGCGCTGGATCATGCCCGGGGTCACGTCCAGCCCGCGCGCCTCCAGCACGCGCGGCACCAGCGCCATCCGCGCCGTGTCGCTGCCGGCGGTCTTCTCGGCCATCTCCCACAGGCCGTTGTGCGCGTCGAAGTCGCCATAGGCATGGCCCAGTTCCGCCAGCCGCTCGGACAGCAGCGCGAAGTGGCGCGCCTCGTCGCGGGCGCAGCCGGCCCAGTCGCGGTAGTACGCCGCGGGTTTGCCGCGGTAGCGGTAGACCGCGTCCCAGGCCAGGTTGATCGCGTTGAATTCGATGTGCGCCACCGCATGCACCAGCGCGGCGCGGCCTTCGTCGCTGCCCAGCCCGCGCTGCGGCAACTGGCGGGCGCTGACCAGCCGCGGTTTCGCGGGGCGGCCGGGCGGACCGATCGGCTCAGGCGGCGGCGCGGCGGGATCGGCACGCAATTCACCGGCAAGAAAAGCCTGCCAGGCGTCATGGGTCAGGCGCAATTTTTCCGCCGGATCGGTGGCATCGAGGCAGCGCCTGGCGGCGGCATGCAGGTCGGTCATGGCGTTTCCTGCAGGAGCGCACCCTGTGCGCGATAGCTCTGATGCCGATAGGAACGAAGAGCTATCGCGCACAGGGTGCGCTCCTACCCGTGCCATGCGGAGGCTCAGACCACCCGCCGCGCGGCCTTGGCATCGTCCGAGCGCAGCATCTGGATCTGCTCCAGGTAGTGCTGGTCGAGCCCGGTGACGTATTCGCCGGAGAAGCACGAGGTGTCGAACTGCTTCAGCTCCTCGTTGCCGTCCTGCACCGCCCAGATCAGGTCCTTGAGATCCTGGTAGATCAGCCAGTCGGCGCCCAGCGTCTGCTCGATCTCCTTCTCCGTGCGCCCGGCGGCGACCAGTTCCGAGGCCGACGGCATGTCGATGCCGTAGACGTTCGGGTAGCGCACCGGCGGCGCGGCGGAGGCGAAGTAGACGTTCTTCGCGCCGGCGTCGCGGGCCATCTGGATGATCTGCTTCGAGGTAGTGCCGCGCACGATCGAGTCGTCCACCAGCAGCACGTTCTTCTTGCGGAACTCCAGGTCGATCGCGTTGAGCTTGCGGCGCACCGATTTAACCCGCTCGCCCTGCCCCGGCATGATGAAGGTGCGGCCGATGTAGCGGTTCTTGACGAAGCCCTCGCGGAACGGCACGCCGAGCGCGCCGGCCAGCGCGCTGGCGGCGGTGCGCGCGGTGTCGGGGATCGGGATCACCGCGTCGATGCCGTGGTCGGGCCGCTCGCGCAGGATCTTCTCGGCCAGCTTCTCGCCCATGCGCAGGCGCGCCTTGTACACCGAGACGTCCTCGATCATCGAGTCGGGCCGGGCCAGGTAGACGTATTCGAAGATGCACGGCGTGTGCGCCACGCCCTCGGCACAGCGGCGGCTGTGCAGCTGGCCATCGTCGGTGATGATCACCGCCTCGCCCGGCGCCACGTCGCGGATGCGCTTGAAGCCGAGGATGTCCAGCGCCACCGACTCGGACGCCACCGCGTACTCGCGACCTTCCGTCGTGATCCGCTCGCCCAGCACCAGCGGGCGGATGCCGTGCGGGTCGCGGAACGCGATCAGCCCGTAGCCCAGCAACAGGGCGATGCAGGCGTAGCCGCCGCGCGCGCGCGCGTGCACGCCGGCCACCGCCTTGAAGATGTGGTCCGGGGTCAGCTCCATCCGGTCCTGGATCTGCAGCTCGTGCGCCAGCACGTTCAGCAGCACCTCGGAATCGGAATCGGTGTTGATGTGGCGGCGGTCGTCCTGGAACATCTCGCGGCGCAGCGCGTCGGTGTTGACCAGGTTGCCGTTGTGCGCGAACGCGATGCCGTAGGGCGAATTGACGTAGAACGGCTGCGCCTCGGCCGAGCCCTCGGAGCCGGCGGTGGGGTAGCGGCAGTGGCCGATGCCGATGCGCCCGCGCAGGCCGCTCATCGCGGTCTGCCCGAACACGTCGCGCACCAGCCCGTTGCCCTTGTGCAGGCGCAGCCGCGCGCCGTCCACCGTGGCGATGCCGGCCGCGTCCTGGCCGCGGTGCTGCAGCACCGTCAAGCCGTCATAGAGCGCCGATGCCACTTCGGTGGTACCGACGATGCCGATGATTCCGCACATGGTTTGTTGCCTGCTTCGGGAGAGGTATTCTAAGGAGTCCGGGCCGCGCTGGCCGCGCCCGCCGGTGACGCCGGACGTGCCGAGCTGGCCGCCGGGCCGGGCATCGTGCCCGATATGGGGTTTGACAGCACCGACGGCAAGCTGGGCAGGCGCCCCAGCGCGGCCGGCGCATGGATGTATTCGCGCACGCCGGGCGGCACCTGCTGGCCCAGCCACGCCGCCACGTGCTGGAACCGCGGCAGCAGCACCGACTGCCGCCACCAGGGATCGCGCGTGAACGCGGTGAACCCGGCCAGGAACACCAGCAGGCTCACCAGCAGCACGCCGCGGGCGAAGCCGAACAGCATGCCGAGCAGGCGGTCGGTGCCGGACAGGCCGGTGCCCTCGACCAGCTTGCGGACCGCGAAACGCAGCAGCGCACCGAGGATCAGCACGATCACGAAGCACAGCCCGTAGCCGACGATGTAGCGCGCCGACGGCAACGCGATGACGTGCTCGAGGCGCGCGGCCGCCGCCGGGCCGAGCATCCACGCCACCCAGAACGCGCCCACCCAGATCGCCAGCGCCAGCACCTCGGAAACGAGGCCGCGCCACAGCCCCACCAGCACCGACAGGGTCAGTACGCCGAGGATGATGTAGTCGGTCCCGTTCATCGGCCCACCTGGCTGGTCCGCGCTGGCGCCGACATGTTCAGGGCACCGGGACGACGTTGCCGTCGATGCCGAGCTTCGCCTTGATCTGGTCGTGCACGCGCTGCGCGTCGCTGCGCTGGGTCTGTGGGCCGGCCCGCACGCGCCACAGCCGCTTGCCGCCGGACTGCACCGAGTCGACGAAGCCGTCGAAACCGTTCGCGCGCAGCTTGTCGCGCAGCGCGTCGGCGTCGGCCTGGCTGCTCACCGCCGCCAGCTGCACCGCCCAGCCGCCCGCCTTGGCGGTGGTCGTGGCGGCAGTGGCTGCGGCCGGCGTCGCCACCGCGTTGTCCTGGCTGGCGTCCTGTTCGAGCCGGGCCGGCACGCCGGGGATCGACTGGGTGATCTTCAGCCGCGCCGCCTCGGCGGCGGTCCGCGTCTCGAACGGCCCGGCCAGGACCAGGGTACGCGGCTTGCCGGCCTGGGTGATCGCGTGGCCAGTCACCGGATAGCCCAGCGCGCGCACGCGGCGCTCCAGGTTCGTAGCGCCCTCGGCGCTGGCGTAGGCACTGAGGTTGAGCGTGTAGCTGCCGCGCCCCGCGCTCGGCGCGGTAGCGATCGCCGCTGCCACGGCCGGCGCCGGCCTGGGCGGCGCGGCAGCCGCCACGGGCTGTGGCCTGGCCGGCGCCGGGGCATTGGCCTCCGCCTTGGTCTGCTGCGGGATCACCGGCTGGCTCGGCGAGGCGCCCGAGCCGGGGATTATCCGGGTCGGTTGCGGCGGCTTGCCGGCTTCGGGGTCGGTTTCCACGTCGCGCGGGCGGCTGGAGCCGATCTCCACCGTGGCCAGCCGGTCGCCCGACGCCGGCGCAACCGGCTGCACCGGCTGGCTGCCGGCGCTGGACGCGCTTTTCGCGGCATCCGGAGCCAGGTTCATGGTGCGGGTCTGCAGGTCGCGATCAGGCGCCGGCGGAATCGCCAGGCTGACCGCCTGGTCGCCGCCGGGTGCCGGCGGGGTGCTGGAAAAGAACATCGGCACGAACAGAACCGCCAGCGCGATCAGGACGGCGGCTCCCAGCAGGCGTGTTTTCAAGTCTTCGCTCCACGGCGGCAAACGCAATGCACAACGGCACGATTATACCTGCCGGCGCCGGATGCCATGCGCGGTCGTTCAATCGTCGCGTTCAGCCAGCACGGCGCCGGCCACGAAAAACGAGCCGAACGCCAGGATGCGCTCGCCCGGTTGCGCGGCCGCGCGGGCCGCCGCCAGCGCCGCGGCCACATCGGCGTGGGCGTCGAACGTCGCCTGCGGCTGGACCTGCCGCAGGATCGCGGCCAGCGCGCCCACGCCCAGGCCACGCGGCGTCGCCCGGTCCAACCCGGCCAGGTGCCAGTGGCCGATGCGCGTGCCGAGCGCGCCGATCACCCCGGCCACGTCCTTGTCCGCCAGCGCGCCGTACACCGCATGCGTGCGCACCGGTGGCTGGACGTCCAGCCACTCGGCCAGCGCGCGCGCAGCCTGCGGGTTGTGGCCCACGTCCACGATCAGTTCGGGGTCCCCGCCGAGCGACTGCAGGCGGGCCTGCACGTGAACCTCGTGCAGGCCGGCACACGCCGCCGCGAAAAGCGTGCTGGGCATGAACAGGTCGCCGTCCAGCGCATGCAGCGCGGCAATCGCCGCCGCCGCGTTGGCGAATTGCACCGGCGCGGACAGTGCCGGATCGGGCAGTTCCATCGCGGTGCCGTCGCGATGCCGCCAGCGCCAGCCGTCCGCGTGCCGCTCGACGCCGAAATCGAGCCCCGCCCGCTCGACCCGCGCACCGCGTTCGGCCAGCGCGTCGAGCAGGCCTGCCGGCGGAACCGCCTCGCCCACGATCGCCGGCCGCCCGGCGCGCGCGATGCCGGCCTTCTCGCGACCGATGCTGTCGCGATCCGGGCCGAGCCAGTCCATGTGGTCCAGGTCCACGGTGGTGATGACCGCCACATCGGCGTCGATGATGTTCACCGCGTCCAGCCGCCCGCCCAGCCCCACTTCCAGCACCGCCGCGTCGACGCCGGCGCGGGCGAACAGGTCGATGGCGGCCAGCGTGCCGAATTCGAAGTAGGTCAGCGGAACGGCATCGTCCGAATCCGCCCCTCGCGCCGCCTCGATCCGTTCGAACGAGGCGACCAGCGCGGCGTCATCGGCGTTCGTGCCGTCGATGCGCACGCGCTCGTTGTAGGCCAGCAGGTGCGGCGAGGTGAACGCGCCCACGCGCTGGCCGGCGGCGCCCAGCATCGCCTCCAGCAGGGCGACGGTGGAACCCTTGCCATTGGTGCCGCCGACGGTGATCACCCGCTTCGCCGGCGCCGGCGCGCCCATCCGCTGCCACACCTCGCGCACGCGGTCGAGCCCCAGCTCGATGCTGCGGGGATTGACGCGTTCCTGGTAGCTCAGCCATTCGGCGAGGGTGCGGGGCATGGATCGGCTTCTCGATGGCGGAAAATCGGGTCGCCCATTGTCGCCGACTTGCGGGGCGCCCGGTCACTCCGCGAAAGGCGATGCCTCCCGCCCGGTTCGTTCAGCCGAACGGATGGATGCCGCTGTAGTGCAGCGCCATGTACATGGCGAACAGGCTCCACACCATCTTTTTCAGCACCTTGCCGGCAAGCAGGGCCGCCAGCAGGCCTAGCAGCAGCGGCAGGTAGCGGTCGAGCGTGCCGCGGGTATCCCGGGTCGTGTTCATGCGCATTCCTCCTGCACCGCCACGGTGCAGGAGGATGGTCGCGCCATGGCCGCGGCAGCCACAGAAGCAGGCGTCAGCCATCGCCGGTGACAACCGTCACAGCGCCGCCTTGCGCAACCGCAACGCGTTGCCCACCACCGACACCGAGCTCAGGCTCATCGCCAGTGCGGCGATCATCGGCGACAGCGTGATGCCGAACCACGGATACAGCACGCCCGCCGCCAGCGGCACGCCGACCGCGTTGTAGATGAAGGCGAAGAACAGGTTCTGGTGGATGTTGCGCACGGTGGCCCGCGACAGCTTGCGCGCGCGCACGATCGCTCCCAGCTCGCCCTTCACCAGGGTCACCGACGCGCTCTCCATCGCCACGTCGGTACCGCTGCCCATCGCGATGCCGATATCGGACGCCGCCAGTGCCGGCGCGTCGTTGATGCCGTCGCCGGCCATCGCCACGCGGCGTCCGGCGGCCTTGAGCCTGTCCACCACCGCGGCCTTGTCGGCCGGCGACACGTCGGCGTGCACTTCGTCGATGCCCAGCGTGCGCGCCACCGCCTGCGCGGTGGTGGCATTGTCGCCGGTCAGCATCACGATGCGCAGGCCAGCCGCGTGCAACGCCGCGATCGCCGCGGGCGTGTCCGGCTTGATCCGGTCAGCCACGGCGAACAGGCCGGCCAGCGCGCCGTCGACGGCCAGGAACATCACCGTGGCACCCTGCCCGCGCAGCCGCTCGGCGCGGGTGACGGCGTCGTCGCCGATAGCCACGTGCAACTCGGCCATCAGCTTCGCATTGCCCAGCGCCGCCTCGCAGCCATCCACCTTCGCGCTGACGCCGCGGCCGGTGAGCGAACGGAAATCCGTCGCCGCCAGCGTCGCCACGCGTTCGGCATCCGCCGCCGTCACGATCGCCCGCGCCAGCGGATGCTCGCTCGGCCGTTCGAGCGCGGCGGCCAGCGCCAGCAGGCGTTCGCGCGATTGGCCGCCGAGAACGACCAGTTCGGTCAGCGTCGGCTTGCCCAGGGTCAGCGTGCCGGTCTTGTCGACCACCAGGGTGTCGATGTCGCGCAGGCCCTCGATCGCGCTGGCGTCCTTGAACAGCACGCCGTGCTGCGCGCCGCGGCCGCTGGCCACCATGATCGAGATCGGCGTGGCCAGGCCCAGCGCGCACGGGCAGGCGATGATCAGCACCGACACCGCGGCGATCAACGCGTGCGCCAGCCGCGGCGAAGGCCCCAGCAGCGCCCATGCCGCGAACGCCAGCAGCGCGACCACCACCACCGCGGGCACGAACCATGCCGCGACCCGATCGGCCACGCGCTGCAGCGGCGCCCGGCTGCGCTGCGCCTGCGCCACCAGCGCCACGATCTGCGCCAGCATCGTCTCGCTGCCCACTTTCTGCGCGCGCATGGTCAGCGCGCCGTCCTGGTTCACCGTGCCGCCGGTGAGCGGATCACCCTTCGCCCTGGCCGCCGGCATCGGCTCGCCGGTAAGCATCGACTCGTCGACGTGGCTTTCGCCGTCCAGCACCACGCCGTCGACCGGCACCTTCTCGCCGGGGCGCACGCGCAGCACGTCGCCAGCGCGTACGTCGTCCAGCGGCACGTCGCTCTCGCTGCCGTCGGCGGCGATCCGCCGCGCGCTCTTCGGCGTCAGCCCCAGCAGCGCCTTCAGCGCCGCACCGGTACGCCGGCGCGCGCGCAGCTCCAGGAAATCGCCCAGGGTGACCAGGGTGACGATCACCGCCGCCGACTCGAAGTACACCGCGACCCGCCCGTGCATGTCGCGGAAGCCGTCCGGGAAGATCCCCGGCAGCAGGAACGCCGCCGCGCTGTACAGCCACGCCACGCCGGTACCCAGCGCGATCAGCGTGTACATGTTCGGACGCCAGGGTTTGAGCGAACGCCAGCCGCGCGCGAAGAACGGCGCGCCGCCCCACAGCACCACGATGCTGGCCAGCACGGCCTCGACCCAGCCGGCCGCGCCGTCCCACGGCGCGGGCAGGTGCCAGCCGAACAGGTGCGGCCCCATCGCCAGCGCGAACACCGGCACGGTCAATGCAACCAGCAGCCAGAAGCGCCGCGTCATCGAGGACAGTTCGCCGCCGTCGTCCTCGTCCAGCGTCGGCATCATCGGTTCCAGCGCCATGCCGCAGATCGGGCAATGTCCGGGACCGACCTGCCGGATCTCGGGGTGCATCGGGCAGGTGTAGATCGTGCCGGGCGGCGCCGGCGGCGGCGCCGGGCGGTCTTCCAGATAAGCCGACGGATCGGCCACGAATTTCTCCCGGCAGCGCGCGGCGCAGAAGTAATGCGTCTGGCCGTCATGTTCGGCGCGGTGCTTCGCGGTCAGTGGATCCACCGTCATGCCGCACACCGGATCCTTCACCGTGTGCGCATGGTCGTGGTCGCGTCGGGCATGGCCATGCTGGGCATGATCGTGATGCGCGTGATCGTGCGCCGCCGGTTTCGCGTCGCAACAGTCTCCCGCCGCGATCTTCCCGCCAGCGCCCGGATACGTCGCCGGCGCGGCATCGAATTTCGCCTTGCAGCCGGCGCAGCAGAAATGGAACGTCTGCCCGTCATGCGTGGACCGATGTTTCGAAGTGGCCGGATCCACCCGCATGCCGCAGACCGGATCGGTTGTCGTCGCGGCCCCGTCGCCGCCCTGGCAACACGCGTGGGCGTTCATGCCGACACCTGCTCATCGCTGAGCGCGCGCAGGATTGGACACTCCTCCGGCTTGCCGTGCCCCGGGCACGAGGCCACCAGCTGCGCCAGCCCGTCGCGCACGCGCTGCAGCTCGGCGATGCGCTGCTCGATCGCCGCCAGCCGTTTTTCCGCGCGCTGCTTCACCGCCTTCACCCCGCGCTGGCGATCCGCCGACAGCGCCAGCAGCTCGCGGATCTCCTCCAGCGTGAAGCCGAGGTCCTTGGCCCGCCGGATGAAGCGCAGCTGGGTAATCGTGCCAGCGCCATAACTGCGATAGCCGGAGGCGCGCCGCTTCGGCTCGGGCAGCAGGCCCTCGCGCTCGTAATAGCGGATCGTGTCGATCGCCACGCCGACGCGCTTGGCGACGGCACCGATGGTCAGGGAGGGGGTTTGCGTGTTCATGATGCGTAGTCTAGACCTTTGATCAAGGTCCAGAGTCAAGCACGCACGGGCGCACCTTCGTGTCGCAGCACCTTAGAGCTGCAGTTTCGCCATGTAGTGGACGATGCAAAACAGCTTCCATCGGGCGTCGATCCTGGCTTGGCCGCGCAGCGTGAATCGTCGCCGGCCGCGTTGCTGGGTGCGGCCGAACGCCGGCTCGATCAGGCCCATGCGATGGGCGTGGATCGAGCGAGCTCGGCTGCCGTCGATTTTCTCGCGCATGGGGCGGCAGTGCGGGTTGGGTAGCCTGCTCGCCACGCCTCCCTCGAAGAAGGCCACCTGTCGCGCCGCGGTGACATCGGGCTTGCAACAGGCACTTCCCGCGCAGCGGACAGGCCTCGCGGTAATGGAGGTGCCTTTGAACACGGTCGCCTGGCGACCCGGGATGATGACGTTGGCGCTGTTCAGCTTGAGCGTCTGCCGGGCCGGGCACGCACAGGCGCCTTGTTCGCGATCGAAGGTGGAATCCTTGGGGCGAAAGGTCTTTGCCCGGTTCGCCGGTTTGTGCGCACCGACTTCGGCGTAGCGTGGGTCGCGCTTGCGCATCCGGGGTTCACCTCGTCGATGCGCCTGCAGGCAGATGCTTTGCGCCATTGTGGACGTGCTCCGGCGCGCCGGTTCCGCGCAGGCACCAGAGTCCCGCATCGAGAGCAACCGCATGGCCGAAAAAAGCCCCGCCGGAGAAGGCCGGCCAGGTACGCCGCTGTGGCGCCGCCTGAGCGCGGGGTTGATCACCGGCGCCGCCGACGACGATCCCAGCGGCATCGCCACCTACTCGCAGGTGGGCGCGGCGTTCGGCTACGGCATGCTGTGGTGCATTTTGCTGACCGTGCCGCTCATGATCGCGATCCAGGGCATCAGCGCGGCCATCGGGCGAGTCACCGGCCAGGGTCTGATGGACGGCATCCGCAAGTACTATCCCAACCCGCTGGTGTATGGGCTGGTGGTGTCCATCATCTTCGCCAACGTGATCAACCTGGCGGCGGATATCGGCGCGATGGGCGCGGCGCTGAAGCTGCTGATCGGCGGCCCGGCGCTGGCCTACACCATGGGGTTTGCCGTGCTGTCGCTGCTGCTGCAGATCTTCATTCCGTTCTCGCGCTACTCGCCGATCCTGAAGGCACTCACGCTGAGCCTGTTCGCCTACGTGGCGACCGTGCTGGTGATCCACGTGTCGTGGGGCGGCGTGCTCAAGAGCATCGTGGTGCCGCCGGTAACCTGGAACGCCAAATACGCCGTCGGCCTGGTGGCCTTGCTCGGCACCACGATCAGTCCCTACCTGTTCTGCTGGCAGGCGTCGCAGGAAGTGGAGGAGATGGGCGGCAGCAGCGGCCGCAAGCCGCTGAAGCAGGCGCCGCTGCAGGCGCCGGCCGCCTTCAGCCGCATCGGCACCGACACCACGGTGGGCATGGTCTTCTCGAACCTGATCGCGTTCTTCATCATCCTGACCGCCGCCGTCGTGCTGCATGCGCACGGCAAGACCGACATCCAGTCCTCCGCCGACGCGGCCGAGGCGCTGCGGCCGCTGGCCGGCAGGTTGGCGTTCGCCCTGTTCGCGGCGGGCATCATCGGCACCGGCCTGCTGGCGGTGCCGGTGCTGGCCGGCGCCACCGCGTATGCGGCGGCCGGTGCGTTTCACCAGCGCGCGGGGCTGGAGCACAAGCCGCAACGGGCGAAGTTCTTCTACGGCGTGCTGATCGTGGCCAGCCTCGCCGGCATGGCGCTGAACCTGACTCCGCTGGATCCGGTCAAGGCGTTGTACTGGAGCGCGGTGATCAACGGCGTGGCCGCCGTGCCACTGATGGTCGTGATGATGCTGATGAGCTCGCACCACAAGGTGATGGGCGAGTTCACCACCCACTGGCTGTTGAAGGTGTTCGGCTGGCTCGCCACGGCGGCGATGGCCGCGGCGGCGATCGTGATGTTCGTCACCTGGGGGCAGTGACGATCGGCCGCCGTGAGGACGGATCGCCGTCGCGGTGAGGCCGCCGCGGTCGCGCCGCGTTAACGGCGCGAGGCGCACAGTTTCCTTGCCCGACGAGGGTCCAGTCGCCGGGCCAACGTGCTTTTCCGGGCGCTTTCGGCGACATCGGCGCGCAAGGACGGCGCTGCCCGTCTGGATTGCGGTTCGATTGGCGGAGAGGCGAAGTGGCATACATGCTGCGACCCGCGGGCGTTGCCGTTGCGCTGTTGATCGTCGGACTGGCGCTCGGGGCGTGTTCGGCGCTGCGCACCGATGTCGCCAAGCGTTCGTCGCATGCCCTGCCGCCGACCACCAGCACGCCCAGCGCGCTTTACGTGCATGCCGCAGCGGACCAGCACCCTGACCAGTCCGGCCTGCGCCTGATGACCGACGGCACCAATGCGCTGATGAGCCGCGTGGCGCTGATCGATGAGGCGAAGCACGCGATCGACCTGCAGTACTACATCTTCAAGAACGACGCGACCGGCCGACTGGTGGCGCAGCATCTGCTGGCGGCGGCAGATCGCGGCGTGCGCGTGCGCCTGCTGATCGACGACATCAGCGTGCGCCACGAGGTCGACATGCTCGATGCGCTCAATGCGCACCCGAACATCAGGGTGCGGCTGTTCAACCCGTTCCACACACGCAAGCCATCGGTGCTGTCCAGGGCCGCCCAGATGCTGTTCTCGCCGCGCCGGCTCAACCACCGCATGCACAACAAGTCGTTCATCGTGGACAACAATGTGTCGATCGTCGGCGGCCGCAACATCGGCGATGACTATTTCAGCATCGATCGCGCCAACGATTTCCGCGACCTCGACCTGATCGCGATCGGGCCGGTGGTGAAGGAGGCCTCGCGCACGTTCGACGAATACTGGAACTGCCCCGACGCGTATCCGGTCACGGCATTCCGCGGCAAGCGCGCCGATCACTACGACCTTGCGCAACTGCGTGCGGAACTCGGACGCGACGCGCGCCGATTCGCGCAAACGGATTACGCGCAGGCGGCGGCTCAGGATTATCCCGACGGCCCTTCCGGCGACCGTCGCGGCGCGTGGTTCTGGGGTTCGGCGTTGCTTGTCGCCGACAAGCCGGCCAAGATCGAGCCGCACCAGGACGACCCGGCGCTGCGCATCGGTCCGCGAATCAGGGCGATGACCGACCAGGCTCAACGCGAGTTGCTGCTGATCTCGCCGTACTTCGTACCTGACGACAATGACGCGCGCTATCTCGTCGGCCTGGTGGCCCGCGGCGTGGCAGTGAAGGTGCTCACCAATTCGCTCGCCTCCACCGACGAGCCGGCCGTGCATGCAGGCTATTCGCGGCATCGCCGCGCGCTGCTTGAGGGCGGCGTGCAGCTCTACGAGCTGCGTCCGACCGGCGACACCCCGCAGCCGGCGACCGCCAAGGGCACCTCGTCCGGCGTCAGCCTGCACGCCAAGGCGATCGTGGTGGACCGGCAACAGACCTTCATCGGCTCGATGAACATGGATCAGCGCTCGAAGCTGCTGAACACCGAGATGGGCATCATCGTCGATTGCCCGCCGCTGGCGGACGCGGTGACGCAGTTCTTCGACACGGCCACCCTGCCCGCGAACGCCTACCGTTTGGTGCTGGTCGCAAAAGGTTTGCCGCATGCCGGCGGCATGCAGTGGCAGTCGGCCGACGACGGCAAATCCGTGAGCTATGGCCGCGATCCTGGCGCAGCCACCATGCGGAGGCTGGAGGTATGGCTGCTCAAGCTGCTGCCGATCGAGGGAATGCTCTAGAACATTCCGGAAAACGTCGAGGTTGCGCCGGGAACCACCGAACAGCGCAGGCGCACGCATCCTTCGGGCGTCCGGCAAGCGAAACGGGCGGCACGGTACGTCATCCGCTCGCGCATACAGGAGAAGGTTCTTGAACAAGCCCAAGCGGATCGCGACGTGGATGCTCTTCGCTTTGCTGGTGGCGCCGGCGTTCGCCCAGCCGGGAGTCGAGCAGCAGAAGATCGCCTACCTCATCGCCTCGGTGGGCGCCCTGCACGATGCCAGCTTCATTCGCAACGGCGCGGCATACGACGCTGCGCGCGCCGCCGAGCACATGCGCCTGAAGCTCCGTTTTGCCGGCGACCGCGTGAAAACCGCGGAAGACTTCATCACCTACTGCGCCACCAGATCGTCGATGTCCGGAACCAGGTACACCATCCGCTTCCACGACGGCCGGGTCGTCGATTCAGCGACATTCCTGCGCGGCAAGCTCGCCGAATACGAAGCGGCGGCGGGCCACGGCAGGCATTGAGCCGCTTGGACGGGACGTGGGCATTTGCGCAACCTGCGGCGCCGCGGGTTTCCGGATGACAGGCCTGGGCGCGGCCGTCGACTAAACCGGCATATCCTCGGCCGCCACAAACCCGCCGGTCTGCCGCTTCCACAGCCGCGCGTACAAACCCTCGTGCGCGACCAGCTCGGCATGCGTGCCGGTTTCCACGATCTGCCCCTTGTCCAGCACCACCAGCCGGTCCATCCGCGCGATGGTGGAAAGGCGATGCGCGATGGCGATCACCGTCTTGCCCTGCATCAGGATGTCGAGGCTGTCCTGGATCGCCGCTTCCGCTTCGGAGTCCAGCGCGGAGGTGGCCTCGTCCAGCACCAGGATCGGCGCGTCCTTCAGCAGCACGCGGGCGATCGCGATGCGCTGGCGCTGGCCACCGCTGAGCTTCACGCCGCGCTCGCCGACCAGCGCGTCGTAGCCGCGGCGGCCTTCGCCGTCGCTGAGGTTCGGGATGAACTCGTCGGCGCGCGCCTTGCGCACGGCCTCGATCACCTGCGCCTCGCTGGCGTCGGGGCGACCGTACAGCAGGTTGTCGTGGATCGAGCGATGCAGCAGCGAGGTGTCTTGGGTCACCACGCCGATCTGCGAACGCAGGCTTTCCTGCGTCACCCGCGCGATGTCCTGGCCGTCGATGGTGATGCGGCCACCTTCGAGGTCGTAAAGCCGCAGCAGCACGTTCACCAGGGTCGATTTGCCCGCGCCGGACGGGCCGACCAGGCCGATCTTCTCGCCCGCACGCACGGCCAGCTCCAGCCCCGCGATCACCCCGCCCTGCTTGCCGTAATGGAAGTGGATGCCGTGGAAATGCACCGCGCCGTTGGTCACCTCCAGCGGCATCGCGCCCTCGCGGTCCTGCACCGCGCGCGGCCGCGAGATGGTGGTGATGCCGTCCTGCACCGTGCCGACGTTCTCGAAGATGCCGTTGACCACCCACATGATCCAGCCGGACATGTTGTTGATGCGGATCACCAGCCCGGTCGACAGCGCGATCGCGCCCACCGTCACGCGGCCCTCGCTCCACAGCCACAGCGCCAGCGCCGAGGTGCCCACGATAAGGAAGCCGTTGAGCGTGGTGATGCTCGAGTCCAGCGCGGTGGTGACGCGGGTCATCCGGCGCAGCTTGTCGGTCTGCTCGGCCATCGCGTCGGCCACGTAGGCCTCCTCGCGCCGGGTGTGCGCGAACAGCTTCAGCGTCAGCACGTTGCTGTAGCCGTCGACGATGCGCCCCATCAGCTTCGAGCGCGCCTCCGAGGCCAGCCACGAGCGCTGCTTGATGCGCGGGATGAAGAACGCCAGCAGGCCGACATACGCGAACACCCACACGAACAGCGGCACCGCCAGCCACACGTCGGCCTGCGCGAACAGCACGACCGCGCTGCCGGTATAGATGGTGACGTACCAGATCGCGTCCACGATCTGCACCGCCGACTCGCGCAGCGCGCCACCGGTCTGCATGATGCGGTTGGCGATGCGCCCGGCGTAGTCGTTCTGGAAGAAGCCCAGGCTCTGGCGGATCACGTAGCGGTGGTTCTGCCAGCGGATGCGGTTGGTCAGGCTGGGCACGATCGCCTGGTTCACCAGCAGGTCGTGCGTGCCGATCGCCAGCGGCCGCACGATCAGGGCGACAAAACCCATCCACAACAGCTCGTGGCCATGCTGCCGGAAGAAGCCCGCCGCCGGTACGCCCTTGGTCATGTCGACGATGCTGCCGATGAAACCGAACAGCGACACCTCGACGATCGCTACCACGAAGCCCACCGCGATCGCCACCGCGAACACCGGCCACACCTGGCGCAGGTAGAACGCGTAGAAGCGCCACACCGACGTCGGCGGCATGCCGTCGGCCGGTTCCTTGAACGCGTCGATCAGGGATTCGAACCAGCGGAAGATCATGAACGCTCCGGACTTGCGCAGACCCTCATTGTGCTTGAAGCCCGCGCGATGCGGTGTGACGATGCGACATCTCCGTTGCGACCGTACGGAATCAGCAGCATGACCACCGAAACCTTCGACGGCGCCTGCACCTGCGGCGCGATCCGCTACCGGCTCGCCAGCGCGCCGCTGATCGTGCACGGCTGCCATTGCAGCTGGTGCCAGCGCGAGACCGGCAGCGCGTTCGCCTTGAACGCGATGATCGAGACCGACCGGCTGCAGCTGCTGCAAGGCGAGCCGATCATGGTGGACACGCCGTCGGAGAGCGGCAAGGGCCAGCAGATCGCGCGCTGCGCGCAATGCCATGTGGCGCTGTGGAGCCACTACCCCGGCGGCGGCAAGGCGGTGGCGTTCGTGCGCGTGGGCACGCTGAAAGAACCGTGGCGGTTGCCGCCGGACATCCACATCTATACCTCGACGAAACAGCCGTGGGTGGCGCTGCCGCCGGGCGTGCCCGCGGTGCCGGAGTTCTACGACATCGGGCAAGTGTGGTCGGCGGACAGCCTGGCGCGGCGCGCGGCGCTGCGGGCGGCCAGGCATCCGGCATGAACGGCGCCGATGCCTTCATCCAGGCTTCCCGAATCTGAATGCCAGCCGCGGAGACGGCCGCCTATCCGGCCGGCGCGATTGACCGTCTGCAGCGGCACTCCGATCATGGGCGGATGCCTACCCTGCTCCGCTGCCTCCTGTTCCTGCTGCTGGCCCTCGGCAGCACCGCATCGCCTGCCCAGAACAACGACCAGCCGCCGGCCACCGCGCCGGCGGCAACGCCTGCGCAGACACTGGACCAGCTGGGCGGCCAGCTCGACACCGTCAAGGCCGCGCTGAAGGACAACAAGTCCGGGACGCCGCTGGCCGACCTGCGCAGCAGCGCGCTCGAGGTGCAAGACCAGGCGCGTCAGCTGGCCGCCAGCCTCGCGCCGCAGATGGCCGCCCTGCAGGCGCAGCTCGCCGTGCTGGGTCCGGTCCCCGCCAAGGGATCGCCGGCAGAGGCGCCGGAGGTCGCCGCGCAACGCCGCAAGCTGGACAAGGCGCAGTCCGATCTCGATGCGCAGATCAAGCAGGCGCAACTGCTCGGCCAGGGCGCGACGCAGCTGGCGGCGCAGATCAGCGGCCTGCGCAACGACGAGTTCCAGGCGCGCCTGGCCTCGCGCACGGCCACACCGTTCAGCCGCACGTTCTGGGCCGATCCGGTGCGGGCGTTTCCGGACGACATGGTGCGGCTCCAGCGCCTCGGCTCGCGCTTCGCCGGCGCCGTGGCGCAGGTATGGCAGCCGCCGAACCGGCAGCCGCTGGCATGGTGCCTGATCGCTGCCGCACTGCTGCTGGGTGGCGGCCGCTGGCTGCTCGAGCGGCTGCTGCTGATGCTGGCCACGCGCTGCGTACCGGATGGCCATTTGCGGCGCAGCGCGATGGCCGCCGCAGTGGCGCTGACCGCCGTCCTCACCACCGGGCTGGCCGCACAACTGGCCTACCTGGGGCTGAACTGGAACGACATCCTCGACGAGGATCTCGCCGCGCTGGCCGCCAGCGCGGTCAGGCTGGTGTGCTTCGCCGCCTACGTGACCGGGCTCGGGCGGGCGTTGCTTTCCGTGCAGCGGCCTTCCTGGCGCCTGCCGGCGCTGTCGGACCTGGCAGCGCAGCGGCTGCACTTGCTGCCCTGGCTGCTGGCCGCCGCGGCGCTGCTGTTCGGTCTGCTCGACCGCACCAGCCGCGCGATCGGCACCAGCCTGCCGGCCACGGTGACCACGCGCGGCCTGTTCGCCCTGGTCATCAGCGGTCTGATCGGCGCAGCCCTGCTGCGCATGCGGCGCAGCCGCCGCGAACCGGCTGGCGGCGACGCCGAGCCGGAGCAACGGCCGGTATGGGTCGGCCTGCTCGCCGCCGCCGCCGCGCTCGGTGTGGCGATCAGCTGGCTGGGCGTGGTCACCGGCTTCATCGCACTGGCGTTCTTCGTCGCCGTGCAGATGCTCTGGGTCGGCGTGATCGTGGCCACGGTGTACCTGCTGATCCAGCTGCTCACCGACCTGATCAACGCCCTGCTGTCGCCGCACGGCCGCGGCGGCCGGCGGCTGCAGGCCGGCTTCGACCTGGCGCCGCAGGCGCTGGAACAGGCCGCCGTCCTGCTCGCCGGCATCTGCCGCGTCGGGCTCGTGCTGCTGGCGATGGCGACCGTGCTGACGCCGTTCGGCGCCGGCCCCAAGGACCTGCTGGCCAGCGCCGAACAGACCCTGGGCAGCTTCAAGCTCGGCGAACTGGCGATCGACCCGGGCAGCATCCTCGGCGCCGTGCTGGTGCTGGTGGCGGGACTGTTCGTGCTGCGCACGCTCAAGCGCTGGCTGCGCGAACAGCTGCTGCCCAAGTCCGCCATGGAAAAAGGCATGCAGGAATCCATCGTGACCCTGCTCGGCTATCTCGGCGGCATGCTGGTGTTCGTGCTGACGCTGGCCGCGCTGCACGTGGACCTGAAGAGCATCGCGTGGATCGTCAGCGCGCTGTCGGTGGGCATCGGCTTCGGCCTGCAGGCGATCGTGCAGAACTTCATCTCCGGCCTGATCCTGCTGGTCGAGCGGCCGGTGAAGGTGGGCGACTGGGTCAGCCTGAGCAGCGATGTCGAGGGCGACATCCGCCGCATCAACGTGCGCGCCACCGAGATCCAGATGTGGGACCGCTCCACCGTGATCGTGCCGAACTCGCAGCTGATCACCCAGAACGTGCGCAACGTGACCCTGGCCAACGCGCAGGGGCGCGTGCAGATCAAGCTGCCGATGCCGCTGGATACCCCTGCCGGCAAAGTGCGCGGACTGGTGCTGGGGATCCTGCGCGCGCACCGCGACACGCTGTCCGCGCCGGCGCCATACGTGCAGCTGGAAAGTGTCGCCACCGGCGCGATGACGTTCAACTGCGTCGCCTACGTCGGCAGCCCACGCGAAGTCAGCGGCGTGAAGAGCGAGCTGCTGTTCGAGATCCTCGAACGCCTGCGCAGCGAAGGGCTGCCGATGACCAGCCCGCAGAGCATGCTGGTACGCACGCTGCCGCCGCTGCCCGAAGAGGACGAGCACACCGGCTGAGGTGGCGCCCGCCGCGACGCCACGCGACGATGACCGCGCCCGGCAGACGGGAAACGGCGGGCGCGCTAGCCTGTACGCGGTTTCCACCCAAGGAGTCCCGCCATGCCGACATCCCATCTCCATGGCAGCACCATCATCCCCTGCCTGCGCTACCGCGACGCCCACGCCGCAATCGAATGGCTGTGCAAGGCATTCGGCTTCGAGAAGCAGGCCGTCTACGAAAATGAAAATGGCGGCGTGGAACACGCCCAGCTCACCTTCGGCCATGGCATGGTCATGCTCGGCGAGGTGCGCGACAACGAGTTCGGCCGGCACATCGCGCAGCCCGACGAGATCGGCGGCCGCGAAACGCAGTGCGCCTGCGTGATCGTCGGCAACTGCAAATCGCACTACCAGCAGGCCAAGGCCGCCGGTGCGGTGATCGTCGACGAGTACGCCGAGAAGGATTATGGCGGCGCCGGCTACAGCTGCCACGATCCGGAGGGCCATCTCTGGTACTTCGGCAGTTACGACCCGTGGCAGCCCGGGCCGGCCTGACAGAAAAAGAGGCCGGCTTGCGCCGGCCTCCTGTTCGCGCGGGTTGCGGTTCCGCCGTTACGGCGTGCAGGCCTTGCCATGCTCGGGATGGTTGCCCTTGGCCTTGGCATCGGCTTCGCTCATGTACTCGCCATGCTTGGTCTTGCCGTACCACTTGTCGCTGGGGCAGTGGTAGACCTTGCTGCTGTCGTTGACCCAGACCATGCCCGAACCGCCGCCCGGCGCCGCCGTGGCGGCCGGCTTGGTCCATCCCATCGACGACTTCTTCGGCGCGGCCGCGGGGGCCGCAGCAGCAGCGGGCGCAGCGGCGGCGGGTGCGGCAGCCGCGGCAGGCGCAGCCGCCTCCGGCTTCGATGCCTTTTCGGACGCCTTGGCCGGCTTGCTGCCGGCGGCCTCATACCACTCCTTTACGCCCTTGTGGCCCTTGCAGGCCCCCTTCTTGGTGGCCTGGCTGCTATAGCTGCCGTCCTTGCACTGGCCGGTCGAACCGGCAGGGGCCGATGCCTGCTGCGCATAGACCGCCGGGACCGCCAGCAGGCAAGCCAGTGCGATGGCGATGAAGCTTGAAGATTTCATGCAGATTCCCTCCGAATGTGGATTCGCGGTGACACTCCCAAGCACCCCCCAACCGCGGCGCTTGCGGCAACGACTATGCCGCAAATTCGTGACCGCAAAACGTGAAGGCGGCAGGGTATTCATTCGGCGTTGGCCGCTTCGGATGAATTTGCGGGATCGCAACGGCGCCGGCGGGACGGAAACCGGCATGGTCGCCCGCCCCGCGGCACGGTTCTCGCGCCATCGCGCGGATCGCTACGGCGTGACGGCAGTGGGTTTCAGCTTCGCCTCCGGCCGCGCGACCGCGTACATCTCCCAGCTGATCTGCTTGAGCAGGGCCGTGCGGTCGCCGCCCTGCACGAACAGGTCGAAATGGGTGCGGTCCGGCAGGAAGCGGAAGTCCGACTTCGCACCCAGCCCGTCCAGCACCGCCTTGAGCCGGTGCGCCGCACCGTCGAGATAGAACGTGTCGGCGGTGCCCACGATCAGGTGGATCTTGCCGTCGAGGTCGCCCTTCAGCCGCGGCCAGTTCATCTGCACGAGGTGGGCGATGTCGTAATGGTCGCGCCAGTAGGCGACCACCGCCGGATCGACCGCGCCGGTGTCGCGATCGAACATCGGCATCGGCCGGCCGGCCGCGCCGCGCGGCGAGAATACCCACTCGAACGAGGCCATCTGGCCGCCGTACTCGCCCAGCACGCGCTCGAGCTTAGCGAACGCCTCGAAGCTGGCGACCACCTTGCCCTTGTCGCGCACCAGCGGCCAGGCCGAACCGTCCGGCTTGCGATATACGTTCGCGCCTGGCGCATACAGGTCCACGCCGGTGAAGTCGTGGAAGTCGCTGGGGTCGGGCGAGGTCGACCAGGTGCCGCCGAAGATCTTCGGGTAGCGGGTCTGCAGCCACAGCGTGGCCCAGCCGCCGGAGGAGTGGCCGGTGAGGAAGCGGCCGGACGGTCGCGCATCCATGCGGTAACGCGACTCCAGCTGCGGGATCAGCTCGGTGGTCAGCGCCTGGCCCCACGGGCCGTTGTTCACCGAGTCGGCGAATTCGTGCGTGCCGGTGGGACTGGACTCGTCCAGGAACACCCAGATCATCGGCGGCATCTGCTGCTCGGCCATCGCGCCATAGACCATCGCGGCGCTGCCTGCGAGCGACGCCGCGCTGCCGCCGTAGCCGTGGGTGGAATACACCACCGGCCAGGTCTGCCCTGCCTTCGCCTCGTAGCCCGGCGGCAGCAGCACCCAGCCGCGCATGTGGATGGGACGTCCCCAGAACGCGCTCAGCGCCGGGCTGATGAAGTCCAGCGGCTGCGCCGCGCGGCGCGCCTCGTCGAGATGCTTGCGGGTGGTCTCGCTGAAGTAGCGCGGGGGCAGGTCCCACGGCTCGCGCGCGGGCAGCACGCGGTCCAGGCTCAGGCGGGGTATCGCCTTGGCCGGCAGGCGCACCTTCAGCACCGGGCTGACCAGGTCGCCGGCGCCGCGGCCGCCGTAGTTGTAGTCGTGGTTGGTGTCGAGCACGGCCTGCACGAAGTACTCGCCGGGCGGCAGCCGCGACCAACCGGCGGGGTAGGCCAACGCGTCGGCGTCGATCTCCACGCCCTGCCCCGGCACCAGCCGGCCCACTTCGCGCGCCGCCACCGAGGCCTGAATAGTGCCGAACGGGCTCGCATCCACCTCCTCCACCTTGCCGTCCTTCGCCGCGGCGGCGGCGGCCTTGGCGTCGACGGCGAACAACAGCAGACGGCCGGACACCGGCTCGTGCTGCGCGTTGCCCAGTCCGACCCGGAACGGACTGTGTGCCGGCGGCGCGACGTCACGCGCCAGCGCCATGCCGGCGCACAGGCCGAAACCCAGCACGACGGCGACCATCCGATGCATTCCACGCATGCCTGTTCCCCTTTGCTGATGGCGTTGATGAGGCGCCGGCGCCTCCCGCGGCACCGGCGCGATGTCGTCAGTCGGCGTCCGTCGGCACCGCGACCGGCACCATGCGCAGGTCCTGGAAGTCGAAGCTAAAGTCGGTCAACGGCGAGATCGGCTGCATGCGCACTTCGCTGACATGGCCGTCCACGTCCAGGCTGAAAGTGACGAAGGCGTCGGCGTTGAGCGTGCGGTCGTCCCAGCGCACGGTGAAGGTGTCGTGCTGCCACGGCGTCATCGTGCCGACCAGCTGCGCGGTCTTCGAGAAACGCAGGCGCAGTTTGCCATTCTCATGGCTGACGATGACGTCGCCATACCACGGGTCGCGGTAGGTGCCGGCGTACTTCGCCAGCGCCAGCGAGGGCTTGCTGCGCTTGTCGCGCGCCGCCTCATGCTTGGCCAGGCTGTCGTCGGCCTTGGCCTCGGATTTCTTCACCGCCTTGTCGTAGGCGGCGACCCAGTCGGTCTTGTGCTCCGGATTCAGGTACGCGTCGAGCACGCGGTAGGTCACCGCGTTGAACGCCGCGCCGGATTCGGCATTGGTCAGCACCACCACGCCGAGCTTCAGCTCCGGCACCAGGGTCAGCCGCGAGACCATGCCGGGCCAGCCGCCGGTGTGCCAGACCAGCTTGCTGCCGCGGTAGTCGGACAGGAACCAGCTCTCGCCGTAGCCGGAGAAATTCGGCACCAGCGGCGCCAGTTCGGGAACCGGCGGCTTGCCGACCTTGATCGGGGTCAGCACGCTCCACATCTCGCGCTGGCTGTCCTCGGAGAACAGCCGCGCCGGCTTGCCGTCGGCGCCCATCGTCGGCAAGACGCCGCCGGCCAGCTGCACGTTCATCCACTTGGCCATGTCGTGCACGCTGGAGTAGATGCCGCCGGCGCCGGGGTCGTTGAGCCAGGCCATCGGCGGCACCGGCTTCAGATCCTTGAAGTCGGCCTTGGCGTGGCCGGTGGCCACGTCCATGCCCGGTTTCAGATGGGTCATGTCGACCAGCGACTCGTCCATGCCGACCGGCTTGAACAGGTGCTCGCGCACGTAGTCGGCGTAGTTCTGGCCGGACGCCTGCTCGATCACCAGGGTGGCCACTGCGAACAGGATGTTGTCGTACGCGTAGCCGCTGCGGAAACCGTTCTTGATCGGCACGTGCGCCAGCCGCTCGACCACTTCCTTCGTGCTGTACGACGTCGGCGGCCAGTACAGCAGGTCGCCCGCGCCGAGGCTGAGGCCGCTGCGATGCGCCAGCAGGTCGCGGATGCGCATCTCGTGCGTCACGTACGGGTCGGACATGCGGAACCACGGCAGGTGATCGATCACCCGGTCGTCCATCTTCAGCTTGCCGGCGACCGCCAGCTGCTGCAGCGCGGCCGCGGTGAACGCCTTGGTGTTGGAGGCGATCGCGAACAGCGTGTTCGCGTCCACCGGCGCGGGCTTGCCGATCTCGCGCAGGCCGAAGCCCTGCTCCAGCACCACGTGGCCGTCCTTGACGATCGCCACCGCGATGCCCGGCACGTCGAAGGTCTTGCGTGCGCTGTCGACGTAGGCAGCGAAATCCTGCAGCTGCGCCGGCAGCAGCGGCCTCGCGAAATCGCCGGTCGAGACCGGCGGCGGCGACTTCGCGGCCGGCGCCTGCGCCGACACGGCGGTGGCGGAAACGAACAGCGCGCAGCACAGCGCCAGGCGCAGGGAGATGGGTCGCTGGGACATCGAAAGCTCCGCGGGTGGCAGTCGCGCCACTATCGCGGCAAACCGGGTGCGGGACCAGCGCTGGAAGTCATGGCCGGCTCGACGCCACGTGCGGCAACCCCGATCATGGCGCCATCGTGCCGCACACCACGGCCGCGCCCGACCGAGGAGACCGATGGATCCCACGCTGGAATGGATCGCCGCGCACGCCCTGCGGCTGTGGGCGCTGCTGCTGTTGCTGGTCCTGCTGGCCGGCGACCTCGCCTGGCGGCGCAACGCGCGCTGGCATCGCCACGCGCTCGCCCGCGGCGATGCGCCGACCGTGCTGCGCTGGCAGGTCGGGCTGATCCTGCTGCTGGCGCTGGCCCTGCTGTTCCTCGCCATCGCCTCCGCGGTCGCCGGGCAGCCGGCCGGCGAACTGGCGCGCTTCGACACCGGCCTGGCCGAGAACCTGCACGCGCAGTTGCCGTTGCCGGCGCTGCGCGGCATCGCCGTGGCCACCCATCTCGGCGACCTGCTGTGGGTGGCGCCGGCGGCGACGGTGGTGGCCCTGCTTCTGCTGTTGCGCCGGCACGGGCGGCTGGCGGGCATCTGGGCAGTCGCCCTGCTCGGCATCCTGCCGATCAACGGCGGCCTCAAGGCGCTGTTCCAGCGGGTGCGGCCGCTGCACGACCACGGCTACATCGTCGAGCGCGGCTGGAGTTTCCCCAGCGGCCATGCGTTCGGCTCCGTCGTGTTCTACGGCATGCTCGCCTACGTGCTGCTGCGCCTGCTGCCCCCGCGCTTCCATCGCGTGGTGATCGCCGCCGCGGTGCTGCTGGTCGGCGTGGTCGGGATCAGCCGCATCCTGCTGCAGGTGCACTATTTCAGCGACGTGGTGGCCGGCTACGCCGCCGGTGCGTCATGGCTGGTGCTGTGCATCGGCGCTGCCGAACACTTGGGCAAATCGACGACGGAGCGGCACGCATGAACGACCTGTTCGCCCCGACCCGCCGCGACGGCCCGCAGATCCGCGTCGGCATCGGCGGCTGGAACTACGCGCCGTGGCGCGACAATTTCTACCCGGCCAAGCTGGTGCAGCGGCGCGAGCTGGAATACGCCAGCCGCCAACTGCGCGCGATCGAGATCAACGGCACCTACTACGGCGCGCAGAAACCGGCCACCTACGCCAAGTGGGCGGCCGACACGCCAACCGGCTTCATCTTCTCGCTGAAGGCGCCGCGCTACATCACCGAAGGCAAGCGGCTGGCCGACACTGGCCACGGCATCCGCGGCTTCGTGCATGGTGGACTGGCCGAGATGGGCGACCGGCTGGGGCCGATCCTGTGGCAGTTGCCGCCGTCGCGGTCGTTCGACGCCGACGACCTCGCCGCCTTCCTCAACCTGCTGCCGCGCGAACTGGACGGCCAGCCGCTGCGTCACGTGCTGGAGGTACGCCACCCCAGCTTCATCGACGCACGCTACGTGGCACTGGCGCGCGCGCAGCGCGTGCCGACCGTGTTCACCGACTCGCCCGACTACCCCTCGCTGGCCGACCTCACCGGCGACTTCGCCTACGCGCGGCTGATGCGCAGCGAGGACGGCAACCCCGCCGGCTATGCACCCGCCGAACTGGACCGCTGGGCCGGCCACGCGCGCGCCTGGGCCGCGGGCAACGACATCGCCGAGTTGCCGCACGCCGCCGCGCTGCTACCGCCAGGGCCGCCGCGCGACGTGTTCGTGTTCTTCATCAGCGCCGCCAAGCACCGCAACCCGGCCGCGGCGATAGCCTTGCAATCGCGCGTCGACGCGCCTGCCTGATTGTAGGAGCGCACCCTGTGCGCGATGTTTTCCGTTACGCGGCGAAAAGCTATCGCGCACAGGGTGCGCTCCTACAAGTGATCGTCAGCCCGGGCGGTAGTTGTCCACCTCGCGATAGCGCCGCGCGTACAGGCCGAACGCCAGCGCGGCAAGCAACGCGAAGGCAGCGAAGAAGAACATCTGGAACGCGGTGACGCTGAGCCCCGAGCGCGCGATCGAGCCGGTTACCGCGTCGTTGCGCACCGCCGCGTTGGCCAGCAGTACCCACAAGTTGCCGACCGTGGTGGTGAGGTTCCAGAAACTCATCACCACGCCCTTCATCGAGGCCGGCGCCTGGCTGTAGGCGAACTCCAGCCCGGTCGCCGAGACCAGCACCTCGCCGAAGGTGAGCAGCGCGTACGGCAGCACCTGCCACACGATCGACAACGGGTCGCCGCCGTCGATCACCACCTGCAGGCCGCCCACCACGATCCAGGCCACGCCGCTGAACGCGATGCCCGCGGTCATCCGGCGCAGCGCGGTGGGCTCGTAGCCGAGGCGGCGCAGCAGCGGATACAGCACCAGGTTGTTGAACGGGATCAGCAGCATCACCAGCAGCGGGTTCAGCGCCTGCATCTGCGCGGGGTGGAACCACGCGGGCATGCTCATCTCGCCGCCCTGCACCACCCAGGTCGAAGCCTTCTGGTCGAACAACGAGAAGAACGGCGTGGTCAGCGCGAAGATCACCAGCACGCGCAGCACGTTGCGTGCGCCGTCCACCGCTGCGTCCGGATGCAGGCCGCGGGCCCGCTCCATCTGCAGCCAGGCACCGCCGCCGACGCCGCCGATCAGCGCCACCAGCGCGAGGCAGGCGACGATCACGAAGCCGAGCGAGCCGATCAGGCTGAAGCCGCCCAGCGCCACCAGCACGCCGGCGGCCGCGATCCACAAACCGGGCCGCGCCTGCCCGGGCCGGCGGGTCAGCAGTGCGGTGCGCAGCACCTGCGAGAACGCGTCGGGGTCCGGTGGCGGCGGCGACAGCATCACGTATTGCCGGCGGCCCAGCCAGAACACCACCGTGGCGATGAACATCAGGCCGCCGGGAATGCTGAACGCCACCGCCGCGCCGAAGTGGTGCAGGAACAGCGGCATCAGCAGCGAGGCGAAGAACGAGCCGAAGTTGATGATCCAGTAGAACGCGTCGAACACCACCTTCGCCAGGTGTTTGTTCGACCGGTCGAACTGATCGCCCATGAACGACGCCACCAGCGGCTTGATGCCGCCCGCGCCCAGCGCGATCAGGCCCAGGCCGGTGAAGAAGCCGAGGCGGTTGTGCTCGAAGATCGCCAGGCAGGCGTGGCCGAGGCAATACACCAGGCTCATCCACAGCACGGTGTGGTACTTGCCGAAGAAGCGGTCGGCCAGCCAGCCGCCGAGCAGCGGGAAGAAGTACACGCCGATCACGAAGGTATGGAACACGTCCTTCGCCGCCAGCGTGCGCTGCCCCTCGGGCATATACAGCAGCAAGGTGGTGATCAGGAACGGGGTGAGGATGTTGCGCATCCCGTAGAAGGAAAAGCGCTCGCAGCCTTCCCTTCGTTGCCGATGATGTACGCGATCTGCCGCGGCAGGCGGCCCGCGGTGCGCTCGGGGTTGGTGTTCATGCTCGACTCCGGATCGGGGCGACGCGGTCTCGGCGTCACGCGACCCCGCAGTGTGCGCAATTTCTTGCGATCGCGGAACCCCGAAACCTCAGCCCGATCGCACCGCCGGCCGCCGTCGCCCTGCTAAGCTCGCGCCGCATCCATCCACCTACGAGTCTGCATGCGCCCACTCAAGCCGCTGATCCTGCTGGCAATCATCATCGTTGCGTTGGCGCTCTGGAACCGCCACGGCAGCACGCCGCAACCCGGGATCGCGCCCACCGCCAGCGCGTCCAGCCAGGCATCGGCCACGGCCTCCCCGGCGGACGCGTTGCCGCCCGAGGCGCACGACACGCTGGAGCGAATCGCCCGCGGCGGCCCGTTCGAGCACAGCCAGGACGGCGCCGTGTTCGGCAACTATGAAGGCCTGCTGCCGAAACAGCCGCGCGGCTACTACCACGAATACACGGTGGCCACGCCGGGCGCGCGCAACCGCGGCGCGCGGCGCATCATCACTGGCGGCACGCCGCCGGTGGTGTGGTACTACACCGACGACCACTACCGCAGCTTCCGCCGCCTCGAGGCGGCCCGATGAACGCGCACGGCTTCGACCTCGACCTGACCCGCTCCAGCCAGAACGGGGTGTACTTCGTCGGCACCGACGACCTGGACCGGCTGGCCCGCGCCGCCGCGCGCGAGGAACTGCGCGTGTGCCGCACCGACCTGGCCGGCTGCCACGGCAAGGACGAACTGCTGCGCCGGCTCGCCGCATCGCTGCAGCTGCCCGCCACGTTCGGCCACAACTGGGACGCGCTGGCCGACTGCCTGCGCGATCTCGGCTGGATGCCGGCCTGGGGCTACGTGCTGCTGTTCGACCATGCCGACCAACTGCTGCAGGCTGCGGAGGCGGACTACAACACCCTGCTCGGCATCCTCGACGACGCCGCCACCTTCAGCGGCGAGCGCGACCTGCCGTGGTTCGCGTTCCTGGCGCTGCCCGACAGCGCTTTCGACGAACACCTTGCCGCCTGATTCCCGCACCCCGGACACCCATGCAAACCATCGACTTTGAACTGGAAGGCGACTACGTCGAACTCAACATGCTGCTCAAGCTGGTCGGCCTGTGCGACAGCGGCGGCGCCGGCAAGGCGATCGTGGCCAGCGGCGCGGTGCGCGTCGACGGCGCCATGGAGCTGCGCAAGACCTGCAAGATCCGCGCGGGCCAGGTGGTCGGCATCGACGACGTGGAGATCCACGTGCTGGCTGATCCCCACCCTGCCGACACGCGCCTCGGGTAGGAGCCCGCTCGCGGGCGATGCCCTGCTTTTGCGAATCCCGGCTTTCAACAGACGAATGTCTGGTCATCCCGGCTGCAAGAGCATCGCCCGCGAGCGGGCTCCTACCTTTCCCGGCGATACGGGTCAGCCCGGCAATTGACCCAGGCGCCGGTCCAGCGCCTCGCCGGGCGGCAGGCGCAACAGGAACTCTTCTTCCAGCGCGTGGCGGATGTCGGCCACGCCATCCAGTACGTACCGCTCGGGCTCCTGGCCGAGCCGGCGCACGGTGTACTCGTGGTTGAGCAGGCTCATGCGCCGGTCGGCGGTGGTGCGCGCCACGATCAGGTTGCTCGGGAAGCGCGACGCCGGGTGCGTGGACACGTAATGGTTGGCCACCACGTAGTCGATCATCCGGCTGGGCCGCAGGTCGAAACGGTACAGCGTCAGCCACTGTCCACGCACCAGCGACTGCAGGCGCCAGTCGCCGTCGCGCACGACCAGCCGGAACGGTTCGTGGCCGGTCGGCTGCTCGATGTCGGCCTGCAGGCGCAGGGCGCCGGTCAGCACCTGGTTGCCGAAGCCGACGTCCGTCAGCCAGCTTTCGCCGCCCAGATCGACGCGCAGCAGCATGTGGGTCTGCGCGGTGACGGCATCTTCCGGGTGCTGCCACAGCACGCGTGCGATCAGCCCCGACACCTCGAAGCCGATCGTCCGCAGCGCCGCGGCGAACAGCAGGTTCTGCTCGAAGCAGTAGCCGCCGCGGCCGTCGTGCACCAGTTTCCGCTCCAGCGCCGGCGTATCCAGTTCGACCGGCAGGCCCAGCAGCGGGTTGAGGTTCTCGAACGGGATCGCGGCCACGTGCGCCACCGCCAGGCCGCGCAAGGTGGCCACGTCGACGGCAACGTCGCCGCGCCAGCCGATACGCCCCAGATAGGCGCCCAGGTCGATGGAACCGTGCATTCCGTGCTCCTTGAAGGTCGACTGGCCGTGATGGTACCGGGCCGGTCGATGCGGTACAGGTAACCGGTGGCACACGGCCGGCGAAGGACAGGTATCGGACCACCCGATGACCATTCCGGCGAGGCGCAGCATGATCCGTCGCAGCACATTCCAGGTCCTGTCGCTGGCCGCCCTGCTGATGCTGGGCGCGAGCGCGTGCCAGCCGGTGTCCGCCGCCAGCGGCGCGCTCCCGGCGCCGACGGTCGATGCCCCGAAGGCCACCGTCCACGGCGAGCAGGTCGCGGTGCTGGCCGGCGGCTGCTTCTGGGGCGTCGAAGCGGTGTTCGAGCACGTCAAGGGCGTGCATGAAGTGATCGCCGGCTACTCCGGCGGCAACGCCGCCAGCGCGCATTACGGCGAGGTCAGCGACGGCGATACCGGCCACGCCGAATCGGTGCAGGTGCACTACGACCCGGCCGAGGTCAGCTACGGCACGCTGCTGCAGGTGTTCTTCTCGGTCGCGCTCGACCCCACCGAACTGAACCGGCAGGGCCCCGACGTGGGCAGCCAGTACCGCTCGGTGATCTTCTACGGCAACGACGAGCAGAAACGCATCGCCGGCGCGTATATCGCGCAACTCGCCGCGGCCAAAGCCTTCCCCGCGCCGATCGTGACCCAGCTGGTGCCGCTGCAGGCGTTCTACCCGGCCGAGGCGTACCACCAGCACTATTTCCAGCACCACCCGGACAACCCGTACATCGTTTTCAACGACGCGCCAAAGGTGGCGCGCCTGCAGCGCTTGTTCCCGACGCTGTACCAGCCGGACCGGCAGGTCGTGGAAGTCCGGCTGCACTGACTTGCCCGCACCGACATGCCCGGGGCGACACGCCCCGTCTTGCGCGAAGCGGCACAGCCCCCATCTCGGGAGTTCCGCGCAAGCTGCGCCGACGACCTGACGACGTCACCACGTGCCGCCCCACCATTCCGCCGAACCCGCCGAATCGACCGAACTCACCCGCAGTTTCCTGGGCGTGTTCCGCTACAGCGGGCGCGCGCTGGAACTGGTGTGGAGCACCAGCCAACCGCTGACCATCGCGCTGGCGCTGCTGACCCTGGTGGCCGGCCTGCTGCCGGCCGGCGTGGCGTACGTCGGCGCGCACATCGTCGATGCGGTGGTGAATGCCAGCAAGGCATGGACCGCCAGCGGCCGTGCCTCGTTGCGGCCGGTGTTCGAATGGGTGGCGCTGGAAGGCGTGCTGGTGGCCGCGCTGGCCGGTGCGCAGCGCGGGCTGTCGATGTGCCAGTCGCTGCTGCGCGCGCAACTGGGGCAACGCGTCAACGTGATGATCCTGGAGAAGGCGCTGACCCTGCAGCTGGCGCACTTCGAGGATTCGGAGTTCTACGACAAGCTCACCCGCGCCCGCCGCGAGGCGTCCAGCCGGCCGCTGTCGCTGGTGACGCGCACCTTCGGGCTGGGCCAGAACGCGATCTCGCTGCTCAGCTACGGCAGCCTGCTGCTGCAGTTCTCGCCGTGGGCGGTGGCCGTGCTGCTGCTGGCCGGGCTGCCGGCATTCTTCGCCGAGACGAAATTCTCCGGCGACGCGTTTCGGCTGTTCCGCTGGCGCTCGCCGGAAACGCGCATGCAGCTGTACCTGGAAACCGTGCTGGCGCGCGAGGACCACGCCAAGGAAGTGAAGCTGTTCGGCCTCGGCCCGCTGCTGCTGGGCCGCTACCGCGGCATCTTCGACAAGCTCTACCGCGACGACCGCGACCTCACCGTGCGCCGCGAGAGCTGGGGCTTCGGGCTGGGCCTGCTCGGCACGCTCACGCTGTACGGCGCGTATGCGTGGATTGCCGCCAGCACCGTTGTCGCGCGCATCACGCTGGGCCAGATGACGATGTACCTGATGCTGTTCCGCCAGGGCCAGTCGGCGGTGTCGGCGATGCTGTCGGCGATCGGCGGCATGTACGAGGACAATCTGTACCTGTCGACCCTCTACGAATACCTGGAAACCCCGGTGCCGCCTTCGCTGGGTGTCGCGCAACGCGGCGCAAAACCCGACGACGGCATCCGCTTCGAGCATGTCGGCTTCACCTACCCCGGCGCGAGCGAGCCCACGCTGCACGACATCAACCTGCACATCCGCCCCGGCGAATCATTGGCCCTGGTCGGCCAGAACGGCTCGGGCAAGACCACCTTGATCAAGCTGCTGACCCGGCTGTACGCGCCGGACAGCGGCCGCATCCTGCTCGACGGCACCGACCTGCGCGAGTGGGACGAGGCCACGCTGCTGCAGCGCATCGGGGTGATCTTCCAGGACTTCGCGCGCTACCAGATGCGCGTGGGCGAGAACGTGGGCGCCGGCGACGTCAGCCACTTCGAGGACGCAGCGCGCTGGCGCGAGGCCAGCGACAAGGGCATGGCCAGCGAGTTCATCGACAGCCTGCCGGCCGGCTTCGAGACCCAGCTCGGCAAGTGGTTCCGCGACGGCCGCGAACTGTCCGGCGGGCAATGGCAGAAGATCGCGCTGGCCCGCGCCTTCATGCGCTCGCGCGCCGACATCCTGGTGCTGGACGAACCCACCGCAGCGATGGACGCCGCCGCCGAGGCGACCATCTTCGAACACTTCCGCGAACTGGCCGGCAACCGCATCGCGATCCTGATCTCGCACCGCTTCTCCACCGTGCGCATGGCCGACCAGATCATCGTGATCCAGGACGGCCGCATCGTCGAGCACGGCAGCCACGAGCAGCTGATGGCGCTGGGCGGCCACTATGCGCAGCTGTTCTCGCTGCAGGCGCAGGGCTACCGCTGAGACCTCAGGTCGAACCCGCCATTGGCGGGCCCCACCGCAATGTACCGCATGCAATAGCTGGGGCTCAGCGTGACAGGAATGCAGGACGAACGTTGGTATCAGCCTCAGTTTTCAACCGCACCAGTGGCAAACGCTGTGATGGCGGCCGTGTCCAAGATCGCAGCAGTCTTCATCCCGTTCTTGTGCAGGTCGCCAATAATTTCGTCGGCGGCCGTACGAGCACGATCAACCCTTGCGTCCGGCATCTTCACCGCGAACAACATGGCATCAGGAAGCAGGTTATGCCGTTGCATGCGCTGCACCCGATCCACCCAGCGGCCACCAACCTCGTACACAAGATTCGGCACATCCTTGGCGAGATCGATGGGCTTGATGGCTAGCTGTGCTCGCCCTTCGCGCTTATGCACAAAGGGTACGTGGATGTGTAGATCCTCGTTGCCGATGTCGCCTTCCTGGAAATACTCCCGCAGGTTTGCCTTACGCAGTGTTTCGCGAACACCACGAATCAGTATCTGATCGTGATATGCCTTGTTGGCAAAATCTCTTTCCACCACAGTAGCGAACAGCTGGTTCAAGGTGTCCACAGGCTGCTCGGCAAGAATCACTCGGGTCTCGCCAAAGCGCAGCAGTGCCTCACGTGGCCGAGTTAACCCTGCAAAAGTTTGTTGCACGAAACTCTGGTTTCCCGTACCTCGCTCTTGTACCAGCTCGCTAAGGCGATCCAACTCATCTTTCAGATAACCCATCGCCTCGCGGTAGATGCGTCGATCCAACTGTTCAAAGAACCCGGTGATGCGACCGGTCTTCTTGACCGGCATCAGACGCGCACCGAAGTAGCCCGTCGCCGGGCATGCCAACACCACGCCGACATTGGCGAACTCGCCCGTTTCTGCATAGGGCAGAAAGCGGATGATCGCGTATTGGCAGGCGAACCTGTTCATGGTGCTAGCCTCCAGAAATCTTCGTGTCTGCAGCGGTTCAGTGACGCCAGTACGGCGTCTGGGTCGAAGTTTGTAGGAACCGTGCGTTCCTCATCTGCGAACCACCACTCGTCAGGGACATTCTGGCAGGCAGCGGGCCAAGCTGCCAGCGCCGCATGCAGTCGCTCGGCATACGACAATCGCTCCACAAGGTCTTGAAATACCTTCGGAACCTCTTGGTGAAACACATGCGTCACGCTGAACGACTGAACGCTGAATTCATGATCGAACGCCACATTGTGGTCGATCACCACCAGCTGCTTCGTATCGGCGTCCCACAATAGATTCGGGTTGCCACTGAGAGAAGTCAGCGTTCGATCCGAATTGCGCACCCACCAGTCAAACATCAGCACGTCACGCTGCAGCTGCGCAGGCACGTCGCCAAGATGCGACATCGACAATTCCTGTGTATGCGCCACAACCCGCGAACCAAAGGCTGGTTCCGCACCAAGCTCCCCTCCTTCCGAAAAAAGTTCGACCAATGATTGCGGTGCCTCCACGATGGCGAATGGCGGCACCGGCAGACCAAACGCCAGCGCCAGATGCCCCGCCAACCACTCGCACAGCAAACTGCTTCGTCCAGCGCCACGACCCTTCACGTAGTACAAGTTGCCGTCATCACAGCGACACAGAAACGGGCGTGTCACGCCTTGCTCGCTGCGCTCCAATATCTCGACAACTTGCAACGGTTCGATAGACATGGCCTGAATCTCAGCGCCCAAACCAGCGGCCATGCTGATCGTAGTTAAAGGATCGCTCGTAGCCGAAGGCGTTCCAGACCATGTCGAATATCGGCCGCATGGCCTCGGCGGGATCCACTACCCAGTCTTCGAGCAAAATCTCTGGGATAACTAGCGCATCGCGGTCTGCGTATTGATCTCTGTCCACTCGTCGATTCACTGCAAACCGATGGCCCGTAACTCCTAGAAGCGTAAGGAAGACATAAGCAGGCGGCGCTATCCCGAGTCCCTGCATGGCTGGGAGGTAGGCCTTCAGTGCGTCAAGGATGTCCTTCTCGTAGTCAACGCTCGGAATGACTTTTTCGCCTTCCCACTCCTCCCAGACCTGGACAGCCTCAACGATACCGCTGTGGAATAAGAGCGTATGCGCATCTACTTTTCCATCGTGCACAGGCCTGTAGGTAAGACGCCCATCGAGATTGAATCGCTGACTGAAACCACCACCTCCTGGGGGCGCAAATTGCTGCAGCAACTGCAGCTGCTGTTGCGAGCGTGATGTCACGTCGAGGCACACATCACTCGTCAGGCTTTGCAACGGCACTACGTGCAAAACGACCCGCGCGCCATCCGCTAGTGGGACGGGCGCATCCCCACTGCCCAGCAGCAAGAGTCGCCCTGCTCGAAAGGAGCGTATGCGCTCAGCTACTGATTCAGAGAGCGTGAACGCCCGCCGCAGTTCGCTGACATCCAACGGATAGGCACCGGCCGCATTTCGCCCATAAAAGTGGGCATGTCCGCCCACCGCAACTCTATGCGGAGCGTTCCAACTCTTGGCGACGCGCACGACCAACGCGTGGTTGCCTTCGGCTATTGAAACGAACTTGTACCGGATGCCCATCAGCCTCGGCTCGACACCATTGGCGCACAGCTGCTCCAGACGCTGCAGCACGAGGTCGGTGGAAGCGATCGTCAAAGGAACGAGTTGCGTCGGGATAC
Source organism: Rhodanobacter sp. FW101-FHT13A11 (assembly GCF_058790335.1). Classification (NCBI taxonomy): domain Bacteria; kingdom Pseudomonadati; phylum Pseudomonadota; class Gammaproteobacteria; order Lysobacterales; family Rhodanobacteraceae; genus Rhodanobacter; species Rhodanobacter sp. FW101-FHT13A11. Next base: position 75,939 of record NZ_JBYTCN010000003.1, on the reverse strand, counting down.
CCTCCGGTGCGTCCATGCCGTAGATCAATTCGCCACCTTGTGTATTGGCAAAAGCAGTTACCGCCCTTAGAAACTTCTTGGCCCCGCTATCATTCGCTTCTGGCAGCTCCCGCTTGTACTCAAGCTGCCTGCTCTCGGGCGCGCCCGCTTCGATCAGCTGCCGCAAATCCGTCTCGGTAACTTCGTCGATAGGTTTGCCGATCACGGAGTGGCTTCCTTGGGAGTCAGACAAACAGGCGTTCGAGGGTGGAGGGCAGCAAGGCGGCGTTGGCTGCACAAATGGCAGTGGCGTAGGCAAAACGCAGCCCCGGCATCTCCGCATACTCGCGCGCCTGCTGAACACCATTCTCGGCCGGCAGGCCGATTTTCTTGGCTTCGACTATGGCAATCGGGAAGTTCCGGCGCAGGTAAAGGATGTAATCCGCTCGCCGCCGCTTGCCGCAACGAGGCTTGCCGCCGACCAACACGATGCGCCCGGAAGTGATGGCGCGCTGTTCGCCAATGGCGTGCGGGGACGTACCACCCTGACCGCTGCAGGCCCGGGGTCACGTACTCACGGCAAGTATCTGCCTCAGTCACTACCGGATTCAGCTTTTCTTCCATGCTCATCGCTCCGCCCGCACCAGGACTTGTGTTTGCGCAATTCCTGGGCCAACGCCCCATTTGCAGTGCTGGAACTCTGTCACGTAGGTCAATGGATCGCAACTTGAGAGACAGCCCGCGGCTTGACCCTGCCTGCCCGCGCGCCCCATGCTTCGCCGTCTTGAACCATCCGAAACACACGCATGAGCAGTCGCTACAACGCCGCCGATATTGAAGTCCTCTCCGGCCTGGATCCGGTCAAACGCCGCCCCGGCATGTACACCGACACCACCCGTCCGAACCACCTGGTGCAGGAAGTGGTGGACAACTCGGTGGACGAGGCGCTGGCCGGCCACGCGAAAACCATCGAAGTGGTACTGCACGACGACGGCTCGGTGGAAGTGAGCGATGACGGCCGCGGCATGCCGGTGGACATCCACCCGGAAGAAGGCGTCTCCGGCGTCGAGCTGATCATGACCCGGCTGCATGCGGGCGGTAAGTTCAGCGGCAAGAACTACAACTTCTCCGGCGGCCTGCATGGCGTCGGTGTGTCGGTGGTCAACGCGCTGTCCGACCGGGTCGAGGTGACGATCCGCCGCGACGGCTCCGAATACCGGATGGTGTTCGCTCACGGCGACAAGGTCAGCCCGCTGGAAGTGATCGGCACGGTGCCGAAGCGGCGTAGCGGCACCACCCTGCGCTTCTGGCCGGAAGCGAAGTATTTCGACTCGCCGAAGATCTCGCTGCCCAAGCTCAAGCACCTGCTGCGCGCCAAGGCGGTGCTGTGCGCGGGCCTCAACGTGAAGCTCACCGACGCGGCCTCGGGCGAAGTCGTCGAGTGGCACTACGAGGACGGCCTGCGCGACTACCTGCGCGGCGAACTCGACGGCATCGAGGCGCTGCCGAACGAGCTGTTCGTGCACCACATGGCGCGCGACGTCGAAGGCCTGGAGGTGGCGCTGGCTTGGCTGCCGGAAGGCGAGCTGGTGCAGGAGAGCTACGTCAACCTGATCCCCACCGCGCAGGGTGGCACCCACGTCAACGGCCTGCGCTCGGGCCTCACCACCGCGGTCCGCGAGTTCTGCGACATCCGCAACCTGCTGCCACGCGGCGTGAAGCTGGCGCCGGAAGACGTGTGGGAGCGGCTGTCGTTTGTGCTGTCGGCGCGGTTGCAGGATCCGCAGTTCGCCGGCCAAACCAAGGAGCGGCTGTCCTCGCGGCAGACCGCCGGCATGGTCGAGAACGTCATCCACGATGCCTTCAGCCTGTGGCTCAACCAGAACGTGGAGATGGGCGAGCGGATCGCCCAGCTGGCGATCGAGCGCGCCAGCGCGCGGCTGAAGGCCGCCAAGCAGGTCGTCCGCAAGAAGATCACCCAGGGCCCGCAACTGCCCGGCAAGCTGGCCGACTGCACCGCCACCGACCTCAGCCGCACCGAGCTGTTCCTGGTCGAGGGCGATTCGGCCGGCGGCAGCGCCAAGCAGGCGCGCGACAAGGAGTTCCAGGCGATCCTGCCGCTGCGCGGCAAGATCCTCAACACCTGGGAAGTCGAATCGACCTCGGTGCTGGCCTCGGAGGAAGTGCACAACCTGGCCGTGGCGATCGGCTGCGACCCGGGCAAGGACGACCTGTCCGGCCTGCGCTACGGCAAGGTGATCATCCTCGCCGACGCCGACTCCGACGGCCTGCACATCGCTACCCTGCTGTCCGCGCTGTTCCTCAGGCATTTCCCGAAGCTGGTCGGCGAGGGCCACGTGTTCGTGGCGATGCCGCCGCTGTTCCGCGTCGACGTGGGCAAGCAGGTGTTCTATTGCCTCGACGAAAGCGAGAAGGAAGCGATGCTGCAGCGGATCGAGCGCGAGAAGATGAAGGGCGCGATCAGCACCACCCGCTTCAAGGGCCTGGGCGAGATGAACCCGCCGCAGCTGCGCGAGTCCACCATCCATCCCGACACCCGCCGGCTGGTGCAGCTCACCGTGGACGACGGCGACGGCACCGCGCGCATCATGGACCTGCTGCTGGCGAAGAAACGCGCCGGCGACCGCAAGTCCTGGCTGGAAGAAAAGGGCGACCTGGCGACACTGGAAGTCTGAATGACCGGGCCGCTTGCCGCCGTCCCACGCAGCCCTCATGCTGACGGCATGACGCTCCCCGCCCAGCCTGCCCATGGCCTTCCCGAAAGCGGGGCCGCAAACCCGTGAGCGCCGGCAGCCCCGCCGCACGCGAGGAACTCAACGAGCTGTTGATTCGTGCGGGCCGCGGCGACCAGCAGGCATTCGCGGCGCTGTACCAACGCACCTCGTCGAAATTGTTCGGCGTGTGCCTGCGCATGCTGCGCGAACGCGGCGAAGCCGAAGAAGTGCTGCAGGAAACCTATATCGCGGTGTGGCGCCGCGCCGCCAGTTTCGACGACGGCAAGGCGAGCGCGATCACCTGGCTGGTAACGCTTGCGCGGAACAAGGCGATCGATCGGCTGCGCCAGCATCGCGAGGAACAACTGGACCCGCTGCAGCTGGAAGAAACCGCCGACGGCCAACCCACGCCGGCCGCCGACGCCGAAACCAGCCAGGAGCACCAGCGCCTGCAACGATGCCTGGATGCGCTGGAGCCGCGCCAGCGCAGCGCCGTGCGTGAAGCCTTTTTCACCGGCGCGACGTATAACGAACTGGCGGCGCGCTGCCGGATACCGCTGGGCACCATGAAAAGCTGGATCCGCCGCAGCCTGCTGCAATTGCGCACGTGCCTGGAGCAATGAACACACCCGCCGACCACCGCGACGACGACCTGCGCCATGCCGAGTACGTGCTCGGCGTGCTGGATGCCGCTGCGCGCGCAGCGGTGGAGCGGGAAATCCGCGACGACCCGCAGGCCGCCGCCGCGGTCGCCGCGTGGCAACGCCGTCTGGCGCCGCTCGCCGACGAAGTCGAGGCGAGCACTCCGGCACCTTATGTCTGGGCACGGATCCACGATGCGCTGCAGCTCGCCGCGCCGGCGGCGCCACGACCGCGCCCCAGCCTGTGGAACAACCTGCACCTGTGGCGCTGGCTCGGCCTCGGCGCCAGCGTGGTGGCGGCGGCCAGCGTGGTGGTCATGCTGGTGCAACCGCACCGGGCGGCCGTGCCAACCACGACCCGTGCCGGCTACATGGCCGCTGCCATCGAACAGGACAACGGCGTCACCGGCTGGACCGCCACGATGGACCTGCAGCACGCAAGGATGATCGTGGTGCCGGCCACACCGGTTGCGCTTGCGCCGGGACGCACGCCCCAGTTGTGGCTGATCCCGCCGGGGGAGAAGCCCATTTCGCTGGGGGTGATCGCGCGCGACAGACCCACGTCCATCGCGTTGCGCGCCGATCTGCTCGCGCGCCTCGATACCAGGGCCCTGCTGGCCGTTTCGGTGGAACCGAGCGGCGGCTCACCCACCGGCCAGCCCACCGGCCCGGTGGTGGCCAAGGGCGCGATCGGCGGCGCCTGACCTCACGGTTGCGCACCGGGCCGTCGCCGGCTGCGTCTTTTTTCGTTCCGCCTGCATCCGGCGACATCGCCGCCCCGTATCTCCATGCGCTTCCGATCCGCGAAGCGGACACCACTGGAGAACACAATGAAGATCCAACAGCACATGCACACCCTTGCCATCGGCCTGGCGCTGGCATTGACCGCGGCGGCCGTGACGCCGATCGCCATGGCCGGCCCGATGAGCATGGAGAAAACCGTCATGGTCGGTGGCGCGGCCATGTACCCGTCGAAGAACATCATCCAGAACGCGGTCAACTCGAAGGATCACACCACCCTGGTCGCCGCGGTGAAGGCCGCCGGCCTCGTCGACACGCTGTCGGGCCCCGGTCCGTTCACCGTGTTCGCGCCGACCGACGAGGCGTTCGCCGCCCTGCCCGCCGGTACCGTCGACAACCTGCTGAAACCGGAGAACAAGGCCACGCTCGCCAAGATCCTCACCTACCACGTCGTGGCCGGCCGCCTGACCGCGCACGACCTGGCGGCCAAGGTCGCCGCCAGTGGCGGCAAGGCCAGGCTGAAGACCGTCGAGGGCGACTGGATCACCGCGAGCAGGGACGGCGACGGCTGGGCGCTCACCGACGACAAGGGCAACGTCGCCCACGTCAGCATCGGCGACGTGATGCAGTCCAACGGCGTGATCCACGTGATCGACAAGGTACTGATGCCGTAGGCCCGGCATGTCGCCAGCCGCCCGGCTTCCCGCCAGGGCGGCTTTTTTTGCAGTTGCGGCAGCGCTATGGTGTTCGCCACTTTTCCGGGAACCGCCACCATGGCCTTGCTGCCGCCCATCGACCTGCAGCGCTGGATCGACGAGCACCGCCACCTGCTGAAGCCGCCGGTGGGCAACAAGTGCATCGTCGACGGCGACTTCATCGTCATGATCGTGGGCGGTCCCAACGCGCGTAGCGACTACCACCACGACGAAGGCCCGGAGTTCTTCTACCAGATCGAGGGCGAGATGGTGCTGAAGGTGCAGGACGAGGGCCACGCGCGCGACATCCCGATCCGCGCCGGCGAGATGTTCTACCTGCCGCCGCGCGTGCCGCATTCGCCGCAGCGCATGCCGGCGTCGATCGGGCTGGTGATCGAGCGCCGCCGCACCGCCGGCGAAAAGGACGGCCTGCTGTGGTTCTGCGAGCGCTGCAACCACCAGCTGTACGAGGAATACTTCGTGCTCGACAGCATCGAGCACGATTTCCCGCCGGTGTTCGACCGCTTCTACGGCTCGCGCGAATCGCGCACCTGTAGCGCCTGCGGCCACCTCAACCCCGCGCCGGCGAAGTACCTGTAGGAGCGCAGCCTGTGCGCGATGCTCTTGGCTCTGATCAACATCAGAGCATCGCGCACAGGGTGCGCTCCTACAGCAAGCGCCCCAGCCACTTGCGCGCCATGCGCCGCAACGAGGGGTCGAGGCCGTCGTCGGCAGCCACGTCTCTCACTGCCCGCCACGCCAGCGCACGGGATTCCTGGTTGATCGTGAAGCGCTCGTCCGCTCCCGCGCGCACCACATGACGCACGTCGTAATGCCAGTGTCCAGGTTCGTTCGCACGGGCCGCGATGCGGTGCCGGTCGAGGTCGAAGACGCCGCCTTCGATGCGCAGGCCGGCCACGCCGGTTTCCTCCTGCGCCTCGCGCAATGCCACCCGCGCCAGGTCCGCGTCGCCATCGGCATGGCCGCCCGGCTGCAGCCAGCGATCCAGCTTGCGGTGGTGCATCAGCAACACGCGCTCGCCATCCGCACTCACCAGCCAGGCCGAGCCGGTGAAGTGGCCCACGGCATGGCTGCGTTCGAACACCGCTGCATGCGAGGCGAGGAAAACATCGAAGTCGGCAACCACCTCGAACTCCTCCGGATGGCGTGCGAGATAGTCGTCCAGCGCAGCGGCAAGTGGGGGAAGAAAGGGAGGCATGACTTGTGGCAGGGGCTGCGGGGAACCTCGCCTATTCTAGCTGCATCGCAACTTGTACCCCTCCAGACGCTCCGCTATGGTTGGCCGTCCGTCGGCTCTCGCGTCCATCTTCGTCGCGTTTTCGTTCGAGCGCGACGTCGTCGTTTCCCGGGGAGCCACTGCATGCTGTTCAAGCGCATCAAGCCGATCGATCAGATCATCGCCACGGCCGAGAAGAAGAGCCTCACCCGCCAGCTCGGCGCCTTCCAGCTCACCATGCTCGGCATCGGCGCGATCATCGGCACCGGCATCTTCGTGCTCACCGCGGAAGCGGGCCAGAAGGCCGGCCCCGGCATGATGGTTTCCTTCGTGATCGCGGCGGTGGTCTGTGCGCTCGCCGCGCTCGCCTACGCCGAGCTGGCTTCGATGGTGCCGGTGGCCGGCTCGGCCTACACCTATACCTACGGCGTGCTCGGCGAGAGCGCCGCCTGGGTGGTGGGCTGGGCGCTGGTGCTGGAATACACCATCGCGGCGAGCACGGTCTGCGTGGGCTGGGCCGGCTACGTCAACGGACTGCTGGCCCATGCCGGCTATGGCCTGCCCACGTTCCTGCGCGTGGGACCCATGGACGGCGGCAGCTTCAACCTGCTGGCCTGCCTGATCGGCCTGGCCGTCACCTTTCTGCTGGTGATCGGCACCTCGAAGTCGGCCAAGGTCAACACCGTGCTGGTGCTGATCAAGATCACCGCACTGATCGTCTTCATCTTCATCGCGCTGCCGGCGGCGAAGGATCCGAACTTCAAGCCCTTCGTTCCCAATGGCTGGGGCAGCCCGATGGGTGGCCTCGGCGTGCTCGGCGCAGCAGCCTCCATCGTCTTCGCCTACATCGGTTTCGATGCCGTCTCCACCGCGGCCGAGGAAACCAAGAACCCGAACCGCAACATCCCGATCGGCCTGATCGGCTCGCTGGGCGTGTGCACCGTGTTCTACCTGCTGGTGAGCTACGCCGCGGTGGGATCGGTGGGGGCGCAGCCCATGCTGGGCCCGGACGGCGTGGCGCTGCAGCCCGGCACCCCGGAATTCGCGGCAGCCTGCCAGAGTTCGCAGGCACTGGTGTGCAGCAAGGAGGCGCTGGCCCACGTGCTGCGCCTGCTCCATCACGACCAGCTGGGCAACCTGATCGGCTTCGCCGCCAGCATCGCTCTGCCGTCGGTGATCCTCACCATGACTTACGGCCAGACGCGCATCTTCTTCACCATGGCGCGCGACGGCCTGCTGCCGAGTTCACTGGCGAAGATCCATCCGCGCTTCCATACACCCCATGTCATCACCCTGATTACCGGCACCTTCGTGTCGCTGTTCGGCGCGCTGTTCCCGGTGGGCATCCTGGCCGACATCACCAATTCGGGCACGCTGTTCGCGTTCATGATGGTGGCGCTGGGCGTGCTGATCCTGCGCCGCACCCAGCCCGACCGCCCGCGCCCGTTCCGCACCCCGCTGCCGTGGTTGGTTTGCCCGCTGGCCGTGATCGGCTGCCTGCTGCTGTTCCTCAACCTGTCCGAGAAGGCCATCACCACCTTCTTCGTGTGGGGCACCATCGGCCTGGTGGTCTACCTCCTGTACGGCTACCGCAAGAGCAACCTGGCCCGCGGTATCGAGTCGGACTGATGTTGCGCCCGTGAACCGCCACGCCACCGGCACGACGCGTGTCGTGCCGGCTTCACGCCCGGAAGCCCCATGCTCAAGCAACTGCTCGCCCGCAAGACCGATTTTAACGAACCCGACGACGCGCACGGCCCCACCCTGCGCCGTACCCTCGGGCCCTGGGGCCTGACCGCCCTCGGCATCGGCGCGGTGATCGGCGGCGGCATCTTCGTGATCACCGGCCAGGCGGCGGCCGACCATGCCGGGCCGGCGGTGATCCTGTCCTTCATCCTGGCGGCGATCTGCAGCACGTTCACCGCACTGTGCTACGCCGAGTTCGCCACGCTGATCCCGGTTTCCGGCAGCGCCTACTCCTACGCCTATGCCACCCTGGGCGAGCTGATGGCCTGGTTCATTGGCTGGAACCTGGTGCTGGAGTACGGCGTGTCCGCCTCCGCAGTGGCGGTGAGCTGGACCGGCTACTTCCTCAGCCTGCTCGACCACATCGGGCATGCGTTCAACATGGACCTGAGCCTGCCCTCGGCGCTGACCCGGGCGCCGCTGGCGTTCACCGCCGACCACCACCTGGTTGCCACCGGGGCGCTGTTCAACCTGCCGGCGGTGGTGCTGATCATGCTGCTGACCTGGATCTGCTACGTCGGCATCCGCGAGTCGAGCCTGGCCAACGCCGCGATGGTGGCGCTCAAGGTCGGCCTCATCACCCTGGTGATCGTGGTCGGCTGGCGCTACGTCGACCCGTCCAACTGGCACCCGTTCGTGCCCGAGTCGCAGGGCCACTACAAGTACGGCTGGGACGGCGTGCTGCGCGGCGCGGCGATGGTGTTCTTCGCCTACATCGGCTTCGAAGCCACCTCGGTGGCCGCGCAGGAGTCGCGCAACCCGCAGCGCGACCTGCCGATCGGCATCCTCGCCTCGCTGGCGATCTGCACCGTGCTGTACATCGCGATGGCCGCGGTGATGACCGGCCTGACCTCGTACACCCTGCTCGGCACCGACGAGCCGGTGGTGACAGCCCTGCACGGGCACCCGCAACTGGAATGGCTGCGCTGGCTGGTGGAGGTCGGCGCGCTGCTCGGCCTGTCGTCGGTGGTGCTGGTGATGGTCATCGCGCAGCCGCGCATCTTCATGATCATGGGCCGCGACGGCATGCTGCCGAAGGTATTCACCCGGATCCACCCGCGCTACCGCACGCCGCACCTCAACACGCTGATCACCGGTGCCGGCATCTCCCTGCTCGCGGCGGTCTTTCCGCTGGACGTGCTGGGCGACCTGGTGTCGATGGGCACGCTGATCGCGTTCATCGCCGTCTGCGCCGGCGTGTGGATCCTGCGGCATACCCGGCCGGAGCTGCCGCGCACCTTCCGCGTGCCGTTCGCGCCGGTGATCTGCACGCTCGGCATCCTCAGCTGCCTCGCCCTGCTGTCCACCATGGCCTGGTACAACTGGACGCTGATGGTGGTCTGGACGTTCATCGGCCTGCTGGTCTATTTCGGCTACAGCCTCCGGCACAGCCACCTGCGCGGCGCGGCAACGGACGCTACCTCGCCCTGACGCATAATTTCGTCGAATATCGTCGAAAAAACGCCATTTACCGACAGGTGTCGGGGATGATGCTTATCCGCAGGAACTGCAAAAATTTTTGGGAAATCTCGAAATCAATGGAATATTTCTTTATATTTCAATGTGTTAACGAGAATTTTCCAAGAGAAATCCCGGGATCGGTCGCCCATTCGGCGAACTCGGGAGTATCATCCTCAGTCCGCGGGTTGATCACTTGGCAGTGGGCCCCGGATCGCGGCTCGGCGCGTCAGGTGGGTAGCTCCTCGACCTGATGTGTCCGGGCCGCACTTTTGTCTGCGCACCGGACTGCATCACGCCCCACCAGGCCGCCTCTTCCGGAACACGACAACAAAAAGGCCGGCGATGAGCCGGCCTTTCCATGTGATTCACGGCAAGGTGTGATCAGGCTTTCTTCGGCGTGTGCGACACGCACCAGCCCTTCGCGTTCACCGACTTGCCCGGGAACAGCTGGCACGAACCGCGACCGGTGGCACCGCCCGTGTAGAACTGGCAATTGGCGCAGTCGTCGCCGGCCTTGTACTTCGCGTTGGTGGTCTTGGTGGCGTCTTCCACATAGCCCAGTGCCTTCGCGGTCGGATCCGACTCGCTCACCGGCGGCAGGTCCGCCGCCCGCGCAAAGCGCGGCAAACCACCCATCACCACGGCTGCCGCCGTGGTGCCGGCGGCCACCTTGAGGAACCGGCGACGCGATTCGACATCTTGTTCTTTCGACATGGGCAAGCCTCCGTCGTGATCTGTCCGGCACACCCTGCACCGGATTCGCGCCGATGTTACGCCCGTCATGTCAATTTTTCCTGACTTGCGAGAATGGCTCTCATTCCTGTCGGGCCGCAGATCGGCGCATGGTATAGTCCAAGCTCATTTGGACGTCCAAACTGCATGAGCCAGACCCTGCCCTCCGCCGTTCCCGCCAGCCTGTTCGAGCAACGCGCCGACGCCATCGCCGAGGCCGCACGCGAGTTGTCGGCGCTGGGCTGGACGCCGGCAACCAGCAGCAACTTCTCGATGCGGGTCGATGCCGATCACGCGGCGATCACCGTCTCGGGCAAGCACAAGGGACGGCTGGGCCGCGACGACATCATGCTGATCGACCTGGACGGCAATCCGGTCGGCACCGACGCCCGCCCCAGCGCCGAAACGGCGCTGCACACCCAGATCTACCGGCGCTGGCCGGAGGTGAACGCGGTGCTGCATACCCATTCGCACGTGCAGAGCGTAGCCTCGCGGCTGTTCGCCGGCGACGGTGTGATCCGGCTGCAGGGCTGGGAGCTGCAGAAGGCGATCACCGGCTACCACACCCACGAGAGCGTGCTGGAGATCCCGGTGTTCCCGAACACCCAGCGCATGCCCGAACTGGTGGCCCGGGTCGACGCCTGGCTGGACGCGGGCAAGCCGTTGCACGCCTACCTGATCGACGGCCACGGCATCTACACCTGGGGCCGCGACATGGCCGAGACCCGGCGCCACCTGGAAGCACTGGAGTTCCTGCTCGGCTGCGAACTTGACCTGAAAAGACTGAGGGCATCATGAGCCGATTGCGCATCTTCGACGAAACCCGACCGCAATCGCCGCTGGCGGCGATCGACGAGCACGCCGCGATTGCCGCCGAACTGGGCAAGGTCGGCGTCCGCTTCGAACGGTGGGAAGCGAGCCAGCCGATCGCGCCGGGCGCCAGCCAGGACGAGGTGATTGCGGCCTACCGCGGCGACATCGACCGCCTGATGCGCGAGGAAAGCTACCAGGCCGTGGACGTGATCAGCCTCGCCCCGGATCACCCCGACCGCGCCACGCTGCGCCAGAAGTTCCTCAGCGAGCACACCCACAGCGAGGACGAGGTGCGCTTCTTCGTCGCCGGCGCCGGCCAGTTCACCCTGCACATCGGCGGCAAGGTCTACGACGTGCTGTGCGAGCAGGGCGACCTGATCGGCGTGCCGGACGGCACCCGCCACTGGTTCGACATGAGCGAATCGCCCTACTTCGTGGCGATCCGGCTGTTCACCAACAAGGAAGGCTGGGTGGCGAACTTCACCGGCGACGACATCGCACAGCAGTTCCCGCGGATGCAGCCGCACCAGGCTACGCCGGGCTGATAACGGCCACCGACGCGCCATTCGTTTATGCTGGCCAGCCCACCCACGCCACCGTCGCCATGATCGAAATCCGCGCCATCGTCACCGACATCGAGGGCACCACCAGCTCGATCGACTTCGTGCGCGACGTGCTGTTCCCGTACGCGCGCAAGCGCCTGCCGGCTTTCGTCGAGACCCACGGCGACAAGCCCGACGTGCAGCACTGGCTGCACGAAGCGGCCATGGAAGCCGGGCTGGTGGAAGCCCGCCGCCAGGACATCATCGAACTGCTGCTGCAATGGATCGACCAGGACCGCAAGTCCACCGCGCTGAAGGCGCTGCAGGGCATGATCTGGAAGGATGGCTACGAGGCCGGCGACTACCGCGCGCACGTCTATCCGGAGGTGGCCGCGCGGCTGCGCGAGTGGCGCGCCGACGGGCTGCGCCTGTACGTCTACTCCTCCGGCTCGGTGCCGGCGCAGAAACTGTTCTTCCGCCACAGCGAGGCCGGCGACCTGGGCGCGCTGTTCGCCGGCTACTTCGACACCGAAACCGGCCCGAAACGCGAGTCCTCCTCCTACCGGCGCATCGCCGAGGCGATCGGCGAACAGCCCCGCCACCTGCTGTTCCTGTCCGACATCGTGGAGGAACTCGACGCCGCGCAGGCGGCCGGCTTCCACACCGGCTGGCTGGTGCGCGAGCCGCAAGCCCTGCCCGAGTCGCCGCGCCACACCGTCTACCGCGACTTCGACGCGATCGCGCCGTGAATCCGCACGCGTATCCCCCATGCGCCACGCCCTGACCACCCTGCTCGCATTCGCCGCCGGCGTGCTGCTGGCCCTCTGGTGGCCGGGCCATCGGCCGGCGCCGGCAGCCGCCGACCACCCCGCACCGGCGACATCCGCCAGCATGGAGGAGCTCGCGGGATCCGACGCCGACATCGCGCTCGACAACTGGCCCGGGCAGGGGCCGACCCCGGAGCAGGTCCTGTACGCGCAGCCGCGGATGATGCGCGAAGCGCTGGCCGGGCTCGGTCCGCGCGTGCCCGGCAGGCCGAACCTCTACCTGGTGGCCTTCGCCGGCGACGGCACCGAGGACGTGTTCCGCAACGAGGCCGAGTACGCCGCGCAACTGTTCGCGCAGCGCTTCGGCGCCAGCGCCCACAGCCTGGTGCTGGAGAACAACCCGGCCACGCTCGCCACCCGTCCGCTGGCCAGCTGGAGCAACCTGGAAACCGCGCTCGAGGGCCTGGGCACGACGATGCAGCCGGACCAGGACATCCTCCTGCTGTACCTCACCAGCCACGGTGACGAGGAACACAACCTGCTGCTCGACATGGACCCGCTGCCGCTGGACCCGATCGGCGCCACCGACCTCGCCGGCATCCTGGCGATGCACCCGTTCAAGTGGAAGGTGGTCGTGGTCAACGCCTGCTACTCCGGCGGCTTCATCCCGCCGCTGAGCAGCCCTGGCACCCTGGTGCTCACCGCCGCCCGCGCCGACCGCAGCTCGTTCGGCTGCGGCAGCGACTCGGACATCACCTACTTCGGCAAGGCGTGGCTGGTCGATGCGCTGAACCGCACCGACAATTTCGCGGACGCCTTCAAGCAGGCCAGCGGCGAGATCCGCCGGTGGGAACAGCAGGACAAGCTCACTCCTTCCGAGCCGCAGATCGACATCGGCAGCGGCATCAGCGGGCAGCTCGCCTTGTGGCGCAAGGGCATCACGCCCGGACCGGCGCTGCCGTTCAAGCCGGCAATGCCAGCCGGCAACGCGTCCGTCGCCACTCCCCGATAGCCCGATTCAGCCGCGTCCCGCGTGCCGGTCGGCCAGCACGCGGACGACATCGACCAGCCCAAGCCCGCGCGCGCGCAGCGCCACGGTGAGATGGAACACCAGGTCCGCCGCCTCGCCCAGCAGCTCGGCGTCGTCCTGCGCCACCGCGGCCAGCGCAGTCTCCACGCCTTCCTCGCCCACCTTCTGCGCGATGCGGCGAATGCCGCCGTCGAACAACCTGGTGGTGTAACTGCCTGCCGGACGCTCCGCGTGGCGTTGCGCGACCAGCGCGTCGAGCTCGGCGAGGAAACCGAGCGGCGGGCGCTGGTTTTCGCCGAAGCAGCTGGAGGTGCCGAGGTGGCAGGTCGGGCCATGCGGCTCGGCCTGGACCAGCAAGGTATCGGCGTCGCAATCGACGCGGATCGACTTCAACGCCAGCACGTGACCGGAGCTTTCGCCCTTGGTCCACAGGCGTTGCTTGCCGCGGCTGTAGAACGTGACCTGGCCGCTGGCCTGCGTCTGCGCCAGCGCCTCGGCATTCATGTAGCCGAGCATCAGCACCTCGCCGCTCAGCCAGTGCTGCACGATCGCCGGCAGCAGGCCACCGCCCTTGGCCCAGTCGAGGCGGGAGATGTCAGTGTTGGCGTCAGACATGGGACAACTCATTGGCAGGAGTGAGTGGAGAGAAGTGAGCAGAGAAAGAATGCAAAAGCGAGAGGCCACAAGCGTGCAGGCTTTCTCTCACCTCTCACTCCTCTTCACTCACTCCTCACTTGTACGCCTTCGGCTTGCAGATAGCGCTTCAACGCGGGAATCGCGATCGCTCCCGAATGGAACACGCTGGCCGCCAGCGCGCCGTCCACGTCGGCCTCGACGAAGGCATCGCGGAAATGTCGCGGTTCGCCGGCGCCGCCGGAGGCGACCAGCGGCACGCGGCAGAGCGCGCGGGCCGCGGAGAGCTGCTCCAGGTCGTAGCCGCGGCGCACGCCGTCGCTGCCCATGCAGTTGAGCACGATCTCGCCGGCGCCGCGCCGTTGCGCCTCGACCATCCAGTCCAGCGTGCGGCGCGGCAGCGCCCGGGTCTTCGCGGGGTCGCCGGTGTACTGGCGCACGCGCCACTCGCCGTCGGCGTCGCGCAGCGAGTCGATGCCGACCACCACGCATTGCACGCCGAACGCGGCGGCCAGCTCGTCGATCAGCGCGGGACGCTCCAGCGCCGGCGAGTTCACCGAGATCTTGTCGGCGCCCGCATGCAGCACCGCGCGCGCCTCGTCCACCGAGCGGATGCCGCCGGCGACGCAGAACGGAATGTCGATCACCCGCGCCACCCGCTCGACCCAGCCGCGGTCCACGCTGCGCCCTTCCGGGCTGGCGGTGATGTCGTAGAACACCAGCTCGTCGGCGCCCTCGTCGCGATAGCGCAGGGCCAGTTCCACGATCTCGCCCATCACCACGTGGTCGCGAAAGCGCACGCCCTTGACCACCTGGCCATCGCGCACGTCCAGGCAGGGAATGATGCGGCGGCTCAGCATAAGGCACGCCCCACGCACTCTCCCTCCCCTGCTTGTCCCTTTGGGGCATGCAGGGGGAGGGGCAACATCGACCTGTGTAGCAAATTTTTCATGCAGCCAACGCCTCCGCCACGGTGAAGCGCCCTTCCAGCAGCGCGCGGCCGAGGATCACGCCCCGCGCGCCGGCTTCGCGCGCGGCGCGGATGTCGTCCAGCGAGCGCACGCCGCCGGAAGCCTGCACGGCCAGCGCCGGCACCGTGGCGGCGAGGTGGCGATAGAGATCGAGGTTGAAGCCGGCCAGCATGCCGTCGCGGTCGATGTCGGTGCACAGCAGGTGGCGCGCGCCGCGCGCGGCGTACCACGGCGCCAGCTCGTCCAGCGTGCGCGCCTCGATTTCGGTCCAGCCGGCGCTGGGCAGGCTCCAGCGGCCACCGAGGCGGCGCGTATCGAGCGCGAGGGTCAGCCGTTCGGCACCGTACCTGCCCAGCCAGCCAGCCACGAGTTCGGGATCGCGGAT
Source organism: Rhodanobacter sp. FW101-FHT13A11 (assembly GCF_058790335.1). Lineage (NCBI taxonomy): Bacteria > Pseudomonadati > Pseudomonadota > Gammaproteobacteria > Lysobacterales > Rhodanobacteraceae > Rhodanobacter > Rhodanobacter sp. FW101-FHT13A11. Next base: position 60,831 of record NZ_JBYTCN010000003.1, on the reverse strand, counting down.
CGCCACGCTGCCCAGCACCGCGCGCTGCACGCCGGCGTCGAACAGCCGGCGCAAGTCGTCTTCGCCGCGTACGCCGCCGCCGGCCTGGATCTGCATGCCATCGGCCGCGATCGCCTGGATCACGGCGAGATTGGCGAGGCTGCCCGAGCGCGCGCCGTCCAGGTCGACCAGGTGCAGCCAGCGCGCACCTGCCTCGGCATAGCGCCGCGCCAGCGCGCGCGGATCGGCGGCATAGGTGGTCTGCTGCGCGTAGTCGCCCTGCTTCAGGCGCACCACCTGGCCGCCACGCAGGTCGATCGCGGGAATCACGTTGAAGTTCATAGTTCGAGGAAGTTCTTCAGCAGCCTCGCGCCGACGGCGGCCGAGCGTTCGGGGTGGAATTGCATGCCATGGAAGTTGCCATGCGCGATCACCGCCGAGAACGCGCCGCCGTAGTCGGCCGTGGCCAGGGTCCAGTCGCCCACCGGTACCGCATAGCTGTGCACGAAGTAGGCCTGCTCGCCGTCGTCCAGGCCGGCCAGCAACGGATGTTCCCGCCGGATCGACAAGCCATTCCAGCCCATATGCGGCACGCGCAGGCCCGGCGCTTCGACGAAGCGGCGTACCGGCGCGGGAATCAGACCCAGACACTCGGTATCGCTCTCTTCGGAATGCGCGCACAGCAATTGCATGCCCAGGCACACGCCGAGCACGGGCTGTTCCAGCGAACGCAGCACGTCGACCAGGCCCAGCTCGCGCAACCGCGCCATGCCGGGGCCGGCGGCGCCCACGCCAGGCAGGATCACCTTGTCGGCGGCGCGGATCGCCGCCGCGTCCGCAGTGAGCGCGGCATCCGCGCCGAGGCGCTGCAGCGCGTAGCGTACCGAGCCGATATTGGTGCCGCCGGCGTCGACAAGGACCACCATCACACGTACCTCGCACGCAGGAGCACACCTTGTGCGCGATGCTTTCCATCGCGTGGCGAAGAGCTAACGCGCACAGGGTGCGCTCCTGCGCCGATGTGCATTGATCGCCACATTACAGGCTTCCCTTGGTGCTGGGCAGTTCGCTGCCGGAGCGGGCGATCGCCAGGCGCAGCGTGCGCGCCACCACCTTGAAGCAGGCCTCGACCATGTGGTGCGCGTTGTCGCCGCGCACGCTCAGGTGCAGGTTCGCGCCCAGCGTCTCGCACAACGAACGGAAGAAATGCGGCACCAGTTCGGTCGGCACCTCGCCCACGCGCTCGCGCGGAAAACTGCCCTCGAACACGAAGTACGGCCGGCCGGACAGGTCCAGCGCGGCGCTGGCCTGCGCCTCGTCCATCGGCAAGGTGAAGCCGTAGCGGCCGATGCCGCGCTTGTCGCCCAGCGCCTGCTTCAAGGCGCTGCCGAGCGCCAGCGCGCAATCCTCGATGGTGTGATGCTCGTCGATGTGGGTGTCGCCGTCGCAGTCGAGCTTCAGCGCGAAGCCGCCGTGCTTGCCGATCTGCTCCAGCATGTGGTCGAAGAAGCCGAGCCCGGTGTGCGCCTGCGGTTCGGCCACCTTGTCCAGGTCCACGCTGACCGTGATGCGGGTTTCCTTCGTGTTGCGCACCACCGTGGCCACGCGCGGCGCATCGAGCAGCTGGTGGGCCAGTTCCTCCCAGCCCACGCCCTGCGCGCCGACGCGGAACCCGCGCACGCCCATGTTCGCGGCGAACTGCAGGTCGGTTTCGCGGTCGCCGACCATCGCCGACGCCGCACGGCTCCAGCCGTCGTCGGCCAGGTAGTGGCGCAGCATGCCCACGCCGGGCTTGCGCGTGTCCCTGTCCTCGTGCGGGAAGCTGCGGTCGATCAGCACTTCGCGGAAGCGGATGCCCTGCGAGGCGAGGATGCGCATCAGCAGTTCGTGCGGCCCGGTGAAATGCGGCTCCGGGAAACTGTCGGTGCCCAGGCCGTCCTGGTTGGTCACCATCACCAGCTCGTAGCCGGCGGCGACGAAGCGCTGCAGCGCGGCGATCACGCCGGGCAGCAGGGCCAGCTTCTCGTAGCTGTCGATCTGTTCGTCGGCCGGCTCCTCGATCAGGCAGCCGTCACGGTCGACAAAGAGGATCTTGCGGCTCACGCAAACCTCCCGTAGGAGCGCACCCTGTGCGCGATCCGCGTAACGACTTCACCAACCGGTTTTCGCGCACACGGTGCGCTCCTACGGTTCAGGCACATGGCACGACCTCCCGCAGCACAGCCAGCACCCGATCGTTCTCCGCGGGGGTGCCGATGGTGATGCGCAGCGCGTCGCCGAGGTTCGGGTAGCGGCGCACGTCGCGCACCACGATGCCGGCGGCAAGCAGGCGCCGGTAGGCGGCGCCGGCATCGTCGAAGCGTACGGCGAGGAAGTTCGCCTGCGACGGCAGCACCTCGCGCACCCCGGGCGACCGGCGCAGCGCCACCTGCATCCGTGCGCGCTCCCCGCGCACGATGCCGATGCGCTCGCGCGCGTTCGCCTGGCCCCAGCCGGACAGCGCCAGCAGCGCCGCATCCACGCTCGGCAGCGGCAGCGGGTACGGCGCCATGATCCGGCGCAGCAGCGCGATCACATCGGCGTTCGCCAGCAGGCTGCCGATACGCACGCCGGCCAGCGCCCAGGCCTTGGACAAGGTACGCAGCACGGCAAGGTTGTCGTAGCGGTCGATCAGGTCGGCCGCACTGCCCCGCTCGGCGAATTCCACATAGGCCTCGTCCACCACCAGCAGCGCACGGCCGGCCAGCGCCTGCGCCAGCCGTTCGACATCGGCACGCGGCACCAGCTGGCCGGTGGGATTGTTCGGCGTGCAGATGAAGACCAGCTTCACCGCCGGGGTCAGCGCGGCCAGCACGGCATCCGCGTCCAGGGTGAAATCCGCCGCCAGCGGCACCTCGACGATGCCCGCGTCCTGCACCCGAGCGCACACCGCGTACATGCCGAACGTGGGCGGCTGGATCAGGATCGCGTCGCGGCCGGCGCGGCAGAACGCGCGCACCAGCAGGTCGATCGCCTCGTCGCTGCCGCGGCCGACCAGCAGCTGTTCGCGCCGCACGCCGTAGAGCGCCGCCAGCGCCTCGAGCAGCGCCGCCGGCTGCGGCTCGGGGTAGCGGTTGCAGCCGAGGCCGCCGTCGCCCACCGGCGTCCACGCCGATTCGTTGGCGTTGAGAAAGACCTCGCCGCCGCTGGCCTCCATTCGCGCCGAGGAGTACGGCTGCATCGCGCGGATCTCCGGCCGCGCCAGATCGAGCACGCTCATGCCAGGGCCTCCAGGCGCAGGGTCACCGCACGGCGGTGCGCCTCCAGCTGCTCCGCCGCCGCCAGCGTGGCGGTGCACGGGCCGATATTGCGCAGGCCGTCGGCGCTGACTTCCTGCACGCTGATCTGCTTTTGGTAACTGCCCACCGACACGCCGCTGTAGCTGCGCGCGTAGCCGTAGGTCGGCAGCACATGGTTGCTGCCGCTGCAGTAGTCGCCCACCGATTCGGGCGTCCACTGGCCGAGGAAGACCGAGCCGGCGCTCTCGATGCCGTCGAGCAGCGCTCGCGGCGCGGCCACCTGCAGGATCAGGTGTTCGGGCGCGTAGCGATTGCTCACTTCCACCGCCTGCGCCAGCGAATCGACGGCGATCAGCCGGCTCTGCGCCAGCGCCCGGCCGGCGATCGCCCCGCGCGGCAATTCGGCGCACTGGCGTTCGACCTCGGCCGCCGCCCGGTCGAGCAGGCCGGCGGACGGGCTCAGCAGGATCACCTGCGAATCCGGCCCGTGCTCGGCCTGCGACAGCAGGTCGGCGGCGACGAACACCGGGTTCGCCTCGGCATCGGCGATCACCAGCACTTCCGACGGGCCGGCCGGCATGTCGATAGCGACGCCGTCCGGGTCGGACGACACCTGCAGCTTCGCCTCGGTGACCCAGGCGTTGCCGGGGCCGAACAGCTTGTCGCACTTCGGCACGCTGGCGGTGCCGTAGGCCATCGCGGCGATCGCCTGCGCGCCGCCCAGCTTGAACACTTTGTGCACGCCGGTGAGGCGCGCGGCATACAGCACCGCCTCGTCGCAGCGGCCGTCGGCGCGCGCCGGCGAGCACAGCACCACCTCGCGGCAACCGGCGATGTGCGCCGGCACGCCCAGCATCAAGGCGGTCGACGGCAAGGGGGCGCTGCCGGCCGGCACGTACAGGCCGACCCGGCCGATCGGCCGCAGCATGCGCTCCACCCGCACGCCGGGCGCGGTATCCACCGCCACCGGCTGCAACGCCGCCGCGCGGTGGAATAGCTCGATGCGCGCCGCCGCTTCGCGGATCGCCGCCTTCAGGGCCGGATCGAGGGAAGCCTCGGCCGCGGCGAATTCGGCCTCGCCCACCGCGATCGCGTCAAGTGCGCAGCAGTCGTATTTCGCGCTCAGTTCGCGCAGCGCCGTGTCGCCGCGTTCACGCACGGCAGCGATGATCCGCTCGACGCCGCGACGCAGTTCATCGGCACGCGACTGCGCGGGGCGCGCCAGCGCTTCGCTGCGCGCCGCTTCATCCAGGGCGTTCCAGTCCAGACGTTTCATGCGAACCTGCTCTTCATGCCAACCTGACTCATGCCAACATTTTCTCCACCGGCAATACGAACATCTCGCGCGCCCCGGCCTTCTTGATCTCTTCCAGCTGCCGCCAGCTCACCTCGCCGGCACACAGCGCCTGCAGCATCAATTGATCCGGCTGGCCGGCCACCGGCAGCAGGGTCGGCTGCGGGCCGCCCGGCAGCAGCCGGGTCACCGCCTCCAGCGAGTGGCGCGAGGTCTGCAGCAGCAGCAGGCGCGACTCGCGCACCTGGATCACCCCGTCCAGCCGCTTCAGCAGCAGCTCCAGCAGGTCGCCGCGTTCGTCCGCCGGCAGCGCCAGCGGGCCGGCCAGCACCGCCTCGCTCTGCAGCAGCACGTCGGCTTCGCGCAGCTGGTTCGCCACCAGCGTGCCGCCGCTCTGCACCAGGTCGCAGATCGCATCGGCGGTACCGAGCTTCGGCGCGATCTCGACCGAGCCGGCCAGGGTCACCACGCCGGCATCGACGCCCTGCGCGCGCAACCATTCACCGAGCAGGCCGGGATACGAGGTGGCGATGCGCCGCCCCTGCAGCTGCCGCGGCTCGCGGTAATCCAGCTCCTGCGGCACCGCGATCGACAGCCGGCAGCGGCCGAAGCCGAGCGGGCGCAGCTCGGCCAGCGGCTCGGCCTCGCGTCCGCCGGTGAGCTGGAATTCGCTGAGCACGTTGCGCCCGACGATGCCGAGATCGCACACGCCCTGCGCGATCAGGCCGGGGATGTCGTCGTCGCGCACCAGCAGCAGATCCACCGGCTCGCCCTCGCCGAAGCAGAACAGCTTGTCGCGGCTCTGCCGGAAGGTGAGCCCGCAGCGGGTCAGCAGGTCCAGCGCCGGCTCGGTGAGCCGGCCGGATTTCTGCATCGCGATGCGCAAACGGTCGCGCGGCTTCATGCCTTCTTCCTCGTGGTTTGGGCCTGCCGCCGCGCCGCGCGGGCCGCAGCGGCCAGGTAGCCGCCGTTGCCCTGGTTGAGATAGCGCGCGACCCGGCCGATGGTGGTGATGCTGACCGCCGTGTGCTCGTGGATCTCGCGGTACGGCACGCCATCGAGCAGGAACGGCACTACCCGCCAGCGGTCCACCAGTACCTCGAGCTCGGCCGGGGTGCACAGGTCGCCCAGGAAGGCAGCCATCTCCTCGACGTTCTTCAGCGACAGCAGCGCCTCGCACAGGCTCTGCTCGGCGGACTCGGCCGGGGTCTCGGGATCGCGCGATCGACGCTTCATAACGTACTAATGCATTAATACAATGGTGCGCATCATACATGGCATGCGGCACCGCCGCAAACCGGGCAGCCGGCACGGATCGAGCCACCATTCAGTTTGGCCGGCGTGCACTCCGACGCAGCATGCGGCAGGCCTGCCGCGCGGCGCGGACCGGCGGGAACCTGTCCGCCTGCCGACGCATCCAACCCGCGTCCGGCCCTGGGTCAGCCGGTTGCGGCGTCACGCCGCAACTGGCGCAGCCGTCGCGGTGGGACAATGACGAAGTCAATCCAGCCCATCGAGAGCGCACGTGGAACATCCGGACTCATACCAGTCGCACATCGGCTCCCGGTCGCCGCGGCCGTGCGCACGCCATCGACGCCTCGCCGCCGCCACGCTGTTCGCGGTCGCACTGGCCCCGGCGCTGGCGAACGCCTGCTCCACCTGCGGCTGCTCGCTCAACTCGGACTGGTCCAGCCAGGGCTACGCCACCAGCAGCGGCCTGCACCTCAGCGTGCGCGAGGACTACTTCGACCAGTCGCGGCTGATGCACGGCACCGATACCGTCAACCGCTCGGCATTCCAGTACCCCGCCGACGAGGAGGTGCAGCGCAAGACCATCAACCACACCACCCTGCTCGGCGCGGACTACAACTTCTCGCGCTACTGGGGCATCTCGGCCCAGTTGCCGTACACCGACCGCCACCACCAGACCATCGCCGCCGGCGACACCGACATCTCCACTTCCGATGCGCGGGGCATCGGCGACCTGCGCCTGCTCGCGCGCTACCAGGGCTTCAGCGAGGATGCCGGCCTCGGCATGCAGTTCGGCGTGAAACTGCCCACCGGGCGCTTCACCCAGAACTTCGCGGCCGGCCCGCAGGCCGGCCAGCCACTCGACCGCGGCCTGCAACTGGGCACCGGCACCACCGACGCGCTGATCGGCGTGTACAAATTCGGCTACCTCAGCGATGCGCTGGCCTACTTCGGCCAGGCCATGGCGCAGGTTCCGCTGGACGCGCGGAGCGGTTTCCGGCCCGGCAATTCGCTGAATATCGACTTCGGCGTGCGCTATCTCGGCATGAAGCGCATCACCCCCCAGCTGCAGCTCAACATCCACAGCGAGCGGCGCGAAAGCGGCCCGCAGTCCGACCGCCCCAACAGCGGCGCGACGTTCGCCTACCTCAGCCCGGGCATCAGCGTGAAGCTCGGTCCGCGGCTGAACGCGTTCGCTTTCGTCCAGCTGCCCGTCTGGCAACGCGTCAACGGCCTGCAGCTGGAGCCGCGCCAGCTGTGGTCGGTGGGCGCGCAGTACCGTTTCTGACCCGCGACCGCCTGCCACGCGGCGCGGTCCGCCCACAAAAAAGCCCCGCCGAGGCGGGGCTTTTTTTGCTCGATGCAAACCGGCTCAGGCCGACTTCTTCTTTGGCGCGGCCTTCTTGGCGGCGGCCGGCTTGGTCACGGTCGGCTTGGCGCCGACCACGGCCGGCAGCACGCCGTGCGCACGGGTATTGCCGTAGCTGCCGCGATAAGTCTTGCCGCGGCGGGTCTTGCGATCGCCCTTACCCATGGGAACTCCTTGATTTATCGGATGAACGGCCGGTGATCATAGCAGTGTCGGACCGCTGCGTCATGTCAACGGTGCGCGTGCCCGGCGCAGTCCCCGCTGGCGTCGAAGCACTCGCCCGGATCGATCTGCACGGTCACGTGCTGGATCCCGAAACGCTCCGCCAGCATCCGGTTGATCGCCTGCAGGGCTCTCGCGCCATCGGCATGCTCGCCCAGTTCGGCATGCAGGGTCGCCATGCGCGAACCGGATGCCAGCTGCCACACATGCAGGTGGTGGATGTCGCGGATGCCCGGATCGGCGGTGCGCAGCGCCGCCTCCACCTGGGCGCTGTCCATGCCGTCGGGTACGCCTTCCAGCAGGATGTGCGCGGACATCCGCAGCAATCGCCACGCGCTGCCCAGGATCAGCAGCGACACCAGCAGCGACAGCAGCGGATCGGCCCAGAGCCAGCCGAACCAGCGGATCGCCAGCGCCGCCAGCACCGCCGCCAGCGAGCCGAGCAGGTCACCCAGCACGTGCAGGCTGGCGCTGGCCAGGTTGACGTCGTCGTGCGCATGCCCGTACAGGATGCGCAGCACCAGCACATTCACCAGCAGGCCCACGATCGCCACCACCAGCATCACCCCGGACAGGATTTCCCCAGGGTGCAGCAGGCGCGCAACCGCTTCGTAGACGATCCAGCCGACCAGCACGAACTGGCTCAGCGCATTGACGAAACCCGCCAGGACCTCGATGCGGCCGTAGCCATAGCTGCGCCGCGCATCGGCCGGCCGGGTCGCCATCCAGGCGCCGACCACCGCCAGCAGCAGGGCCAGCGCATCGACCATCATGTGGCCGGCGTCGGCGAGCAGGGCCAGCGAGCCGGACCACATGCCGCCGACCACCTCGGCCACCATCATCAGGACGGTCAGCACGAACGCGAACAGCAGCTTGCGCGCGCGCCCGCCAACCGCCGCGGCGTGTTCGTGCGGATGCGCATGATCATGGTGGTGGGCGTGCGTGGCGTTCACGCGCGCATGCTAGGAACGACGGTCGCCGTTACACAATCACGAGGGGCCGCGGCGCGGCTCAATGCGCGCACTGCGGGCCGTGCACGTGATCGCGGGCATAGCGCCGATCACGGCGCAGGTTGACGAAATGCGCGCCGGCCAGCAGCAGGCCGCCGGAAGTCACCAGCACGCCGTGCAGGGCGGTCGCATACCCCTCGGCATAGGTGACCCCGAGCAACAGCAGGGCCAGCCCGGGAATCGCCAGCAGCAGCGGCAGTGGTTGCTCGTGGCGGCGAAAGCCGCGGACCAGCGCCACCAGGGCCAGTGCACAGGCGAACATCACGAAGCCGCGCTCGAAGCGATGGTCGGCCAGGAATTCCAGGCCCACCAGCGGCAGCACCGCCAGCACGAACGGCAGCAGCGCGCAGTGGATCGCGCACAGGAACGACGCCGTCGCGCCTATGCGATCGGCCGCGTGCCACCAGCGCGTTTTGCCTGTCTGCTCGGAATCCATCGGCCCGTGCCGGCGTCGCCAGACGTGGCGACTCTGTACCCGGTCGGCACAATGTTACTTTATAACATCACAAAACGCCAGATCCCGGTACCGCCGCTCAACCCTTGCGGCAATGCCTGCAGGTGCCGTGCACCTCCAGCGTCTGCGCCTGCGGCCGGAAACCGAGCGCCCTGGCCTGCGCCTCGATGAGTTCGGCCACCCGTTCGTCGCAGACCTCCTCCGCGCTGGAACAGGTATCGCAGATCAGGAACGGCACCTGGTGCGCCTCGGCCGGGTGGTGGCAGGAGACGAAGGCGTTGATCGACTCCAGCTTGTGGATGAAGCCGTTCTCGAGCAGGAAATCGAGCGCACGGTAGACCGTGGGCGGCGCCGCATTGCCATGCCGCTCGCGCAACTGGTCGAGCAGATCGTAGGCCTTGATCGGCTTGTCCGCGGCGGCGACCAGCTCCAGCACCTCGCGGCGCAGCGTGGTCAGGCGCAGGCCGCGCTTCTCGCTGGCGAGTTCCACCGCCGCCACGAACCCCCTGGGGTCGTCGTGGTGATGATGGTGATGCGGGTGCGGCTTGGCGGAGATGGCAGTCGTCAATGGGGTCACCTCGGCAGTGATCATACACCCCTGCCACGCCCCCGCCCGGGCAGCGGCGGCGGCACGCGACGCGGCCGGGCCAGCACCGCCAACCAGCCCAGCGGCCCCAGCAGCGCGGCCCACACGATGCCCTCGACCAGCCGTCCCCGCCACCAGCCGAGCAGCGCGCCGACCAGGACAAACAGCAGGCTCCACCAGAACAGCGCCGCCCACGGCACCAGCCGCATCAGGTTGAGGAAGATCTGCCAGAAGGCATCCGGTGCGGCGGGGTCGATTCCCGCGGCCGCCCTGTCCAGCCATTCGTTCATGCGATGCGCACGCCTGCCGTTAGGATAGGCGCGATGCTGTCCGCAGGCGGGGCCCGCACGCAAGAGGGCGCCGCCGTCGAGCCCACGAGGAACCATCGCCCATGCGCTGCCTGCTGATCGAGGACGACCTGGCGACCGCCGAGCTGGTCCGCCATGGGCTGGAGCGGGCCGGCCATGTGGTGCAGGCATGCCACGAAGGCGATACCGGATTGCGCCTGGCGCTGGACCGCAGCTGGGACGTGGTGGTGCTGGACCGCATGCTGCCCGGCGGCGTGGACGGCCTCGGCGTGCTCGCCGCGTTGCGCAGCCACGGTGTCGCCACGCCCGTGATCGTGCTGAGCGCGCTGTCCAGCCTGGACGAGCGCGTGCGCGGCCTGCGCAGCGGCGGCGACGATTACCTGGGCAAGCCGTTCGCGTTCGACGAGCTGCTGGCGCGGATCGAGGCGCTGGCGCGGCGCGCGGTGCAGCGCGGCGAACCGGACGTGATCGAGATCGGCGACCTGCGCGTGGACACCCGCAACCGGCGCGTGCACCGCGGCACCCAGGCCATCGCGCTGCAGCCGCGCGAATACCAGTTGCTCGAATACCTGGCACGCCACCAGGGCATGGTGGTTACCCGGCGGATGCTGCTCACCGCGGTGTGGGGCTATCACTTCGATCCGGAAACCAACGTCATCGACGTGCAGATAAGCCGGTTGCGCAACAAGGTGGACCGCGACTTCCCGGCGCCGCTGATCCACACCGCACGCGGGGTCGGCTATACCCTGCGCGCCGAATGAGTGCCATGGGCGGCGGCCTGCGCCATTCCGTCGTGCTGCGCATGGCGCTGGGCTACGGCCTGCTGCTGCTGGTCTCGGTCGCGGTGGTTTCGGCGATCTTCTACATCGGCACCGCCGGCCTGCTCGCGCGCAACATCGACAAGCAGCTCGAGCTGGGGGCGCGCCGGCTGGTGCAACTGCACGACCACCAGGGGCTGCCCGCGCTGCGCCAGGAGATCTTCGGCCTGCTCAACGACGACCAGGACGTCAACACCGAGATCTACCAGCTCGACGCCCCCGACGGCGGCGTGCTGATCGGCAACCTCGACCGCTGGCGCGCCACCGGCACCGCCACCGGGGAACTGCTGGAGCAGCAGGTGCGGCGGCGCGGCCAGGACACCGTGGGACGCCTGCTCGTGCACCGCTTCCCGGACGGTGCGGTGCTGGTGGTCGGGCGCGACCTGCAGGACCAGCGCGACCTCGAACGCATGGTGCTGGCCGCGCTGGCCATGGGCGGCCTGATCGCCTTCGCGCTGGCGGCAGGCGGCGCGCTGCTGGTGCGGCTGCAGCTGCAACGCCAGCTCAAGGCGATCCACCGCACCACCGAGGAAGTCGCCGCCGGGCGGCTGGACCGGCGCATCGCGGTCGGCCGTTCGCGCGACGAGTTCGCGATGGTGGCGCGCGACGTCAACCGCATGCTCGACCAGATCGAGCAGCTGATGGACAGCGCCCGCGACGTCTCCAACGCGATCGCGCACGACCTGCGCACGCCGCTGGGCCGCATCCGCGCCGTACTGGAGGACGCGCTGCATCCGCAGCAGCCGCCACAGGCCCTGCGCGAAGGCGCGGCAAGCGCGATCGACGAGATCGACGCGGTCACCCGCCTGGTGGACAAGCTGCTGCAGATCGCCGAGGCGGAAGCCGGCGTGCGCCGCCAGAACTTCGAACCGGTCGCGCTGCGCGAACTGGTCGGCGACATCGTCGAGCTGTACCAGCCGGCGGCCGAGAACGAGGGCATGACGCTCACGCTGGCGGTCGAGGGCGAGCCGCAAGTGGAGGCCGACCGCGACCTGCTGGCGGGCGTGCTCGCCAACCTGCTCGACAACGCGCTCAAGTATGCCGGCCATGGCACCGTGGTGCGGGTCGACGTGCGCGCCGCGGCGGAAGGCGTGCGCATCGAGGTGGCCGACAACGGCCCCGGCATTCCGCCCGGGCTGCTGGGCCGGGCGACCGAGCCGTTCTTCCGCGCCGACGCCAGCCGCTACCAGCGCGGCAACGGCCTGGGCCTGTCCATCGCGGCGGCCGTGGTCGCCCTGCATCGCGGGCGGCTTCGGCTGGAGGATGCGGCCCCCGGCCTTCGCGTGGTCATCCGGCTGCCGCGCGGGAGCGACGACAACCTTTCCGGACGGTAACTGTTCCCTTCCGGGTCGCGCGACTAACTTAGCGCCGCCCAGCACGCGTAGCGCCGCCCGGCACGCGGCCTTCCGCAGCGGTCCACGCCGAGGCGGCGGCCTCGCCCCGCACGCGGCCCATTGCCGCGCGACCTGCGCATGCCCCCGCCCCAAGGAATGCGTGATGCATGACCTCATCCGAACGGTGCGCCCGGCGCTGCACCCGTGCCTGCTCGCGGCACTGCTGGCCGCCCTCGCCGCCTGCGGCCGCCGGGCCGACCCGCCCGCCGCCGCGGCCCGGCCCGGCGACAGCGTCACGCTGACCGAGCGCCAGGCGCAGCAGGTGGCCGTGCTGCCGTCCCAATGGCGCGCGTTCGACCGTCGCCTCCAGGCCGTCGGCTACATTGACTTCGACCAGGACCGCCTGGCCCAGGTGTCCTCGCCTTACCAGGGGCGCGTGCGGCAGGTGCTGGTGCAGGTCGGCGACCGCGTGGCCAGGGGGCAGGTGCTGTTCACCGTCGACAGCGCCGACCTCACCCAGGCCGAATCGAACCTGGTCGCCGCCACCGGCATGCGCGCCCTGGCCGGCCATACCCTCGAACGCGCGCACCATCTGTTCGACATCCAGGCCAACGCCGGCAAGGACCTGGAACAGGCCGTCGCGGACCAGCAGACCGCCGAGGCCAGCTACCGCTCGGCACGCACGGCGCTGCGCCTGCTCGGCCTGACCGACGCGCAGATCGACCGCATCGCCGCCCGCCGCGCCATCGACGGCGAGCTGCGCGTGACCAGCCCGATCGCCGGGCGGGTGGCGACGCGCGCGGTGGCTCCGGGCGATTGGCTGCAACAGGGCGGCGCCGCGCCCATCAGCGTGGCGGCCGACGATGCCCTGTGGATGGTGGCCACCGTGCCGGAAGACGAGATCGCCGAGATCCGTCCCGGCGATCCGGCCAGCGTGCGGGTGGACGCGCTGCGGGGGCTGACGTTGCAGGGCCGGGTCGACCTGGTCGGCAGCAGCGTCGATCCGGCCACCCACCGCGTGCAGGTGCGCACGGTGCTGCACGGCGCCGACGCACGGCTGCGCCCGCAGATGCTGGCCAGCATGGAGGTGCGCACCGCGCCGCCGGCGCAAGCCGTGGCGGTGCCGGCGGACGCGGTGGTGCGCGAGGGCGACGGCACCATGACGGTGTACGTCACCACCGACGGCCGCCGCTTCACGCGGCGCCCGGTGGAACTGGGCCGGCAGCAGGACGGCCAGGACGAGATCGTCGCCGGCCTCGCCGCCGGCGAGCGCGTGGCCGGCACCGGCGCGCTGTTCCTGAGCAATGCGCTGGCGCTGCAGTCGCAGTAACCGCCGGCAGCCCACCCGCAAGGAAACGGATCGTGCTCAGAGGCATCGTCGCATTCGCGCTCAATCGCCGCTCCATCGTGCTGATGGCGCTGCTGGCGTTCCTGATCGCCGGCCTGGTGGCGTATTCGAAGCTCAACATCGAGGCCTATCCGAACCCGGCCCCGGTGATCCTGGAAATCACCGCGCAGGCACCCGGCCTGTCGGCCGAGGAAATGGAGCGCTCCTACACCCGCCCGATGGAACTCGGCCTGGCGACCACGCCTGGGGTGGACACGATCCGCTCCACCTCGTTCTACGGCCTGTCCTTCGTGCGCGTCACCTTCAAGTACGGCGTCGGCTACTACCAGGCGTACACGCAGGCCGCCCTCAACCTGCAGCAGAACGTGAGCCTGCCCAATGGCGTGCAGCCGCAGATCCAGGCCTCCAGCCTGGTCGGCGAGATCTACCGCTACCAGCTGGTCGGCCCGCCGCACTTCGGGTTGACCCAATTGCGCACGCTGCAGGATTGGGTGGTCAGCCACCGCCTGCTGTCGGTGCCCGGCGTGGCCCAGGTGGTCACCTGGGGCGGCACCACCAAGGCCTACGAGGTGGACGCCGACCTGCACCGGCTGCAGGGCTACGGCATCACCTTGCCCCAGCTGATCGCGGCGATCGGCAATGCCAACACCAACGTCGGCGGGCGCACGATCAACATCGGCCAGCAGTCGGTGAACATCCGCGGCATCGGCCTGATCCGCGACACCCGGGACATCGGCGACATCGTGCTGGCGCAGTCGCACGGCACGCCGGTGCTGGTGAAGGACGTCGCCCGGGTCTCGGTCGGCCACGTGCCGCGCCTGGGCCAGGCCGGCCGCGACGACCAGGACGACGTGGTGACCGGCATCGTGGTGATGAACCGCACCGAGAAGACCAGCGACGTGGTGGCTCGGGTCAAGGCCGAGGTCGACAAGCTGAACAGCGACGGCACCCTGCCCGCCGGCGTGCATCTCGCGCCGATCTACGACCGCTCCACCCTGGTCGCGGTCACCACCCGCACGGTGCTGCACAACCTGCTGTTCGGCTGCCTGCTAGTGTTCCTGATCCAGTGGACCTTCCTCGGCGACCTGCGCAGCGCGGTGATCGTCAGCGCCAACATACCGGTGGCGCTGTTCTTCAGCATCATCCTGATGGTGGCGCTGGGCGAGTCGGCCAACCTGCTCTCGGTGGGCGCGGTGGACTTCGGCATCATCGTCGACTCGGCGGTGATCCTGATCGAGAACATCTTCCGCAACTTCCAGAAGAGCGCCGACGAGCGGCAGGAACTGCTGCACGAGCACGCGCAGAACGAGTTCGCCATGTACGCCCGCGGCGGCGCCGCGCACAGCTGGAAGGAGCGCCTGCGCCTACTGTTCATCAGCGCGATCCAGGTCGACCGGGCGGTGCTGTTCTCCTCCGCGATCACGGTAGCCGCCTTCATTCCGCTGTTCACCATGCAGGGCGTGGAAGGCCAGATCTTCAACCCGATGGCGCGCACCTACGCCTACGCGCTGTCCGGCGCGCTGATCGCCACCTTCACGGTGACGCCGGTGCTGGCCTCGCTGCTGCTGCCGCGCCATGTCGCGGAAACGGAGACCTGGTTCGTGCGCGCGATCCGCCGGCTCTACTCGCCGGTGCTGTGCTGGGCGCTGCGCCGGCGCCGGCTGACCGTGCTGATCGGCCTTGGCTTCCTGCTGGTCGCCGGGCTGCTGGTCACCCGCATCGGCACCGAGTTCATGCCGACGCTGGAAGAAGGCAACCTGTGGATCCGCGCCACCATGCCCACCACCATCTCGCTGGAGGCCGGCGAGGCCCAGGCGGGCCGCATGCGGCGCCTGATCAAGGCGCATCCGGAGGTGATCACCGTGGTTTCCCAGCATGGCCGCCCGGACGACGGTAGCGATGCCTCGGGCTTCTACAACGTCGAGCTGTTCGTGCCGCTGAAGCCGCAGGACGAGTGGCCCGCCGGCGACACCAAGGAGAAGCTGGTGGATGCGCTGCAGCGCGAGTTCGAGCAGGCCTTCCCCGGGGTGCAGGTCAACTTCTCGCAGTACATCCAGGACAACATCGAAGAGGGCCTGTCCGGCGTGAAGGGCGCCAACTCGGTGAAGATCGTCGGCCCGGAACTGCCGGTGCTGGAGAAGCTGGCCGACCAGGTGATGGAGCAGATGCGCCGGGTGCGCGGCGTGGAGGACCTCGGCGTGTTCCACGTGCTCGGCCAGCCCAACCTCGACATCACCATCGACCGCGCCAAAGCGGCGCGCTACGGCCTCAACACCGGCGACATCAACAGCGTGATCCAGGCGGCGGCCGGCGGCACCCAGGCCACCACGGTGATGGAGGGCGACCGCCAGTTCCCGCTGACCGTGCGGCTGGCGCCGCAGTACCGCTCCGACGTGCAGGCGATCGGCGGCATCCAGGTCGGCTATGCCGCACCGAACGGCGCCACGGCCTACGTGCCGCTGCGCGACGTGGCGGACATCTCGCTCGACACCGGCGCCTCCTACATCTACCACGAGCGCAACGAGCGCTTCATCCCGGTGAAGTTCAGCGTGCGCGGCCGCGACCTCGGCGGCACCGTGGCCGAAGCGCAGCGGCGCATCGCCGAGCACGTCGAGCTGCCGGCCGGCTATCACCTGGCATGGGCGGGCGAGTTCGAGGACATGCAGCAGGCCAAGGCGCGCCTGGCGGTGGTGCTGCCGATCGCCGTCGGCCTGATCCTCGCCCTGCTCTACACGCTGTTCAACTCGCTGCGCGACAGCCTGCTCACGCTCGCCGCGATCCCCTTCTCGATCGCCGGCGGCCTGATCGCGCTGTACCTGACGGGGCTTAACCTGAGCGTGTCGGCCGCGATCGGCTTCATCTCGCTGTTCGGCGTGTCGGTGATGAACGGCATCCTGGTCATCACCCACTTCAACCACCTGTTGTTCGAGGGCCAGCCGCCGGCGGAGGCGATGCGCCTGGCGGCCGAACAGCGCATGCGCCCGATGCTGATGACCGCGCTCTCGGCCTGCATCGGCCTGCTGCCCGCGGCACTGTCCAGCGGCATCGGCAGCCAGGTGCAGCGCCCGCTGGCCACGGTGGTGGTGGGCGGCATGCTGCTCGGGCCGGTGATGCTGCTGGTGGTGGCGCCCGCGCTGCAGGTGCTGGTGGTGGAGTGGTCGCAACGGCGGAGCCGGCGCCGCGCCGCGGCGGAGGCTGCGCCGTGAACGCGCGCACGATCCGTTCCGTCACCTGCTTCGCCGCCGCGGTGCTCGTCGCCGGCTGCGCGGTCGGCCCCGACTACCGGCGCCCGGCGTTGCCGGCAGCGGACGCCTACCTGCGCGGACCGTTGCCGGCGACGGTGGGCAGCCACGGCGACAACCAGCGCCTGGCACTCGGCACCGATGATGCCGGGGCATGGTGGCAGGCCTTCGGCTCGCCACCGCTGGATGCCTTGGTGCGTCGCGCGCTGGCGCACAATCCGTCGATCGACGGCGCACAGGCCGCGCTGCGCGTGGCGCAGGAAAACCTCGCGGCGCAGCGGGCGGCGTTCCTGCCGAACGTGCAGCTCGGCTACTCGGCCAGCCGCCAGCAGAACGCGGTCGGCACGATCTCGCCCACGCTCGCTTCCGGCCAGCCGATGTACACGCTGCACACGGCACAGCTCACGGTGGGCTACGCGCCGGACGTGTTCGGGCTGAACCGGCGCACGGTCGAGTCGCTCGCCGCGCAGGCGCAGGCGCAGCGCCTGCAGCTGGAAGCCGTGCGGCAGGCGCTGGCCGCGAACGTGGTGGCGGCGGCCATCCAGGAAGCCTCGCTGCGCGCGCAGATCGAGGCGACCGAAGGCATCGTCGCGGACGCCACCCGCGCGCTCGCGCTGGTGCGCCGGCAGGCGGAACTGGGTGGCGCTTCCGGCCTCGACGTGGCGGCGCAGGAAACCGCCCTGGCGCAGGCCCGGTCCAGCCTGCCCGTGCTGCAGAAGCAGGAGGAACAGAACCGCGACCTGCTCGCGGTGCTGGCCGGCGAGCCGCCCGCGCAGGCGAGCGATCCGCCGTTCGCGCTGGACGGGCTGCAGCTGCCGCGCGAGGTGCCGGTGGCGCTGCCCGCCACGCTGGTCGAGCGGCGCCCGGACGTGCGCGCGGCCGAGGCCCAGGTGCATGCCGCCAGCGCCCAGGTCGGCGTGGCCGTGGCCAGCCGTTTCCCGCAGTTCTCGCTGTCCGCGCAGTACGGCGGCAGCGCCACTGCCTTCGGCCGGATGTTCGCCTCGGGCAACACGTTCTGGAGCCTGACCGGCGGCGTGGCGCAGACCGTGCTCGACTTCGGTGCGCTGAAGCATCGCCAGCGCGCCGCCGAAGCCGCCCTGCAGCAAGCCGTGGCGCAGTACCGCGGCGCCGTGCTGGTCGCGTTCCAGAACGTCGCCGACGCGCTCTACGCGCTGGAAGCGGACGCCCGCGCGGCCGAGGCCGCCACCGCCGCGGCAGCCGCGGCGCAGCGCACGCTGGAACTCACCCGCCGGCAGCAGCAGGCGGGCCAGGTGGGCGGGCTGGCCGTGCTCGCGGCGGAACAGGCCTGGCGACAGGCGCGCATCGCCGCGGTGCAGATGCAGGCGGCGCGCTACGCCGATACCGCGGCGCTGTACCTCGCGCTCGGCGGCGACTGGTCGGATGCCACGCCGAAGCCATGATCCGCGCGGGGCTCAGCCCTGCGCGCGGGCTCGTGCGTCGTCGAGGCGCCGCAGCGCCTCGCTGCGGCCGGCCAGGTAGACGGTGTGGTCGATCGAGGGCGACACCTGGGTGCCGGTCATCGCCACCCGCAGCGGCTGGGCGATCTTGCCCATGCCCAGGCCGAGCTTGGCGGCGAGCTGCTCCACCGCCTGGTGGATCGCCTCGGGAGTCCACGCACACTCGGCCAGCAGCGCCTTCGCCTCGCCCAGCACGGCCGGTGCGCTGTCGCTCTTCAGGTGCTTGGCGACCGCCTTGTCGTCCCACTCGGTGATCGGGCCGTACCAGATCTTCGCGCGCTCGGCCATTTCCTTCAGCGTGTGCACGCGGTCGCGCAACGCCACGATCACGTCGACCGGCTTCGGGCCAGGCGCGAAGTCGATGCCGGCCCGCTGCAGGTGCCACTCGAATTCGGCGGCCAGCGACTGCGGGGCGTCGGTCTTCAGGTAGTGCTGGTTGAGCCAGGCCAGCTTCTCGGTGTCGAAGCGCGAGGCGGCCTTGTTGACGTCGGCGATGTCGAACAGCGCGATCATCTCCTCGCGCGAGAAGATTTCCTGGTCGCCGTGCGACCAGCCCAGCCGCACCAGGTAGTTGAGGATCGCGTGCGGCAGGAAGCCGTCGGCGCGGTACTCCATCACGCTGACCGAGTTGGTGCGCTTGGAGAGCTTCTTGCCCTCCTTGTCGAGGATCATCGGCAGGTGCGCGAACTCCGGCACCGGCGCGCCCAGCGCGTGGTAGATGTTGATCTGCCGCGGCGTGTTGTTGACGTGGTCATCGCCGCGGATCACCTCGGTGATGCCCATGTCGATGTCGTCGACCACCACGGCGAAGTTGTAGGTGGGCCAGCCGTCGGAGCGGAAGATCACCAGGTCGTCCAGCTCGCTGTTGGCGATCTCGATACGGCCCTTCACCTTGTCGTCGAACACCACCGAGCCTTCGCTCGGGTTGCGGAAACGGATCACGCGATTGGGATCTTCACGGAAAGATTCGTTGCGATCGCGGTAGTGGCCGTTGTAGCGGGGCTTCTCGCCCTTCGCCATGGCGGCCTCGCGCATCGCCTCGATCTCTTCCTTGCTCTCGTAGGCGTAGTAGGCCTTGCCCGCGGCGACCAGCCCGTCGGCGACCTGCCTGTACCGCGCCAGCCGCTGCGTCTGGTAGAACGGGCCCTCGTCGGCGTCGAGGTCGAGCCAGTGCATCGCATCGAGGATCGCCTGCACCGCCTCGTCGGTGGAGCGCTCGCGGTCGGTATCCTCGATGCGCAGGATGAACTGGCCGCCGCGCCGGCGCGCCTCCAGCCAGCAGTACAGCGCGGTGCGCGCCCCGCCGATGTGCAGGAAACCGGTGGGGCTGGGGGCGAAGCGGGTGCGGACGGTCATGGGATTCTTCGGACGGACGTCAAACCGCGCATTTTAGCCGAACCCACCCGGCCCGCGGCATGGACGGGACGCTCAGTGGGCGCCCCGGCATCCCCAACTGCTGCACACGTACATGTTGGGATCGCGAAAAACAGTGCCCAGCGGCACGACCGGCCACTGCCCGCCCGACAGCGGCACGGCATGGATCGCCGCCCGGCCATCGCCCGGATCGAGCCGGGGGACGTCCTTCGCCTCCGGCGGCGCGTCCACCAGCACGTACTTGACGATGAACAGCGGCTGGTGGGGCCTGGCCGGGGTGGCGGGCGTGCCGGGCTCGGCCGCCCGCCGTTCCTGCAGCATGGGCGTCGCGGAGGCCATCGCGGCCAGCGGCATGGACAGGGCGAACGCGAGGATCGGCAGTTTCATGGCAACGCTCCGGAAGGATCCGGCGCCATCGGCGCACCGGCCTACCTGACGTGGATGGTGATCTTCCTCGACACCACGGCCGGCTCGAACGGCACGTGGTTCTCGTCGCCCAGTTCCAGCTGCAAGGTGTGCGTGCCGGGCTTCAGCTTCAGCGTGGTCTCGGTCTGGCCGCCGCCGAAGTGGAGATGGTCGTCGTCCTTCGCGATCGGCTGGCCGGCGGGCGGCAGCTCCTTCACGTCGACCAGCAGGTGGTGGTGGCCGGTATGCTCCCGAGCCACGCCCGCCGGCGCTACGCCCATGCCCTTGAGGCCGAAGCGCACGGTGACCTCCCGGCCCACGGTGGCGCCGTCGACGGGCGAGATGATGTAGACCCCGGCGCCAGCGGGGGCCGGCGTGACCGGCAAGCCGGCGGGGACATCGGCGGCGATCGCGGCACCGGCCAGTCCGGTCAGTGCCAGGGCGAGCAGGATGCGTTTCATCGTCGGGCTCCGGCGCGGGAAGAATGGCCCAGTGTAAGCGCAGCGTCATGCGCCCGCCACGCCAGCGCAACGCCGCCCCGCGAAGCTGCGCCAAGCCAGCACGGGTATCCGCATGCGCATCGGCATCGTCAGCGAAACCTATCCACCGGAAATCAACGGCGTCGCGCTGACCGTACATAGCCTCGCCGCCGGACTCGCCGCCCGCGGCCACAGCATCGACCTGATCCGCCCGCGCCAGTCGCCGCCGCACCGCGACGAACCCGGCATCGCCGCGCTCGACGTGCGCGGCGGTGCGCTGCCCCGCTACCCGGGGCTGCGCTTCGGCCTGCCCGCCGGCCGCACGCTGCGCGAACACTGGTCGCGGCAACGCCCCGACGCGGTCTACGTCGCCACCGAAGGCCCGCTGGGCTGGTCGGCCGTGCGCACCGCCAGGCGGATGGGCATTCCGATCAGCAGCGGTTTCCACACCCGTTTCGACCAGTACGCCGGCCATTACGGCGTGGGCCTGCTCACGCCGCTGGTGCGCGGCTACCTGCGCCGCTTCCACATGCGCGCCGTCGCCACCCTGGTGCCGACCAACGCACTCGCACTGGAGCTGCACGCCATGGGCATTTCCAACGCACGCCTGCTGCGTCGCGCGGTGGACACGCAGCTGTTCCATCCCAGCCGGCGCGACGAGGCGCTGCGCGCGAGCTGGGGCGCCGACGCCGCCACGCCGGTGGTGCTCTACGTGGGTCGCATCGCCGCGGAAAAGAATCTGGAGCTCGCGGTGCAGGCGTTCCAGGCGGTCCAGCAGCAGGTGCCGCAGGCGCGCTACGTGTGGGTCGGCGACGGTCCCGCCCGCGCCGCGCTGCAGGAAGCCCACCCGGATTTCATCTTCGCCGGGATGCAGCGCGACGAGGCGCTGGCGCGGCACGTCGCCAGCGCCGACCTGTTCCCGTTTCCCAGCCTCAGCGAAACCTTCGGCAACGTGATCATCGAGGCACTGGCCGCCGGCCTGCCGGTGGTGGCGTACGCCGAGGGCGCGGCGCGCGAGCACCTCGTCGACGGCGTCAACGGCTGCTGCATCGCCTCGGGCGACCAGGCGGCCTTCATCGACGCCACCGTGAGGCTGGCCAGCAACCCGGCGCTGATCCGGCACATGGGCCGCGCGGCGCATGCCGGCGTGGCGGGACTCTCGCCGGAATCGGTGATCCGCGATTTCGAAAACCTGCTGCGCGAAATGGCCGAGGAGAACCTGCATGAACACGCCTCCGTCGCTGCCCACGTCTGAACTCCTGCCCGGGCCGCGTTTCGCGCTGGACCGCCGCGTCTGCGTGATCGCCAACCATTGGGGCGCCCGCCGCGTGGTGGGGGCATTCTTCGGCATGGTCAGCCGGCTCGGCGACGGCGTGTTCTGGTATGCGCTGATGGCGGCGCTGGCGGCGTTCGGCGGCCGGCACGGGCTGGTCGCGGCCGCGCACATGGCGGTCACCGGACTCGCCGCGCTGCTGCTGTACCGCCTGCTCAAGCGCTGGACGCGCCGCCCGCGTCCGTACCGCGCCTGTCCCGGCGTGATCGCGCACGTGCCGCCGCTGGACGAGTTCAGTTTCCCGTCCGGGCATACCCTGCAGGCGGTGGGCTTCACCATCGTGGCGCTGGCCTGGTATCCGTCGCTGGCGCCGCTGCTGCTGGGCTTCACCGCGCTGGTCGCCGCGTCGCGGGTGATCCTCGGCCTGCACTACCCCAGCGACGTGCTGGCCGCCATCGTGATCGGCGGCGGCCTCGGCAGCGCCTCGATCTGGTTGATCGCGGCGCCGCTCTGAACACGCCGCTGCGCAACTTCTGCGCACGCCGTCGGCGTTGCCTTTGCGCTCAGGCAGATAGCCTACTTGTCCACAGGCTTTGCCGCGCGCGTTCCACAACCGCTGTGGAGAACTTCGCGCCGCTGCGCAAAAAAACCGCAGCGCGTGACAAGTGCCTGTCGACAAAGGCGCGCGCCGCGCTTGTCCACAGGCTTGTACAGAAGACACCCACCATCGCTGTGGAAAAAAACGCATGCCGACCGCCTGCGCAGCCGGCAGCGCTGCGCAACCCCTGCGCAACGCGTAGCAAGTGCCTGACGGAAAAGCGCCGCACGACGCTTGTCCACAGGCTTTGCCGATGCGCTTCCACAGCGTCTGTGGAAAACCCGACCGCGAAAACGGCGATGCCGCCCGCAGGCGGCATCGCATCGTCGTGGCGACCCCGGATCAGGCCGCGCGCGGCGCCTTCATCAGGATGCCGAGCAGGTCGGCCAGCTTGTCGCGCATCTCGCGGCGGTCGACGATCAGGTCGATCGCGCCGTGATCGAGCAGGAACTCCGAACGCTGGAAGCCTTCCGGCAGGGTCTCGCGCACGGTCTGCTCGATCACGCGCGGGCCGGCGAAGCCGATCAGCGCCTTCGGTTCGCCGATGTTGATGTCGCCCAGCATCGCCAGGCTGGCGGAGACGCCGCCGGTGGTCGGGTTGGTCAGTACGCTGATGTACGGCACGCCGGCGTCGCGCAGGCGCGCCAGCGCGGCGGAGGTCTTGGCCATCTGCATCAGCGAGAACAGCGCTTCCTGCATGCGCGCGCCGCCGGTGGCGGAGAAGCACACCAGCGCGCTCCGGTCGGCCAGCGCACGCTCGGCGGCGCGCGCGAACTTCTCGCCGACCACCGAACCCATCGAACCGCCCATGTAGGCGAACTCGAACGCCGTCGCCACCAGCGGGCGGCCCTTGAGCCGGCCGCTCATCGCGACCATCGCGTCCTTCTCGCCGATCTTCTTCTGGGTCGCGACGATGCGGTCGCGGTACTTCTTGGAGTCGCGGAACTTCAGCGGGTCGGTCGGCTCCAGGCCGGCCCACAGTTCCTGCGCCGAACCTTCGTCGAGCAGCGCATCGAGCCGCGCACGCGCGCTGATGTAGTGGTGATGGCCGCACTTGGGGCAGACCATCAGGTTGCGTTCCAGCTCCGGCTTGTACAGCACTGTGCCGCAGCCGCCGCACTTCTCCCACACGCCTTCGGGCACCGAGCCCTTGCCGCCGTTCGAGGCCTGCGGGCGGGTGCGCGGGTTCATGATTTTCTGCAGCCAATTCATTGCATCACCCTGACTGTTCGTGAGCGCGCCGCCATCCGGCGGTGCGTGCTCTCAATGTGCATCCAGCGCGGCGCGGATCGGCGCCAGGAACGCCTGCGTGCGTCGGACGATTTCCTCGGCATCCGTCGCCCCGGCCAGCCGATCCACCAACGCGCTGCCGATCACCACCGCGTCGGCGAAGCCGGCGATCGCCTGCGCGCTCGCCGCGTCGCGGATGCCGAAGCCCACCGCCACCGGCGCCTTCGCCCGGGTGCGGATATCCGCCACGCGCGCGGCGATGTCGCCGGTGCTCAAGTGTGCCGCACCGGTGATGCCGGCGAACGAGACATAGTACAGGAAACCCTCGGCCGAACCGCACAGCTGCGCCATACGCGAGGGTTCGGTGGTGGGCGCGGCGAGCAGGATCTGCTGCAGTCCGGCGTCGCGCAGCGGCTGCAGCACGGCGGACTCCTCCAGCGGGCAATCGACCAGCAGCAGGCCGTCGACGCCGGCCTGCACGGCCTCCTGCGCAAAGCGCGCGTAGCCGTGGATCTCGACCGGATTCAAGTAGCCCATCAGCACGATCGGCGTGTCCGCATCGCGCCGGCGGAACGCGGCGACCCAGCCCAGCACGTCGGCCAGGCCCACGCCCTTCGCAATCGCCCGCTCGCTGGCGTGCTGGATCACCGGGCCGTCGGCCATCGGGTCGGAGAACGGCACGCCCAGTTCGATGAGGTCGGCGCCGGCGTCCACCAGCGCGTGCATCAGCGCCACCATGTGCTGCGGCGACGGATCGCCGGCGGTGACGAACGGGATCAGGCCGGTGCGGCCGGCGGCTTTCAGCGCGGCGAAGCGACGGTCGATGCGGCTCATACCTCGACTCCTTCGCGCGCGGCGATCGTGTGCACGTCCTTGTCGCCGCGGCCGGACAGGTTGCACAGCACGATGCCGTCCTTCGGCATGCCACGCGCCAGCTTGATCGCCTGCGCCACCGCGTGGCTGGATTCCAGCGCGGCCAGGATGCCTTCGGTGCGCGCCAGCAGGTGGAACGCCTCCAGCGCCTCGTCGTCGGTGACGCCGACATAATCGGCGCGGCCGGTGTCCTTCAGGAACGCGTGCTCGGGGCCGACGCCGGGATAGTCGAGGCCGGCCGAGACCGAGTGCGTCTCGGTGATCTGGCCGTTGTCGTCGCACAGCACGTAGGTGCGGTTGCCGTGCAGAACGCCGGGGCGGCCCGCGGCCAGCGAGGCGGCATGATGTCCCGTCGCGATGCCCTCGCCCGCCGCCTCGGCGCCGACGATGCGTACGCCTTCGTCGTTGAGGAACGCATGGAACAAGCCGATCGCGTTGGAGCCGCCGCCCACGCAGGCGGTCAGCACGTCGGGCAGACGGCCGTACTGCTCCAGCATCTGCGCGCGCGCCTCGCGGCCCACGATCGCATTGAAATCACGCACCATCATGGGATACGGATGCGGGCCGGCCACCGTGCCGATGATGTAGAAGGTGTCGGCGACGTTGGTGACCCAGTCGCGCATCGCTTCGTTCAGCGCGTCCTTCAGCGTCTTTGAGCCGGAGGTCACCGGCACCACCTCGGCGCCGAGCAGCTTCATGCGGTAGACGTTGATCTTCTGCCGCTCGATGTCGACCGCGCCCATGTAGACCACGCACTTCAGGCCCAGCCGCGCGGCCACCGTGGCGCTGGCCACGCCATGCTGGCCGGCGCCGGTCTCAGCGATGATGCGGGTCTTGCCCATGTTGCGCGCGACCAGCGCCTGGCCCACGGTGTTGTTGATCTTGTGCGCGCCGGTGTGGTTCAGGTCCTCGCGCTTGAGCAGGATACGCGCGCCGCCGACATGCTGCGACAGCCGTTCGGCGTGATAGATCGGACTCGGTCGGCCAACGTAGTGCTTGAGGTCGCGGTCGAGTTCGGCGATGAACGCCGGATCGTCGCGCAGGCGCAGGTACGCCTCGGTCAATTCCGCCAGCGGCGCCATCAGGGTCTCGGCAACGTAGCTGCCGCCGTAGTTGCCGAAACGGCCGTGCGCGTCGGGGTAAGCGTTGTAATCCACGATCTTGCTCATGTCCTCACTCGGTAGCATGCCGCACTGCGGCAAGCGATCATCTTAGCGGCAAGCCCGCCTGATGGGTCACAGGTAACGCCGGATGGTTTCCCTCAGCCCGGCCAGCTGCTCGGACGTCAGCGGGCCGAGTATCCCGCGCCGGTCGGCGGGGATATGCGCGGCGGGATCCTCGTCGTCGAATACGTAGTAGTCCAGCAACGTCTTCCACGCGGCCCGCTCCGCGGGCGGCAGCGAGCGGAAGGTGAGGATGCAATGCATCAGGCAGCCCAGCGCCGTGTCCGGTGCGTAGCCGCCGGCAGGCACGGGTTTCCACCAGTAGTTCACCAGCGCGTTGATGCGCTCCAGCGACTCGACGTGGTGCCACCACATCGGCGGGATGTAAATCGCGTCGCCGGGGTGCAAATCAGCCACCTGTGCCTCGGCCAGGGCCAGCTTCAGCCGAGGGAAGCGCGGATCGTCGGGGCGGTCGAGCCGGGCGATGCCGATCGCCGCGCCGGTGGGCGCGAAATCCAGTGGCCCGACGTACAGGTTGCGCGCCTGTTCCGGCGCGAACAGGGTGAAGCGCCTGGCGCCGCATACCACGCAGGCGACGTTGTGGTACTCGTCGAAATGCGCCGGCGTGGTGACCCGGTTGCCGATCCAGATGCGCGGCTGGATGCTGCGGTCGAGGAAGGGCAGCGCGTGACCGTCCAGCAACCCCGGCAGGCAGGCGGAGATCAGCGCGCTCTGCATCGCCAGGCCCGGCGCATCCGGCTGGCGGCTGTACTGCGCCAGCCGCTGCAGGCCCTGGCTGATCGAGACGCGGTGATGCGTGTAGTTGAAGCCGTCGAACGCCGCGTTGTAACCGATCTCCCCGCCCCCGCCCGGCGGCATCAGCAGCGCGTCGACCTCGCTGCCGTTGTCCAGCCGCGCCAGCTCCCGGGCGAATGCGGTGTCCGACTGCCGCGCCCACGCCACCATCGGCCAGTCGCGGCACAGGCCGCGGATGACCAGCGGTCGGCCGCGACCGACCAGGTCGGCGAGTGCGAGGGGGTGGCCGGTATCCTGATGTTCCTCGATCGCGATGGGCATGCCGCTCACGCCGCGTCCGCCGCGCGCACCGCACGGATGAAGGCTCCCAGCCGGGCCGGATCCTTGATTCCCGGCGCCGACTCCACCCCGCTGGCCACGTCCACCGCCCACGGACGCGCCGCGCGCACGGCGTCGCCCACGTTGCCGGCGTGCAGGCCGCCGGCGAGGATCAACGGCTGCGCCAGCCCGCGCGGCAGCAGTGACCAGTCGAAGGTCCTGCCGCTGCCGCCGGCCTCGCCCGTCGCATGGCCGTCCAGCAGCAGGCCGGCAGCCCGCGGGTACTCCCGCAGCCGCGACAGCGCCGCCGTGCCCCCGCCCATCGCGATGGCCTTCAGGAACGGACGGCCGAACTGCGCGCACCAGTCGTCGCTCTCGTTGCCGTGGAACTGCAGCAAGGTGGGCCGTACTTCATCGAGCACCTGTTGCACCAGGCTCGCCTCGTCATCCATGAACAAGGCGACGGTGGCCACGAACGGCGGCAATGCCGCCACGATCTCGCGCGCCCGCGCCAGCGTTACCTGCCGTCTGCTGCGTGCGGTGAACACCAGCCCGATCGCATCGGCGCCGAGCTGCGCGGCGAGCAGCGCGTCCCCGGTCCGGGTCATGCCGCAGCACTTGATGCGGGTCATTGGCCGGCTCCCGCCAGGCAGACTTCCGCCGGCAAGCCCCAATGCACCTCGTAGCGCGGCCCGACGAAGGTCAGCCCGGAAGCCGGCGCGGTCGGCCCGGCCACCTGACGGTCGCGGCCGGCCAGCAGTTCGGCCATCCATTCGACCGGCTGCTCGCCGCGGCCGATCAGCAGTAGCGAGCCGACGATGTTGCGCACCATGTGGTGCAGGAACGCATTCGCCTCGATGTCGACGAACAACTGCCCGTCGTCGCGCCGCACGCCCACCGCCAGCACGCTGCGGCGCGGGTGCGCGGCCTGGCAGGACAAGGCGCGGAACGCGCTGAAATCGTGTTCGCCCAGCAGCGCCTGCGCCGCCGCATGCATGCGCGCGGCATCCAGCGGCAGGCGCTCCCAGGTGACGTAGCGCGCGTCCAGCGCCGCGCGCACCGGCCGGTTGAGGATGTGGTAGCGATAGCGCCGGCTGCGCGCTGCGTAGCGCGCGTGGAAACTGTCCGGCACCGGCTGCGCCCACAGCACCGCCACGCTGGGGGGGAGGTTGGAGCAGCCGCCGAGTACCCAGCCGCGCATGTCGCGGCGGGCCTCGGTGTCGAAATGCACCACCTGGCAGCGACCATGCACGCCGGCGTCGGTGCGCCCCGCGCAACTGACCTCGACCGGATGGTCGGCGACCTTCGACAACGCCTGCTCCAGCGCTCCCTGCACGCTGGCCTCGTCCTTCAGGCGCTGCCAGCCGCTGAAGTCGGTGCCGTCGTATTCGATGCCGAGAGCGATGCGCATGGGGTCGTGCGGGATTCCACGTGAAAACGGAAAGATTAGCAGGCCGCAACGGCATCGGGGGGGGGGGGGGGGGGGGAGGGGGGGGGGGGG
>NZ_JBYTCN010000003.1:0-32880 GCF_058790335.1 Rhodanobacter sp. FW101-FHT13A11 | reverse complement strand
GGCATGAGCCGGCCCGATGCGCGGGACTGATGGCCCCGTCGGCTCAGTGCATGCCGTCGAGCAGGCGCTTGGCGACGTCCCTCTGCATCTGGCTGCCTTCCTTGACCACCTCGTCCAGCATGGCGCGCGCGCCTTCGGCATCGCCCATGTCGATGTAGGCGCGGGCCAGGTCCAGCTTGGTATCCACCGGGTCGTCGCTGAACTCGCTCAGATCGTGGCCCGGCACATTGGCCAGGTGCGCATCGTCCGCGTCGTCGAAATGCCAGCTCGAGGCCTTTGCGGCCGGCGCCGATGCAGGCGCGGGTGCCGGTGCCGGTGCCGGCTCCCTGGCCAGCGGGGCCACCATCGTGGCATCGTCTGCACCGGGTCGTGCCGGCGTTTCGGTCGCCGCCCGGGTCAGGTCGAAGTTGAAGTTGTACTCGCTGACCTTCTTCGGGCCGCCCGGCGGCAGCGGCGGCATCGACGACGCCACCGTGGACGCGTCGCCTTCGTGGGCGTAGTCGTCGATGTCGAATTCGCCGATGGCATGCGCATCCTTGTGGGCGGGCGGCGCGGCGTGGTGATCGAACAGCGGATGGCCCGGCACCAGGTCCTCGCCCATGTGCAGCACGTCCTGCCACTCATCCTGCTGCGGGTCGGTGATGTGGGCGTACATCGCCTCGGCAGCCGCCTCGAAGTGCTCGACGTCGCGGCGCGAGTAATACAGGGTGACCAGTTCCAGGTGCAGGCCGATGTCGTCCGGATGCTCGGCCAGCTGGTCCAGCAACTCCTCCTGGTCGACGTCGTCACCCGGGAGGTACTCCGCATCGCCGCCCGGCGCCGAGCCGAAGCGATCGGCCAGCGACGCCGCGGATTTCGACGTGGCAGCTGCTTCGGCCGGCTTGCGCCGGCGGCGTCCCAGCAGGGCCAGCAGGGCCAGCAGCAGCACCGCAGCGGCGCCGGCAGCCTGCGCCCAGGCCTGCATGTACCACGGCTCCTCGACAACCGGCGCATGGGGCTGCTGCCGGGCAGCCGGCTTCTCCACCGGCTTGGCCGGCGCCGGCGTGGCAAGCGGCGTGGTCACCACGGATGACGTCGTGGCCGGCGATGTGGCGTGTGGCGCCGAAGCGGCAGCGGCCGGCACCACGGCGGTGTGCGTACCGGTCGCCGTGCCGGCGGTGGCGATAGCGGTTTCCAGCGTGGCAGCCGATGGCGGTGCGGCGGTCTTCGCCGCAGCGACGGCCGGCGCGGGGACCGCGGCGGCCGGCGTGCCTGCGGACTTGCGCGCGGCGGCCAGCTTGGCCTGCAGTTCGGCAATCTCGCTGTCCTTCAGCGACAGCAGGCGCTCGTTCTTGCTGTTGATGTCCCCCAGGTCCTTCAGGCGCGCCTTCAGCTCGGCGCTCTGCTGCTGCAGGCTGGCCAGGCTCTCCTTGGTGCGCAGCAGCTCCTGGTGCAGGCCATTGCCGGCCGCACCGCCACCCTGCGTGCCGGCACCGCTGCCGGCCTTGGCGGGCACCAGGGTCAGCCGGTCACCGGTGTCGGGCGTGCCGGCGGGGGCGCCGGTATCGGATGCGCGGGTGGCGGCATTGGCCACGACCGCCGGCTTGCCCGGCGTGCCGGCGCGCCAGTCGCCGTTCTGCCGGCGCACCTCGGCGGCGGCGGCGGCGATCGTCATGGCCTGCGCCTCGGCCGAGGTCGGTACGCGCAGCACCACGCCGCTCTTCAGCGCATTGATGTTGCTGCGGTAGAACGCGTTCGGGTTGGCCTGCTGCAGCGCCAGCATCATCTGCTGCACGTCGACGCCGGCCGGGGTCACGTTGCGCGCGATGCCGGACAGCGTCTGGCCGCGCTCGACCGGACCGACCTGGCCATTGCCGGCGGCCGATGCCGCCGGGGCGGGCGCCGCGGGCGCCGGCTTGGGCCTGGACACGGGTTTGGCTGGTGCGGCGGCGACCGGCGCCGCCGGCGCCGTGGCTTTGCCGGGCGCCTTGGCTGCCGCCGGACGACTTGCCGCGGGCGGCACCGGTGCGGGTACGGCGGCAGCCGTTGCCGCCGGGGCGTTCGGCGGATCGAGCAAGACGGCGTATTCGCGCACGCTCTTGCCAGCCTTGCCGTTCACCTCGATCAGCAGGTCGAGGAAGGGATCGTCCACCGGCGCGCTGCTGGTGATGCGGATGACCGGGGAACCGCCGCTGGTATGGGTCACGCTGAAGCTCAGCGGGATCGAGGTGCGCCCGCCGGCGACGCCGGCGCGTGCGAATTCCTCGCTGGAGGCCAGCTGAACCGTGAGGTTCTGCAGCTCCGCCGGATTGGCGGGATGCAGCGGAATCTCCGCCAGCAGCGGCTGGCCCAACGCCGACTTGACCTGGATCTGACCAAGATCCAATGCCATGACCTGGCTACTCCCCAGTGCCAGGGCCATCAGCATCGACAATTTCAACGAACGGTTCATGCGTGTTCCCCCGAACAAATCCTTGGCGCAGCTCTCAATCCGGCGTCGCCGCCACGGTGGTGGCGGCAGCAAATGAGGTGCCACTTTAAGTTACATGTAGGCCAATCAACAATAGCTGCGGCGAATACTTGCAGTGCATTGCTAGGGTGCGTTCTCACCCGGATGCCGCCTTCAGCGCTGCCCGGCGGCCTGGCCGGCCTGCAGTTCCTGCAGTTGCCTGCGCAGTTCGGCGATCTTCTGGTCCTGCTGCTGCAGCCGCTCGCCGGCTTGCCGGTTGTCCGATTCCTGCTTGCGGAGATCCCGCTTGAGGCGCTCCACTTCGGACTGGCTCCGGGTCAGCCGCTTGCTGTCGGCCGCGCGCGGCGACGCGGCGCCGGCCGAACCGGACGGCGGTACCGCCTGACCGCCGGCCCAGGCCGCCGACGTGAAAACGAACCCCATGGCAATTGCGAATCGCGCCACACGCATCTTCAGAGATAGTCCTCGATCAGCAATTCGGCGATCTGCACCGCGTTCAGCGCCGCGCCCTTGCGGATGTTGTCCGAGACGATCCACATGTCCAGCCCGCGCTCGTGCGAGATGTCCTCGCGGATGCGCCCCACGTACACCGGGTCGTTGCCGGCTGCCTCGCCCACCGGGGTCGGGTAGCCGCCCGGCTTGCGCTCGTCCACCAGCACCACGCCCGGTGCCTGGCGCAGCAGCTCGCGGGCCTGCTCGGCGGTGATCTTGTCGCTGGTCTCGATGTGCACTGCCTCGGAATGGCCATAGAACACCGGCACGCGCACGGCGGTCGGATTCACCTGGATCGACTCGTCCTCCAGGATCTTGCGGGTCTCCCACACCAGCTTCATCTCTTCCTTGGTGTAGCCGTTCGGCTGGAAGTCGTCGATCTGCGGAATCACATTGAACGCGATCTGCGCGGGGAATTTCTTGCCCGGTTCCACGCTTTGGAAGTTCAGCAGCGCCGCGGTCTGCTTGCCCAGCTCTTCCATGCCGGTGCGGCCGGCGCCGGATACCGACTGGTAAGTGGCCACGTTGATCCGCTCGATCTGCACCGCGCGGTGGATCGGCGCCAGCGCCACCAGCATCTGCATGGTCGAGCAGTTCGGGTTCGCGATGATGCCGCGCGTGGTGTACTGCGCGATCGCATGGGGGTTCACCTCGCTGATCACCAGCGGGATGTCGTCCTGGTAGCGGAACTCGGAGGTGTTGTCGATCACCACCGCGCCGGCTGCGGCCGCCCGCGGCGCGTGCACGCGGCTGACCGAGCCGCCGGCCGAGAAGAAGGCGATGTCGACGCCGGCGAAATCGTAGGTGTCCAGCAACTGCACGGTGATGTCCTTGCCGGCGAAGCTGACCTTGCTGCCGGCGGAACGCTCGCTGGCCAGCGGCACCAGCTCGCTGACCGGGAACTCGCGCTCGGCGAGGATCGCCAGCAGGGTCTCGCCGACCGCGCCGGTGGCGCCGACCATGGCGACCTTGTAACTGCTCTTCTTGCTCATGGATGTGGTTCTTTGCTCAGGGGTGGGTGATCGGGTTGGCCGCAGCCAGCACCGTGGAGTTGAGGATCGTCGGCGGCCGCCCGGCATGCGGGCCATGGCCGAAGAATGCCAGCACGTTGTCGACCGCCAGCGCCGTCATGGCGCGCCGCGCATCATGACTGGCGCTGGCTATATGCGGACTGAGCAGCACATTGTCCAAGGCCAGCAGCGCCGGATGTACGCCCGGCTCGCCCTCGAACACATCCAGCGCAGCCGCGGCCAGGCCGCCGCGGGCCAGCACGTCGGCCAGGGCGGCATCATCGACGATGCCGCCGCGGGCGACGTTCACCAGCACGGCGGTTGGCTTCATCTGCGCCAGCTCCGGCGCACCGATCGCGTGCCGGTTCTGCGGCGTCAGCGGCAGCACCAGCACCAGGAAATCCGATTCGCGCAGCAGCTGTGGCTTGTCGACATAGCGGGCATTGCATTCGCGCTCGACTGCCGCCGGCAGCGCCGAGCGGTTGTGGTAGATGACCTGCATGCCGAATCCCTGCGCCCGTCGGGCGATCGCCTGGCCGATGCGGCCCATGCCGAGAATGCCGAGCGTGCGGCCGCGCACATCCATGCCCAGCCACTGCGTGAATTTCGTGGCCTTCCATTCGCCCGCACGCACCCAGCGCTCGGCCGCGCCGACCCGGCGCGCCGCGCCCAGCAACAGCGCCCAGGTGTAATCGGCCACGCTTTCGTTGAGTACGTCGGCGGTGTTCGAAGCGGCGATGCCAGCAGCGGTCAATGCCGCCAAGTCGAGGTTGTCGTAACCCACGCTCAGGTTCGCGACGAGACGCAAGCGTTTCGCACCGGCGATTTCCGGCGCACCAATGCGCTCCTTGAGGCCGACGATGACAGCATCCTGATCCGCCAGTTTCGCCGCCAGTTCGGCGGGCGAAAAAGTGATCTCTTCCGGCTCGCTGACCACCTCGAAGTGCTCGTCGAGGCGGGCGACGATGTCGGGAAAGGTGGGACGCGAAACCCATACCCTTGGCTTGTCGGTCATGTCCGGAAGGTCACTCCGTGGTCCGGCGCGGGATAGATCTCGTCGGCGATCCAGAAATACGCCAGCGCCATCGCGAACAATGTTCCGACCAGCCACAACGCCCATCGCCAGCGCCGCCATGCGGCTTGAAACGCCGAATACTGCATCGGAATGTCGGCAAGATACGCCGCGCAGTAACAGACGTTGGCAAGCACCGCCAGCACCAGCAACGCCAGCAGATCCTCGAATTCCCAGGCACCGCGGAAATGCGGCCAGGTCGCCACGACCCAGCCTGCGACCACCAGCGCAAGCGCCACGTTGTAGGCAATGCGTCGTGGCTCCCAATAACGAATCGCATCACTGAGGATTTCCCGCAGCGATGAATCGGCATGGAGTGAATTCGACAGTGTCGGCATGACCTTCTCCACTATTTCATGGAATCCGCGGCTCGACCGCGCCCACATCGCCGCACTGCGCACGATGGCGCAACGCGTGATCGATCAGCACCAGCGCCATCATCGCCTCGGCAATCGGAGTGGCGCGGATGCCGACGCAGGGGTCGTGGCGGCCCTTGGTTACCACCTCGGTCGGCTCGCCGGCCAGGTTCACGCTGTGGCCCGGGATCAGGATGCTCGAGGTGGGCTTGAGCACCATCGAGGCCGTCACCGGCTGGCCGCTGCTGATGCCGCCGAGAATGCCGCCGGCATGATTGGACGCAAAGCCGTCCGGATGCATCTCATCGCGATGCTCGCTGCCATGCTGGGCGACCGCGGCAAAACCATCGCCGATCTCCACGCCCTTGACCGCGTTGATCGACATCAGCGCGCTGGCCAGGTCGCCGTCGAGCTTGCCGTAGATCGGCTCGCCCCAGCCCGGCGGCACGCCGTCGGCGACCACGTTGACGCGCGCACCGACCGAATCGCCGGACTTGCGCAGCGCGTTGATGTAGTCCTCCAGCGCCGGCACCTGGGCCGCGTCGGGCCAGAAGAACGGGTTCTGCTCCACCGCGCCCCAGTCGAACGCATCCGGCACGACGCCGCCGATCTGCGCCAGGTAGCCGCGCACGCGCACGCCGTGATGCTCGGCCAGCCACTTCTTGGCGACCACCGCAGCGGCCACGCGCATGGTGGTCTCGCGCGCCGAGGAGCGCCCGCCGCCGCGCGGGTCGCGGATGCCGTACTTCTGCCAATAGGTGTAGTCGGCGTGGCCGGGACGGAAGGTCGACACGATGTCGCCGTAGTCCTTGCTGCGCTGGTCGGTATTGCGGATCAGCAGCGCGATCGGCGTGCCGGTGGTCCTGCCCTGGTAGACGCCGGAGAGGATCTCCACTTCGTCCGCCTCGTGCCGCTGCGAGGTGTAGCGGCTGCGGCCGGTGGCGCGGCGGTCGAGGTCGCCGCGGAATTCCTCCGCGCCTAGCGCCAGCCCCGGCGGGCAGCCGTCGATCACGCAGCCGATCGCCGGCCCGTGGCTTTCGCCGAAGGTGGTGACGGTGAACAGTTTGCCGAAGGAATTGCTGGACATGGGACATCCGGGACTAAAGATCGAAGCATACCGGCAGTGACCTCCGGTAGGAGCCCGCTGGCGGGCGATGCTCGTGTCTTGATGCCCGGTGGAGATTCAGAACAAAAGCATCGCCCGCCAGCGGGCTCCTACGGTGGAGGCGCCGGCCACTCGCGGGCCAACAGGGCGAAGATCACGTCGTCGACCCATTCGCCGCGCAACCACAGGCTCTCGCGGTGGTGGGCCTCCTGGCGCATGCCCAGCGCGCGCAGCAGCGCCACGCAGGCCAGGTTGCGCGGGTCGGCCGAGGCCTGGACACGGTGCCGGCCCCACGCGCCGAACACCTGCTCGAACAGCGCACGCACCGCCTCGCCGGCGTAGCCGCGGCCCTGCTCGGCCGGTGCGATGCTGATGCCGAACTCCACCGAGCCTTCCGCATCCTCCGGCAGGTTCACGCCGAGGTCGCCGACCAGCCGGCCGTCGTCGCGCAGGCGGATCGCGCGCTGGAACCAGCCATGCGCGGGCTCCCGCGCCTGCCCGGCGATGAACTCGCGCGCCGCGGCGACATCGGCCGGACACCAGCCCTGGTAGCGGGCCACCGCAGGATCGGCGCGATAGGCGAACAGCGCCTTGGCGTCGGCCTGGCGCAATGCGTCGAGCTGCAATCGCGCCGTAGCCAGCTCCATCGCTCAGCCCGGGCGACGCGCGGCAGCCGCTGCGCGGATCGCCGCCGCGTGCTCCACCAGGTCGCGCCGCTCCAGCGCGAACACGCCCATCGGGCCGACCTTGAACTCGATCCACACGAACGGCACTTCCGGCAGCAGCGCGGCCAGCGCGTGCTCGCTCTCGCCCACCTCGACGATCAGCAGGCCGTCGCCGGTGAGATGGCCGGCCGCCTCGTCCAGCATGCGCAGGCACAGGTCCAGGCCGTCGGCGCCGGAGGTGAGGCCCAGCTTCGGCTCGTGCGCGTACTCGCCGGGCAGCGCGGCGTACTCGTCCTCGGTGACGTAGGGCGGATTGGAGACGATCAGGTCGTACTTGCGCCCGGCCACGCCCGCGAACAGGTCGGAGCGAATCGCCTCGACGCGGCCCTCGACGTGCTGGAAGGCGATGTTCTCGCGCGCCAGCGACAGTGCCTCGTCGCTGACGTCGACGATGTCCACGTGCCATTCGGGGTTGTACTCGGCCATCGCGATGCCGATGCAGCCCGAGCCGGTGCACAGGTCCAGCGCGCGCTCGACGTGGCGCTCGTCCAGCCAGGGCGCGAAGCCCGACTCGATCAGCTCGGCGATCGGCGAGCGCGGCACCAGCGCGCGGCGGTCGCTCTTGAACTTCAGCCCGGCGAACCAGGTTTCGCCGACCAGGTAGGCCACCGGCAGGCGCTCGCTGACCCGACGCTCGATCAGCGCCAGCACGTTCTCACGCTCGGCCGCGGTGAGCCGGCCGGCGCCGTACGCCGGTGGGATGTCCGGCGGCAGGTGCAGGCTGGCCAGCACCAGGTGGGTGGCCTCGTCGATCGGGTTGTCGTGGCTGTGGCCGAAGGTGAGCCCGGCCGCCGAGAAGCGGCTGGCGCCGTATCGGATGAAGTCGATGATGGTGGCGAGCTCGGTGGTCACGGCGATCCAGAGGTGCGGCAATGGGCCGGGCATTATAAGGCCTGCGGGGCGACTCACCCCGTATACTGGGCGGATGACTTTCAACGTATTCCTGCAGTACATCCTGCCGCACCGCGCCCTGTCGCGGGTGGTCTACTGGGCCACGCGCTGGACCTTCGCGCCGTGGAAGAACTGGCTGATCGCCACTGTCGTGCGCAACTACGACGTGGACATGGCCGAGGCGGCGCAGCCCGATCCGCTGGCCTACCAGCATTTCAATGCGTTCTTCACGCGCAAGCTCAAAGCCGGCGTGCGCCAGGCCGACGCCGACCCAGCCACCCTGCTCTCGCCGGCCGACGGCCGCATCAGCCAGGCGGGCACGATCGTCGACGGGCGCATCTTCCAGGCGAAAGGACAGGAATACACCGCCGCCGAACTGCTCGGCGGCGACGAGGCCGCCGCCGCGCCGTACCGCGACGGGCGTTTCGTCACCGTCTACCTGTCGCCGCGCGACTACCACCGCGTGCATATGCCGCTGAAAGGCACGCTGAAGGAAACCGTGCACGTGCCCGGGCGCATCTTCAGCGTGGCGCCGTTCGCGGTCGAGGCGATCCCGCGGCTGTTCGCGCGCAACGAGCGGCTGGTCTGCCACTTCGAGGGCGAGCACGGCCCGTTCGCGGTGGTGATGGTGGGCGCGGTCCTGGTTTCCTCAGTGGCCACCGTGTGGGACGGCCTGGTGATCCCGCCGTACGCGCCGTCGATCCGGCACAAGTCGTTCGCCGGCCAGCACATCACGCTGGAACGCTTCGCCGAGATGGCGCGCTTCAACATGGGTTCCACCGTGATCCTGCTGCTGC
Source organism: Rhodanobacter sp. FW101-FHT13A11 (assembly GCF_058790335.1). Lineage (NCBI taxonomy): Bacteria > Pseudomonadati > Pseudomonadota > Gammaproteobacteria > Lysobacterales > Rhodanobacteraceae > Rhodanobacter > Rhodanobacter sp. FW101-FHT13A11. The sequence goes on along the minus strand of NZ_JBYTCN010000003.1, from coordinate 23,983 downwards.
CCGAGGGCGCGGCCGGGCTGGACGCCCTGCAGCCGCAGCAGGCCGTGCGGGTGGGCCAGCGGCTTGGCCGCGGTTGAGCAGTCACGCCCTGCACGCCCGGAAGACTGACGCAGCGGGTCATTTTGTGACGCCCTAGGCGCTATTTCGCCGATCGCTTCGCTAGGCTCTGGGCTTCGCGGCGCGTCTTGCGCGCCGCCGAATTCCAGCGCCGAGGGGGTCCCATGCAACTATTCACGCCGTTCCTTGTGATGCTGCGCGCGCGCCAGCTCGGCCGCCAGTTCCGCGACATCGAGCGCAACGTGCGCGCCCTGCCCCGGCGCACCCGCGAGCGCCTGGGCGAACTCACCCTGCGCGAGATCGGGCAGGCTTCGCGCAGCGATTTCCCGCACCTGTACGGCACCGCGCCGGAAGCACGCTATTTCCCCTGGGGCCAGGGCACCGAGGCGGGTTACGACCGCGCCCGCTCGAGCAACCCGGAAGTGGCGCTGCGCGGCATCGCGCTGTGGTTGGCCGTGGCCTACCACGAGACCAAGAATTCCCCGTACCCCAGCCTGCAGCCGCAACACCGCCAGCTGATGCAGTTGCTGCGCGAGCTGAAGGAAGCGCACGGCGGCAAGAACACCGCCAACCGCAGCTGGATGCAGCAGACCGCCGTCGCCTGACGCCCGCCGAATGCCCGGCCGTCCGCTCAGCGGCAGACCGGCAGCTTCAGCGTCTGGCCGACGCCGAGACGGTGGTGCCTGAGGTCGTTCATCTCGGTCACCTCCTGCACGCTCGAACAATGCAGCTTGCGCACGATGCTGATCAGCGTGTCGCCGTGACGCACCTTGTAGTGGCGGGTTTCCCTGGCCACCTTCGCCGCCGGTGCCACCGATGGCGCCGGCACCACCGGCACCACGGCACGATGCAGGTCATCGGCGAGGATCGGCCACGGGCCATCGACGCAGCGCGATGCGTAGGCCTTTTCCAGCAGTTTCGGCAGTTGCAGCGTGGCGCCCGCCGGCTGGCTCATCTGCGGATCCAGCCGCGGGTTGAGGTTGCGCAACGTGCGGAACCAGCCGTCGCTCATGCCGCCGGCCGACCCCAGGCACACGGTCAGTTCGGTCAGCGAAGCCGGCCGCTTCAGGGTGACTGAGCCGGGCGCCCCGTCGACCCTGGGGAAGCGCAGGTTGTAGCTGTCCGGATGCTGGAACAGCCAGGCCGCGGCCAGCACGGCCGGCACGTAGTCGCGGGTTTCCTGCGACAGCTGGTCGTAGATGCGCGGGTCGTAGAAGCTCGTCGCGGTGTTGTCGCCGACCGAGCGGCGCATGCGGCCCTCGCCGCCGTTGTAGGCGCCCAGGGCGAGCTCGAGGTTGTCGTTGAAGATCCGCAACTGCTCGTTGATGTACTCGGCATTCGCCCGCGCCGAGGCGGCCGGGTCGAAGCGCGTATCGAAGCCATTGTCGTTGCCCAGGCCGAAGCGCATGCCGGTGGCGTACATGAACTGCAACGGCCCGGCCGCGCCGGAGCGCGACACTGCGTTGACCTTGCCGCCGGATTCCTTGGCCAGGATGCCGAACAGCAGCGCCTCGGGCAGGTCCGCCTTCTCGTACTGCGGCCACATCTGGTAGCGCAGGTACTGGTAGTTGACCCAGGCGTCCATCAGCTGCGGGCGCCACTGGGTCAGCCACATCTCCAGCGCCGCCTTCACCGGTCCGTTCATCGCGATCAGCTGGGACAGCTTCTGCCCGTGCAGCAGGGTCACGCTGCGCTGCGCCTGCGGCAGGCTGCCCGGGCCGGCCTTGCCGGCGGCCAGCGCCGCCTGCGACGGCTCGACGTCGCCGCCAAGGTCCGGCGCGTCGTCGAAATCGCCGTCCTTCAGGCGCAGCAGGTGGTCGAACGCCGAGAAGAACCGCTGCGGATCACAGCCGGCCGTATTGCCGCAGCGTGCCGCGGCTGCCTTCAGGCTGTCGAGCGAACGGACCAGGGTCTGCTGCGATGCCTGCCGGTCGCCCGTGCGCGATTGCTGCAAGGCGGTCTCGTAGCCCTTGCTCGCCTGGTCGAGCTGGCCGTAGAGCGCATCGACCTGGGCCGGGTGCCTGGCGTCGCCGGTACTGGCGCAGGCGCCGAGCAGCATCCCCGCCGCAGCCAGGGACAGCACACGCATGGATCGAACCGGCAGACGCAACGACATCACGCACTTCACCCGCGGAAAACGCCCACCATAGCGGGCGCACCGCCCGGACTCAATGCGCCGCGAAAATTCCTGCGCCCTGGCTACAATCGCCCGACCCGCAACGGATGGAACGCCATGACCGAGATCCTGATCGGCCGCAACGACAGCACCAGCGTCAACCTCGACCCGCGCTACGGCAACCGCCACGGCATGATCGCCGGCGCCACCGGCACCGGCAAATCCGTTTCGCTGATGGTGCTGGCCGAAGGCTTCTCGCGGCTGGGCGTGCCGTGCTTCCTGGCCGACGCCAAGGGCGACCTGGCCGGCCTGTCGATGGCCGCCGGCGCACCGGGTGACAAGCTCAAGGCGCGCCTGGACAAGCTCAAGCTCACCGACTGGAAGGCACAGGCCAACCCGGTGATCTTCTGGGACATCTACGGCAAGCTCGGCCACCCGGTGCGCGCCACCGTCAGCGAGATGGGCCCCACCCTGCTCGGCCGCGTGCTGGAGTTGAACGATACCCAGGAGGGCGTGCTGGAAGTGGTGTTCAAGGCCGCCGACGACCAGGGCTGGCTGCTGCTCGACCTGGCCGACCTGCGCGCCCTGCTCGGCTACGCCGCCGACAACGCCAAGGCGCTCTCGACCCGGTACGGCCTGATCGGCACGACCAGCATCGCGGCGATCCAGCGCGCGCTGCTGAAGCTGGAAAACGACGGCGCCGACCCGTTCTTCGGCGAACCAGCGCTGGAGCTGGCCGACCTGATGCGCCAGGACATGAGCGGGCGCGGCATCATCAACGTGCTGGCCGCCGACCAGCTGATCCTGAAGCCGCGGCTGTATTCCACCTTCCTGCTGTGGCTGCTGTCCGAGCTGTTCGAGCAGCTGCCCGAAGTGGGCGACCTCGACCAGCCGAAGCTGGTGTTCTTCTTCGACGAGGCGCACCTGCTGTTCGACGACGCCTCGCCGGCGCTGCAGCAGCGGGTCGAGCAGGTAGTGCGGCTGATCCGCTCCAAGGGCGTGGGCGTGTACTTCTGCTCGCAGAATCCCGACGACGTGCCGGGCGTGATCCTGGGCCAGCTCGGCAACCGCATCCAGCACGCGCTGCGCGCGTTCACCCCGCGCGACCAGAAGGCGGTCAAGGCGGCGGCGGAAACCTTCGTGGCCAACCCGAAGCTCGACGTCACCGCGGCGATCACCAGGCTGGCCGTCGGCGAGGCGCTGGCCTCCACCCTGGCCGGCGGCGGCGTGCCCACGCCGGTGGAACAGGTGCTGGTGACCGCGCCGTGCTGCCGCATCGGCGCGATCACCGACGCCGAACGCGCCACCATCCGCCAGCGCTCGCCGGTGGGCGGCAAGTACGACCATCCGGTCAATCGCGAATCGGCCGCCGAGATCCTGGCCAGGCGCGCCGACGACAAGGCGGCCGCCACCGCGGGCGATCCGCCGGTCCAACCGGGCAAGACCGGCGAAACGGGCTGGGGCGGCGCCGTGCACGACGTGCTGTTCGGTACCACGCGTCGCCAGGGCATGGTCGAGACGATGGGCAAGCAGGTGGTGCGCACGATGGGCAGCCAGATCGGCCGGCAGATCCTGCGCGGCGTGCTGGGCGGGATCTTCGGCGGCAAGCGCTGAGGGCCCGCGCCATGTCCCGCATCGAGGTCGTCGCCGCCGACACGCCATTCGCGCAGCGCCTGCAGGCCGGCTTCGGCTACCCGCTGCGCGGCGCCGGGCTGGCCACCTGCGTGGTACTGGCGCTGGTGCACTATGTCGGCCTGCTGCCTTCCTGGACCGGCGCGCTGGCCAGTGCCCTGGTATGGGCCGCAACCTGGCGCTACGCCGCCGACTGCCTGCTGCACACCGCCAACGGCTACGCCGATCCGCCGGACGTCGGCAGCGACGGCAACAGCGCCAGCGGCTGGGGGCTCACCGCGATCCACCTGCTGGTGGTCGCGCTGTGCGTGCTGGCGATCGTGTTCTTCCCGCGCGCGCTGTGGCCGGTACTGCTGGTGGCCGCCCTGGCGCTGCCGGCGATCGACATGTCGCTGGCGTTCGACGGCAACCTCGCGCTGTCGCTCAACCCGCTGAACTGGGCGCGCGTCATCGGCGGCTTCGGCGCCGCCTACCTGATCCCGGTGGCGATCAACCTGCTGCTCGGCCTGCTGATCGTGCTGGCCTCGGTCACCTCGGCGCTGCTGCCGCGGCTGCTGGCCCTGCCGCTGTTCGCGTTCGCCTACACCTACCTGATCGTGCTCGCCTTCCACCTGATGGGCGCGATGATCCACCAGCGCCACGAACGCTTCGGCCTGGTTCCCGAGGCCCCGGAGCTGGCCAGGGCTTCGGGCCAGGATGCCGACAGCCGGCTGGTCGACGAGGCACGCCAGCTCGCCGTCGACGATCCGCTGGCCGCCTTGCGGCTCCTCGCCGCCCGGCTGCGGGAACGCGACGCGCCGCTCCCGGTGCACCAGCTCTACCGCGAGCTGCTGCACCGGCAGGGCCTGCGCGACGACCTGCTGGTGCACGGCCAGATCTGGATCGCCGCACTGACCGCCCGAGGCGAATCGCGCCGTGCGCTCGGCGTGCTGCAGGAATGCTGCGGCATCGACGCCGGGTTCGTGCCGGACGACCCGCAGACCTGCGGCGGGCTGGCCGAACTCGCCGCGCGACTGGGCATGGGCCGCATCGCGATCCACCTGTGCCGCGGCTACCTCGCGCACTGGCCGCGCGACCCGCAGGCACCGCACTACGGCCTGCTGGCCGCGCGCCTGCTGGCCGACCACGCCGACCAGCGCGCCGAGGCGACGGTCCTGCTGGACCAGCTCGCCGGCGCCTGGCCCGACCACCCGCTGCGCGCCGAGATCGACGCGCAGCGGCAGCGCCTGGCCAGCCCCGCATGAGCCGCTGGCGCCCGCCCTCGGCCGGTTCCACCGCGATCATCACGCGCGAGGGCTTCGAGCGGCTCAAGGCCGAACTCGACCACCTGTGGCACGTGCTGCGCCCGGAGGTGGTGAAGGCGCTGGCCGCCGCCGCGGCCGAGGGCGACCGCTCGGAAAACGCCGAGTACACCTACCGCAAGAAGCAGTTGGGCGAGATCGACCGCCGCGCGCGCTACCTCAGCAAGCGGATCCCCGCGCTCAAGGTGGCCGAAGGCGCGCCGGGCGACCGCGGCGCGGTGTTCTTCGGCGCCTGCATCGAGCTGGAGAACGTCGCCACCGGCGAGCTCCACCGCTACCGCATCGTCGGCCCGGACGAGACCGACGCGAAACGCGGCTGGATCAGCATCGACTCGCCGCTGGCGCGGGCGGTGCTGAAGAAGCACGTGGACGACGAGTTCGCCGCCGAGCTGCCCGGCGGAACGACCGCATTCGCCGTGCTGGCGGTCGATTACGAACGGGACTGACGCGGCGTCGGAACGGGTTTCGGCAGGCATGCCCTGCGCGGAGCCGGTTCAGACGACCGGCGGATACGCCCGCCCGGCCCGCCGCGGCTGGTAGCAGGCCGCGCTGCGATGGAAGGCCTCGTCGGCATTCCCGGGATGCCAGCCCGGGATTCCCGACAACGGCAGCGGGCGCAGTTCCTGCGGATCGTGCAGCAGCCGGCCGGCGGCGATAGCCTCGGCGCAACGGGCCGGCAAGGATTCGGCCGCATCATCGCAGCGGAACACCAGCGCCTTGGCCACCAGCAGCTTGTCCGGGCTCAACGCATGCTCCAGCAGGGCGTGGCCGAACACGGCCAGCCGGATCGAACCGTCCAGCCAGGCCTGGCGCCGGCGCCAGAACATGCCGTGCCAGTCGTGCGCGTCCCACAGCGCCAGCAGCGCGGGATCGCGCACGGCGACGATCACGCCGGCCTCGTCGAAGTGGGTCATCGCGTACTGCGCGCGCGAGCGCAGCTTCGGCCCCATGCGGGCCACCTCGGCCATCTGGCGTGCGTTGAGCGCACGCTTGATCGCCGGATGGCGCAGCCACACCAAGGCATTCAGCAGGTCGTGCCAGTTGCCTTCGCGGGTGGCGATCCCGCCACGCTCGGCGATGCGCTGCTCGTAGTGCAGGCCGTCGGCGAGCAGCGCCGGCGTCTGCGCCACGAAGCGCTGCGCCATGCCGGCGGGGACGCGGCGGTTGAGCGCGTCGATGGACGGCCACGCCGCGCCGTCGAGCAGGTCGGCGTATTCGCGCCACGCCGACAGCGGCATCCGCCCGAACACCGCCGGATCGACCGTGCCGCGGGCCGGCGCCACGAAGCGCGCCCTGTTCATGCGCTCATCCATGAGCGCGGCAGCCCGCTGATTGCCATGACGTTCATTCCGCGCTTCGCATCAACGCCGGAAGCGGCCATCGCTGGCCGCCCTTTCAAATGATCTTGAGCGCGGGATGCGCGAGGCGGGCGTGCAGGTCATGCTCGCTGGCGCCCTCGACCATCACATCGACGAACTGGCCGGGCTTCAGCGACTGGCCGTCGGCGACCAGCACCGTGCCGTCGATCTCCGGCGCGTCGGCGGCCGAGCGCGCCACCGCGCCGGCGGCATTCGCCTCGTCCACCAGCACCCGGATCGTGCGGCCGATCTTGCGCTGCAGCTTCGCGGCGGAGATCTCCGCCTGCACCGCCATGAACTGCTCGAGGCGATCCTCCTTCAGCTCCTCGGAGATCGCGCCGGGCAGCTCGTTCGCCTTCGCGCCGTCCACCGGCGAATAGGCGAACGCGCCGACGCGGTCGAGTTCGGCCTCGCGCAGGAAGTCGAGCAACTCCTCGAACTCGGCCTCGGTCTCGCCGGGGAAGCCCACGATGAAGGTGCTGCGGATGGTGAGATCGGGCACCTGGGCGCGCCAGTTGCGGATGCGCTCCAGCGTCTTGTCGATGTTGCCCGGCCGCTTCATCAGCTTCAGGATGCGCGGGCTGGCGTGCTGGAACGGGATGTCGAGGTACGGCAGGATTTTGCCTGCCGCCATCAGCGGCATCACCTCGTCCACGTGCGGGTACGGGTAGACGTAGTGCAGCCGCGTCCACGCGCCGAGTTCCGACAGGCCTTCGCACAGCTCGGTCATGCGCGTGCGGTACGCCTTGCCGCGCCACTCGCGCTCGGCGTACTTCAGGTCGACGCCGTAGGCGCTGGTGTCCTGCGAGATCACCAGCAACTCCTTGACGCCGCCCTTGACCAGCTTCTCGGCCTCGACCAGCACCTCGTCGACCGGGCGCGATACCAGGTTGCCGCGCATCGACGGGATGATGCAGAAGCTGCAGCGGTGGTTGCAGCCTTCGGAAATCTTCAGGTAGGCGTAATGCTTCGGGGTGAGCTTCACGCCCGTGTCCGGCACGATGTCGATGAACTTGTTGCGCCGGGGCGGCAGCGCCGCGTGCACCGCGCTCATCACGCTGGCGTAGTCCTGCGGGCCGCTGACCGACAGCACGTCCGGGTACGCCTCGCGGATCAGCGCCTCGCGCTTGCCCAGGCAGCCGGTGACGATCACCTTGCCGTTCTCGTGCAACGCGGTGCCGATCGAGTCCAGCGATTCCTGCACCGCGGCATCGATGAAGCCGCAGGTATTCACCACCACCGCGTCGGCGGCGTTGTAGCTGGGCACGATCTCGTAGCCCTCGACCTTGAGCTGGGTGAGGATGCGCTCGGAATCGACCAGCGCCTTGGGGCAGCCGAGGCTGACGAAGCCGATCTTGTGTGCGGTCTGGGACATGCGTGGCGCCACCGGAAACGTGCGGAACAGCCGGCAATTATACGGCAGTGCGGCCCGGCCACCGGCGCGGCTAGACTTCACGCGATCCCCTCTCCGGAGCCGCCCATGGGCCAGCACATCAACATCCCCACCAGCCGCACCCAGTGCATCGGCGGCTACCTCGCCCAGCCGCAGGGCAAGCCGAAGGGCGGCATCGTGGTGATCCAGGAGATCTTCGGCGTCACCGCGCACATCCGCCGCGTGACCGACCGCTTCGCCGAACACGGCTATGCCGCGATCGCGCCGGCGTTCTTCGACCACCTGGAGAGCGGCGTGGAGCTGGGCTACGACCAGGTCGGCGCCAACAAGGGCAAGCAGCTGGTCGCGGAACTGGGACTGGAGCGCGCCCTCGAGGACGTCGCCAGCGCCGCCGAGTCGATCGCGTCGGCCGGCAGGATCGGCACCGTCGGCTACTGCTGGGGCGGCACCGTGGCCCTGCTTTCCGCACTGCGCCTTGGGCTGCCTTCGGTAAGCTACTACGGCGCGCGCAACCTGCCGTTCCTGCACGAGACGCCGCAGGCGCCGGTGATGTTCCACTTCGGCGAGAAGGACCACAGCATTCCGCCGGAAACGGTGGCGAAGCATCGCGAGGCGCTGCCGCAGATGGAAGTCTTCACCTACCCGGCCGACCACGCCTTCAACCGCGACGGCAGCGCCCCCTACCACGAGGCCAGCGCGAAGCTGGCGCTGCAGCGCACGCTGGCGTTCTTCGACCGGCACCTGGCCGGCGACGCATGAACGGGCCCGGCTTCGCCCTCGACCCGCGGCTGGCGGCGGATGCCCGCCCGGTGGCTGCGTTGCCGCTGTGCGACGTGTTGCTGATGGACGACGCGCGCTACCCGTGGCTGATCCTGGTGCCGCGCCGCGCCGGCCTGGTCGAGGTCGCCGACCTGGACACCGGCGAGCAGGCCACGCTGTGGCAGGAAGTGAACCGCGCCAGCGCGGCGCTGCGCGCCGTGGCGCCCTGCGACAAGCTCAACCTCGGTGCGCTGGGCAACATCGTGCGCCAGCTGCACGTGCACGTGGTGGCGCGTCGCGAAGGCGACGCGGCGTGGCCCGGCCCGGTCTGGGGCAACGGCCGCGCGCAGCCGTATGCCGAAACGGCGCTGGCCGCGCGGCTGGACGCGCTGCGCCGACTCCTGGCTGGCCCGACGGGATAACGCGCCGATGGAATCGCCGACCCGGTTCGAGGCACTGGCCGAGGATGCGCTGCTGCTGCGTTTCGGCGACCGCATCGACATCGAGCTCAACGCCCGGGTGCAGGCCGCGGCCGCCCGCCTGCGCCGGTTGCCGCGGGTGGAATGCGTACCGGCCTATGCCAGCGTGCTGCTGCGCTTCGACCCGCGGGACTGGCCCGGCGACGGCGGTCCCCATCGCCAGCTGCAGGCGGCTGCCGGTGCAGCGCTGGCCGAGGCCGGCGACGCCGTCGCCGCGGCGCGTGAGCTGGTCATTCCGGTCTGCTATGGCGGCGAGTACGGGCCGGATCTCGCCGAAGTCGCCGCCTGCTGCGGGCTCGACGAGGCCGCGGTGTCCGCGCTGCACGCGGCGGCGGATTACCGCGTGGCGATGCTGGGCTTCGCGCCGGGATTCCCCTACCTGCTCGGACTCGATCCGCGCCTGGTGGTGCCGCGGCGCAGCGATCCGCGCCAGCGCGTGCCGGCCGGCAGCGTGGCGATCGGCGGCAGCCAGACCGGGATCTACCCCGAGGCGCTGCCCGGCGGCTGGCAGGTGATCGGGCGCACCCCGCTGCGCCTGTTCGACCTCGCGGCGGAAACGCCCGCACTGCTTGCCGCGGGCGATCGCGTGCGTTTCCGCGCGATCGATGCGGACGCCTTTCGCCAGCTGGCGGCCCGTCCCGGATGAGCGCCACGGTGATCAGGCCGGGCTTGCTGAGCAGCCTGCAGGATGCCGGCCGGCCGGGACATGCCGCGCTGGGCGTGGGCCGTGCCGGCGCGATGGACCTGCCGGCATGGCAGCTTGCCAACGCACTGGTCGGCAACCGCCGCGGCGAGGCCGCGCTGGAATGCACCCTGGCCGGTCCCGGCCTCCGCTTCGGGCAGGCCGCGGTGATCGCGTTGACCGGCGCGGCGATCGCCGCCCGCGTCGGCTCGCAGGCAATCCCGCCATGGACGACCTGCCTGCTGCCCGCGGGCAGCGTGCTGCAACTCGGCGGCATGAGCCGGGGCTGCCGCAGCTACCTTGCCGTGCGCGGCGGCTTCGACGTGCCGCCGCTGCTCGGCAGCCGCAGCAGCGACCTGCATGCGCGCATCGGCCGCGCGCTGCAGGCGGGCGACGTGCTACCGGTGGGCGCGGCCGCGCCGCTGCGCACCCTGCCGGCCCGCCAGCACGTGCGCGTGCTGGGCTGGGGCCCCGATCCGCAGCCGTGGTTCGACTTCGCGCGCCGGCCGTTGGCGCTGCTGCACGGGAGCCACTGGGCGGCCCTGGACAGCGCCTCGCAGCGGCAGCTGTACGGCGGCCACTTCACCCTGAGCAAGGACAGCAACCGCACCGCCAGCCGCCTGGACGGCCATGCGCTGCACCTGGCGGAACCGCTGGAGCTGGTCTCCGAGGCGGTCTTGCCCGGCACGCTGCAGCTGCCGCCCTCAGGCCAGCCGATCGTGCTGCAGGCCGAGGCGCCGGTGACCGGCGGTTATCCGCGCATCGGCCAGCTCGCCGCGGTGGACCTGCCGCGGCTGGCGCAGCTGCGTCCCGGCGATACCGTATGCTTCCGCGAAACCGGCATGGACGAAGCACTGGCCCGGCTGGCCGCACACCGGCAACGACTGACCCGCATGCTCGACGCGATCGCACAACGACTGGAAACCGGCGCATGAACCGCATCGACCTCAACGGCGACCTCGGCGAGTCGTTCGGCGCGTGGCGCATGGGCGACGACGATGCGCTGCTGCCGCTGCTCAGCTCGGCCAACATCGCCTGCGGCTTCCATGCCGGCGACCCCGGGATCATGCAGCGCACGGTGGCGCAGGCGGTGGCTCACGGCGTGGCGATCGGTGCACACGTCTCGCTGCCCGACCTGCAGGGTTTCGGCCGGCGCGAGATCGGCGTGACGCCCGCCGAGGCGTACGCCACGACGCTCTACCAGATCGGCGCGCTGCATGCGTTCACCCGCGCCGCCGGCGCCACGCTCAGCCACGTCAAGCCGCATGGCGCGCTGTACAACATGGCTGCGCGCGATGCCCTCCTTGCCGACGCGATCGCCCGCGCGGTGCGCGACTTCGACCCGCGGCTGCGGCTGTTCGGCCTGGCCGGTTCGGCGCTGATCGAGGCGGGCCGGAAGCTCGGCCTGGCGGTGGCGGCCGAGGCCTTCGCCGACCGCCGCTATCGCGCCGACGGCTCGCTGCAGCCACGGAGCGAGGCCGGCGCGGTGATCGAGGACGTCGAACTTGCCGTGGCCCAGGCGCTCGGCATCGCCCGCGACGGCACGGCGCAGGCGGTGGACGGCCGGCCCGTTCCGCTGCGGGCCGACACGCTGTGCCTGCACGGCGACGGCCCGCACGCGGTGCAGCTGGCATGCCGCCTGCGCGAGGCGCTCGACGCCGCCGGCCTGCGCATCGCCGCGCCGGATGCAGCATGACGGGCGTGCCGCCCCATCTCGGAGGAACCGCATGAACTATTGGCCCCTGCTCGGCGTCGCGGTGATCGTCGTCGGCTTCCTGTTGCGCTTCAATCCGGTGCTGGTGGTGGTCGCCGCCGCCGTGGGCAGCGGCCTGCTCGCCGGGCTGACGATCCCTGCCCTGCTGGCCTTGCTCGGCAAGAGTTTCGTTTCCAGCCGCATGCTGATGCTGTTCGTGCTGACCCTGCCGGCGATCGGCCTGCTCGAGCGCGCGGGCCTGCGCGAACACGCGCAGCGCTGGATGACCCGGCTGCATGGACTGACCCTCGCGCGGCTGCTGATCGGCTACCTGCTGCTGCGCCAGCTGCTGGCGGCGCTGGGTCTCACCGGCGTGGCCGGCGCGGCGCAAACCGTGCGCCCGCTGCTGGCCCCGATGGGCGAGGCGGCGGCGGCCAAGATCCACCCAGGCCTGGACGACGCCGACCGCGACGAACTGCGCGCGGTCGCCGCGGCCACCGACAACATCGGCCGCTTCTTCGGCGAGGACGTGTTCATCGCGCTCGGCGCCGTGCTGCTGATCCAAGGCTTCTATGCCCAGCACGGCATCGAGCTGAGCCCCCTGTCGATCGCGTTGTGGGCCCTGCCCACCGCGGTCGCGGCCTTCGTCGTCCAGTCCGTGCGGATATGGCTGTACCAGCGCCGGCTGCAGCGCCGCGCCGCCGGCCTGCGGGCCGAGGCGGCGGACTGAGCATGCTCCGCATCGAATACGTCTACTGGCTGATCGCCGCGTTCCTGCTCTACTGCGGCCTGCGCGACCTGCGCGAGCGGCGCTCCTGGCACGCCGCGTTCTGGCTGGTGCTCGGCGTGCTGTTCGGCGCTGGCGACTACGTGCTGGCGCAGCAGGCCGCCGGCCATACGCTGCCTGCGCAGCTGGCGGGCATCGGCGTGATCGTGCTGGCGCTGCTGGCGCCGCGACTGCATCGGCACGCCCATGCCGAGGAAGGCAGCGCTGCGCAACGCCTGCAGTCGGCCATCCGGCTCGGCCACAAGCTGCTCGTGCCGGCCCTGCTGATACCGCTGGTGACCCTGCTGGTGGCGCTGTTCGGCGGCTACCTGGCGTTCGCCGGCCGGCACCTGTTCGCCACCGCGCAGATGACCCTGACCGGGCTGGCGCTGGCCTGCGTGATCGCGCTGTTCGCCGCCGCACGCGTGGCACGTGCCCCGCTGCCCGCCGGTCTGGCCGAAGGCCGCCGCCTGCTCGACGCGATCGGCTGGGCGGCATTGCTGCCGCTGCTGCTGGCGGCGCTCGGCGAAGTGTTTACGCAAAGCGGCGTGGGCGCGGCGATCGCCGCGCTGGCCACCAGCTGGCTGCCCACCGGCAGCGCGCTGGCCTGCCTGGTCACCTTCGCGCTGGGCATGGTGCTGTTCACCGTCATCATGGGCAACGCGTTCGCCGCCTTCCCGGTGATGATGGCCGGCATCGGCCTGCCGCTGCTGATTCGCCAGCACGGCGCCGATCCGGCGATACTCGGCTCGATGGGCATGCTGTGCGGCTACTGCGGCACCCTGCTGACGCCGATGGCGGCCGACTACAACCTGGTGCCGGCGGCCTTGCTGGAGTTGCGCAACCCGTACGGGGTGATCCGCGCGCAGCTTTGGAGCGCGTGGTGGATCCTCGCCGCCACGTTCGTGACGATGTGGCTGCTGGCATTCCGTTGAACACGCCTTGTTGAACACGTCTTGAGGAGGCCCCCATGGGCGCATCCCTGCCACGCATCCTGCTGACCGGCTTCGACCCGTTCGCGGGCGAAGCGGTCAATCCGTCGTGGGAGGCCGTGCGCGCGCTGCACGGCCGGCGCATCGGCGGCCATCGCGTCGTCGCATTGCAGTTGCCCACCGAGTTCGCCGCCTCGCTGCGCCTGCTCCGCAGCGCGGTACGCCAGGCGGCGCCGTCGATCCTGCTCGGCGTCGGCCAGGCCGGCGGGCGGGCGCAGCTGTCGATCGAACGGCTGGCGATCAACCTGCAGGATGCGCGCATCCCCGACAACGCCGGGACGCAGCCGATCGACGAACCGGTGATCGCCGATGCTCCGGCCGCCTACTTCAGCACGCTGCCGGTCAAGGCGATGCTGGCTGCGCTGCAGGCGCAGGGCGTGCCGGCGGAAATCTCGAACAGCGCCGGCACCTACGTCTGCAACCACATCGCCTACGCCATGCTGCACCTGGCATCGCGGCGGCCGGGCGCACGCGCCGGCTTCATCCACATCCCGTTCCTCCCGGTGCAGGCCGCGCGGCATCCCGGCGCGCCCAGCATGACGCAGGCCGAGGTGGTGCGCGGCCTGGAAATCGCCCTGCGCACGGCAACCGCCACCCGGCGCGACCGCAGGCTCGGCGCCGGCACCCTGGACTGAGCGGGTCCATCGCCGTCGCGACCACAAGAAAACAGGAAGCCGCGATTCGCATCGCGGCTTCCTGGGTTCTTACGGCGGGGTATCAGTACTGGTGCTGGGGGTCGAAGCCGCCGCTGCTGGCATCCTTGCCCTTCTGCGAATCGGGCAACGCTGCCGGCGCATGATGATCCTCGAGCGCACGCGCCTTGGTTTCCACCGGATTGATCTTGGTCAGCGTGCCGCCATCGTCGTAATACGCGGTGAAGCCATAGTCCATCTGCATGCGCGCCAGGTATTCCAGGTGCCGCTTGCGGATCTTGGAATCGTCGCTGGGCACGAGCAGCACGGTCTTCGGCAATTTGCCCTGGTCCTTCAGGTAGGCGAAATGGCTGCCGACATCGAGCGCCGAAAGCACCGCGCCATCGAGCAGGAACTGGCCATCCTTGTAGGCCTGCAGCGTGGCGTCGAACTGGCCCTTCATCGATGCCGTGCCGACCGCGTCCCGGGTACCGCCCCGGTGGCAACCTGCCAGCACGAGCAGGCTGCCCAGCATGAGGGCTGCCGTGACGCGCGTCAGCAATGTGGAAAAACGGGTCATGGGAGTCTCCTGGCAATCGAACGTCTGGATCGTGGAAGTGTAGCGCGGCCAAGAACGGCGATGCGGGTCGCCGCTCCGCCGTTCAGCTCGCGTACTCAGGTGCGCGGCAGGGTCACGCCCTGCTGGCCCTGGTACTTGCCGCCACGGTCCTTGTAGCTGGTCTCGCACTCCTCGTCGGATTCGAGGAACAGCATCTGCGCCACGCCCTCGTTGGCGTAGATTTTTGCGGGCAGCGGGGTGGTGTTGGAGAACTCCAGCGTCACGTGGCCCTCCCACTCCGGCTCCAGCGGGGTCACGTTGACGATGATGCCGCAGCGCGCGTAGGTGCTCTTGCCGAGGCAGACCGTGAGCACCTTGCGCGGGATGCGGAAGTACTCGACCGTGCGCGCCAGCGCGAACGAGTTCGGCGGGATGATGCATACGTCCGCCTCGACGTCGACGAAGCTCGACGGATCGAACGCCTTCGGGTCGACGATGGTGGAATTGATGTTGGTGAAGATCTTGAACTCGCGCGCGCAGCGCACGTCGTAGCCGTAGCTGGAGGTGCCGTACGAGATCAGCTTGTTGCCGTCGCGCAGCTTGACCTGGCCCGGTTCGAACGGCTCGATCATGCCGTGGCTTTCGGCCATGCGGCGGATCCACTTGTCGGATTTGATGCTCACGCGGACTCCGGTCGGTAGCGGCAGCACCCGGTCCAGCCGGGCGCAAAGCGGCAAAAATACATGGTCCGGGCGCCGCCGCGCCACCCGACCAGATCCGCCACCGTAGGAGCCCGCTCGCGGGCGATGCTTTTGGAGCCGGGATTCGGGGTTCGGGATTCGCAAAAGCAGGAGCATCGCCCGCGAGCGGGCTCCTACGGTGGGCGCGGAATATCGGCCAAGATGTCCAGCGCCGCGCACAATTCCGCGCAGCGTTCCGCGCTGGCCAGTACCTGCGCCGCCGTGCAGCCGGCGCCCGGCAGCGCCACCGGCAGGGGCTGCGCCGCCAGCAACTGGGCGGACATGGTGTACAGGATCTCGGCCAGCGCCTCCTGCGCATGGTACGAACCGCGCGCGGCCGTGTTCAACAGCAGCACCGGCTTGCCCGGAAACTCCAGGCTGCCGACCAGCCAGTCCAGCAGGTTCTTGAACGCGCCGGGCACGCCGTGGGCGTATTCGGGGCAGGCGACCAGCAAGGCATCGGCGCGGCCGACGGCCTCGCGCAGCGACCGTACCGGCGCGGGCACGGCATCGGCTTCGTCGTCCGGATTGAACAGCGGCAAGCTACCGAGCCCGTCGTACAGCACCAGCTCCAGCGCCGGCGGCGCCAGCTGCTGCGCCGCTTCCAGCACGGCCGTGTTCGAGGACATCCGGCGCAGGCTGCCGGACAGGCACAGCACGCGCTGCGCCGGCGCCGTCATGCGGCCGGCACGCCTTGCACCACGATCTTGCCCAGCCCCAGCGACTTGTTGCGTGGCTGCCGCGACAGCCGGCCGGCCGCGTTGCGGGCGATCTCGCGATAGCGCATGGCGAGGTCGGAATCGGGCATCGCCGCCACCGTGGGGTTGCCGCCGTCGGCCTGTTCGCGGATGCGGATGTCCAGCGGCAGCGAGCCGAGATAGGCCGCGCCGTATTGCGTCGCCATGCGCTGGCCGCCGCCTTCGCCGAAGATGTTTTCCTCGTGGCCGCAGTTGGAGCAGACGTGGGTGGCCATGTTCTCCACCACGCCGAGCACCGGCACCTCGACCTTCTCGAACATCTTCAGCGCCTTGCGCGCATCCAGCAGGGCGATGTCCTGCGGCGTGGTGACGATCACCGCGCCGGCCACCGGCACCTTCTGCGACAACGTGAGCTGGATGTCGCCGGTGCCCGGCGGCAGGTCGACGATCAGGTAGTCGAGCGGTTCCCAGCGCGTGTCGGTGAGCAACTGCATCATCGCCTGGGTGACCATCGGACCGCGCCAGATCATCGGCGTATCCTCCTCCACCAGGAAGCCGATCGACATCACCGGCATGCCGTGCGCCTGCATCGGGATGATGCTCTTGCCGTCCGGCGAGGCCGGCTTGCCGTGCACCCCGAGCATGGTCGGCTGGCTGGGCCCGTAGATGTCCGCGTCCATCACGCCGACCTTCGCACCCTCGGCCTGCAGCGCCAGCGCCAGGTTCGCCGACACCGTGGACTTGCCCACGCCGCCCTTGCCGGACGCCACCACGATGATGTTCTTCACGTTCGGCAGCGGCCCCAGCGTGCCCTGCACCTTGTGCACGTGGATGCGGCTGGTGATCGAAACCGCGGCCGAGTCGATCGCCGGATCGGCTTCCAGCGCCTGGCGCACGCGCGCCGTGAGGCTGTCGATGGCGCCGGCGGCCGGATAGCCCAGTTGCAGGTCCACCGACACCTTCGCCCCGTCCACGCCGACCGCGCGCACGGCCTCGGCCAGCGGCGCGCCGGTATGGGTGTCGATGAGACCGCCAAGGATCTGGCGGACCAGGGTTTCGTTCGCCTGCGTCATGTCGGCTCGGGTGTTTGCGGGGCACCCATTATGCCAGCCCGCCGTCGCGGCCCCGCTGACCTGGGTCAGCGACAGGCATGGCGCATTGCAGCTTGACGGCCTTGTGGAACCTCGCCAGTCTCGCATTCCATACGCTTTCGTACGGGAGGATCATCCATGAAGCTTGCTGTCCGCCTCACCTTCGCCGCCGGCCTGCTGCTGGCTGCCGGCACCGCGCTGGCCGCCACCGACACTCCGGCCGGCACCTGGAAGACCATCGACGACGCCACCCACCAGCAGAAGTCGATCGTCGAGATCACCGAGCACAATGGCGAGTACCAGGCGAAAATCGTGAAGCTGCTGAACCGCACGCCGGAAGACGTGGCCCGCGACGGCGAGCACCCGGTCTGCACCAAGTGCGACGGCGAGCGCAAGAACCAGCCGATCGTGGGGATGACCTTCATGTGGGGCGTCAGCAAGGACGGCGACGAATGGAGCGGCGGCAGGATCCTCGACCCGAAGAACGGCAAGGTCTACAAGGTGAGGCTCAAGCTGACGGACAGCGGCCGCAAGCTCGACGTGCACGGCTACATCGGCTTCGCCCTGCTCGGCCGCTCGCAGGTCTGGGAACGGCAGGACTGACACCGCTTCATCGCCGCGCCTGATCCGAACGCCCCGCGCCGCCTGCCGGTCCGGGGCGTTTTCATGTGTGGTCAGTCGGCCGCCGGATCGGCCCGATGCACGCTGACGCCGCGGGAGCCGAAGGCGGCGCGCGCCTGGCGGCCGACGGCATGCTCGACCACCAGGTGCTGCACCTCGCTGGTCTGCGCGATCCGGTGCGTGGCCGCCGCGCCCAGCTTGTCGCTGGTGGCCACCACCACGGTCTCGCCGCTGGCCTCGACCATCGCCCGCTTCAACAGCGATTCCTCGCTGTCGAAACCCCACAGGCCGCTCTCCGCGTCGATCGCGCAGGCGCCGGGGAAGCACAGGTCGGCGCGGACGCGATGCAGCTCCTGCAGGGTCTGCGCCCCCACCGCGCCGCCGATCCGCGGATCGATGCGGCCGCCCAGCAGCAGGATCTCGAAGCCCTCGCGCTCGATCAGCGCCAGCGCGATATCCGGCGCATTGGTGATCACGGTGAGGCCCATCCGTTCGGGCAGGGCCGCGGCAATCGCGGCATTGGTGGAACCGGCGTCGATCAGCAGCACCTGGCCTTGGCGCACCAGGCTCACCGCCTTGCGCGCCAGGGCCAGCTTGCGGCCGACCTGTTCGCCGCGCCGCTGCTTCAGCGGGGCGATCGCCGCCGACAGCGGCAGCGCGCCGCCGTAGACGCGCCTGCACAATCCCTGCGCGGCCAGTTCGCGCAGGTCGCGGCGGATCGAATCCTCCGACGCCGCAAACTCCACCGAGAGTTCCGCCGCCACTACCCGCCCGCGGCTGCGCAGGCGCTGCAGGATCTCGTGCTGGCGCTCCTGCGGCAGCATCTCGCCGGAAACGGTTGCCTTAGCCATGGCCATCGCCCTCCATCGCACCCAGCACGCCGGCCGCGCGAAGCTCCGCGCGCAGCGTGGCCGCGTCGCGAAACAGCAGGCCGTGCATGCCCAGCCGGCGGGCGGCATCGACATTGCGCGATGCGTCGTCGATGTAGATCGTGCGCTGCGGCAGCAGCCCGAAGCGCGAGAGCAGCCGCCGGAAGATCGCCGGATCGGGCTTCAGCAGCCGCTCCTGCCCGGACACCATGACCCCGGCAAACCAGTGCAGGAAATCGTAGCGCTCCCACGCGATCGGAAAGGTCTCATGCGACCAGTTGGTGAGCGCATACAGCCGCAGGTTCCGCCCGCGCAATTCGTCCAGCACGGCCACGCTGGGCGCCAGCGGGCCGCCCAGCATTTCGTCCCAGCGCGCACGGTAGGCCGCGATCAGCCCGGCATGCTGCGGGTGTTGCGCGCTGAGCGTGGCGATCGCCTCGTCCCAGCCGCGGCCGGCATCCTGCTGCTCGTTCCAATGCATGGTGCAGACCTCGGCCAGGAAGCGCTCCATCGCCGCCTCGTCGCCGAACAGCCGGCGATACAGGTGGCGCGGGTTCCAGTCGATCAGCACCCCGCCCAGATCGAACACCACCGTGTCGAAGCGACCGCCGGCTGCGTTCACGGCCGCACCAGCCTTGCCGACGCGGCGGTCAGCAGCAGCAACCCGGCCACCGCCGCCAGTGCCGCCGGCAGGCTGCTGGCCTGGGCCAGGAAACCGATCAGTGCCGGGCCGCTGAGCAGGCCGGCATAGCCCAGCGTGGTCACCGTGGCGATGGCCATGCCCGGCGACGTGCCGGGCAGCCGGCCGGCCGCGCCGAACATCACCGGCACGATATTGGCCGCACCCAACCCAATCAGCACGAAGCCGAGCAGCGCCGCGGGCGGCCACGCCAGCATCGACGCCAACAGGAAACCCGCCGCTGCCATGCAGGCGCCCAGGCGCACGGTCAGCACCGGACCGAAACGCGCGACGGTCCAGTCGCCGGTAAGCCGGCCCAGCGCCATCGCCACCGAAAAGGCGGCATAGCCGATGCCCGCGGAGGTTGCCGGGAAACCGCGGAAATCGCGCAGGAACACCGCGCTCCAGTCCAGCATCGAACCTTCGGCCAGGAAGCTGATGAAGCACAGCAGGCCCAGCACCAACACGATGCCGCGCGGCATGCCGAACGCCGCCGCGCGTCCGCCGGCATCGTCGACATGCTCGATCAGGCGGGGCCACTGCGTTACCACCACCACGGCCAGCAGCACGGAAACGGCAGCGGCGGCGGCGGTCAGCGGCCAGCCGAGCGCCAGCAGCAGGCTCATGCCGGCCGCTCCGCTCAAGCCGCCGATGCTGAACAGACCGTGGAAGCCCGACATCAGCGGGCGGCCATCGCGGCGTTCCACCTCCACCGCATGGGCGTTCATCGCCACGTCCACCGCGCCCAGCGCCACGCCGAAGTACAACAGGGCGAGTGCCAGCGTGGCCACGCCGGGCGCGATCGCCAGCAGCGGCAGCGCCAGGCACAGCATCAGCCCGCCGACGCCGATCACCCGGCGGCTGCCGACGTGATGGGTGAGCAGGCCGACCAGCGGCATCGATACCATCGAGCCGCCGCCGAAGGCCAGCAGCAGCAAGCCAAGCGAAGCCTCGTCGAGGCCGAGCCGCGCCTTCGCATACGGCACCATCGGCGCCCACGCGGCCATGCCGATGCCGGAAGCCAGGAAGACCAGCCGGGTGGCGCGAATGGCCGGCGCCAGCCCGTTGCGCTCGTCCACTGCCGGGAAAATGCCGCTCGTCTGCATGCCGACTCCATGTCATTCAATGCGTATAAATGTATATAAATATGAAAAAATACGCAATCGGCCGGATCGCTCCCATGCGTCGCGAAGCGGGCATGGAACGCGCCCGGCTCCACCGCCAGGCCTTGCCGGAAGCCGCCCCGCGGCCAATGCGACCGCGGCGGCCATGGCATAATGCGCAGTCAACAACGGAATACGCCCCATGAGTCGTCGCCTGCTCGTCACCAACGCCCTGCCCTATGCCAATGGCCCGCTGCACATGGGCCACCTGCTGGGCTACATCCAGGCCGACATCTGGGTGCGCGCGCAACGGATGAACGGCAACAAGGTGGTCTACGTCTGCGCCGACGATGCGCACGGCACGCCGATCATGCTGGCCGCGGAGAAGGCCGGCATGACGCCCGAGGCCTTCATCGCCGGCATCCGCGAAGGCCACGAGGCGGATTTCGCCGCGTTCGGCGTGGCGTTCGACCAGTACCACACCACCCATTCGGAAGAGAACCGCGAGCTGTCGACGCTGATCTACACGCGCCTGCGCGATGGCGGCTACATCGCCAGGCGCAGCATCCAGCAGCTGTTCGATCCTGAAAAAGAAATGTTCCTGCCGGACCGCTACATCAAGGGCGTGTGCCCGAACTGCGGCACGCCGGACCAGTACGGCGACAACTGCGAGCACTGCGGCGCCACCTACGCGCCCACCGACCTGATCAACCCGTACTCGGTGATGTCCGGCGCCACCCCGGTGCTGCGCGATTCGGAGCATTACTTCTTCGAACTGGGCAAGTTCGAGGGACTGCTGCGCGACTGGTTCGCCGGCAAGCTCACCCACGGCAAGCCGGTGGCGAACAGCGGCGTCGCGGCGAAGCTGCGCGAGTGGCTGGACGGCGGCCTGAAGGACTGGGACATCTCGCGCGACGCACCCTACTTCGGCTTCCCGATCCCCGATGCGCCGGGCAAGTTCTTCTACGTATGGCTGGACGCGCCGGTCGGCTACCTGGCCAGCTTCAAGGCACTGTGCAACCGCACCCACCTGAAGTTCGACGAGTTCCTCGCCCCCGGCAGCACGGCCGAGATGCACCATTTCATCGGCAAGGACATCATCAACTTCCACGGCCTGTTCTGGCCGGCGATGCTGCACGGCGCCGGCTTCCGCACGCCCACCGCGCTGCACGTCAACGGCTACCTCACGGTGAACGGCGCGAAGATGTCCAAGTCGCGCGGCACCTTTATCCGGGCGCGTACCTACCTGGACGCCGGCCTGCATCCGGGATTCCTGCGCTACTACTTCGCCAGCATGCTCAGCGACGCGCCGGTCGACGTGGATCTCGACCTCAAGGCGTTCGAGGAGCGCGTCAACTCGCACCTGATCGGCAAGTGGGTGAACATCGCCAGCCGCACCGCCGGCTTCGTGCACAAGTATTTCGGCGGCCGCCTGGCGCCGCAGCTCAGCGTCGAGGAAACCGCGCTGTGGAACACCCTGCTGGAACACTACGACGGCGTCGCCGCGCTCTATGACGGCGGCGACTTCGCCGAGGTCACCCGCCGCTTCGTGCTGATGGCCGACCTGGTCAACGGCCACATCGCCGCCATGGCGCCGTGGGCGATGGCCAAGGACGAAGGCCGCCGCGAGGAGCTGCACCAGGTGTGCTCGTTCGCGCTGACCGCGTTCCGCCTGCTGGCCGGCATGCTCAAGCCGATCCTGCCGATTACCGTAGCTGCTGCCGAACAGTTCCTGGCCGCACCGATCGCCGACTTCGACGACGCCCGCGCCAGCCTGCGCAACCATGCCATCAACGCGTTCGACCCGCTGCTCGGCCGCATCGATCCCAAGCGCATCGAGGCCATGGTCGAAGCCTCGAAGGATTCGCTCGGCGTCCCCACCGAGGCTGCCGCGGCCTCCAGGAAGAAAAAGCCCATGAGCGACAGTGCAAAGCCTGCAGCGACGGCTCCCGGCGGCCGCAAGGAAGCCCCCCTGCAGGATTCCCCGCTCCCGACTCCCGGCTTCATCGGCATCGACGATTTCGCCCGGCTCGACCTGCGCATCGGCAAGGTCATCGCCTGCGACTTCGTGGACGGCTCGGACAAGCTGCTGCGCTTCGAACTGGACGCCGGCCCGCTGGGCACGCGGCAGATCTTCTCCGGCATCCGCGCCGCCTACGCCGAACCGGCAAGCCTGGTCGGCCGCAACGTGGTGTTCATCGCCAACCTGGCCCCGCGCAAGATGCGCTTCGGCCTGTCCGAAGGCATGATCCTCTCCGCCGGCGACGGCGGCAGCGACCTGTTCCTGCTCGACGCCGACCAGGGCGCCAGGCCGGGCGCCAACGTGCGCTGAGCTGGGAAGCCGGGATTCGGGATTGGGGATTAGTGAAAAGCTGCCAGCCCGCCGCACACTGCTCTTTCCGAATCCCGAATCCCGAATCCCCATGAACGACCTCGCCGACCGCATCGACGCCCTGCTGCCGCAGACGCAGTGCGAGCAGTGCGGCTATCGCGGCTGCCGGCCGTATGCGGAGGCGATCGCGCGCGGCGAGGCGGAAATCAACCAGTGCCCGCCCGGCGGTACGGCCGGGATCGCGAAGCTGGCGGCGCTGCTGGATCGGCCGGTGCTGCCGCTGAATCCTGCCAATGGCGTGGAAAAGCCGCGCATGCTGGCACGCATCGTCGAGGCCGACTGCATCGGCTGCACCAAGTGCATCCAGGCCTGCCCGGTCGACGCCATCGTGGGCGCCTCGAAACTGATGCATACCGTGCTCGCCGACGACTGCACCGGCTGCGAGCTGTGCGTGCCGGCCTGTCCGGTCGACTGCATCGTGCTGGAACCGATGCCGCCCGCGCAGATCGACGCCGCGCACGCCGACGCGGCGCGCGCCCATTTCCGGCGCCGCGAAGCGCGCCTCGGGCACCAGCGGGTCGAGCGCGAAGCCGAGCTGGCCGCGCGCAAGGCCGCGGTGGACGCCGCATCCGGCCCGATCAACCCCGTACTCGCCGCGCTGGCCCGCGCCAGGGCAAAGCGGCAGGAGCCGAAACCGTGAAGCGTACCGAGGTGGTGGAACTGTTCTCGCGCCTGCGTGAACTCGACCCGCATCCCACCACCGAACTCGTCTACGGCACGCCGTTCGAGCTACTGGTCGCCGTAGTGCTGTCGGCACAGGCCACCGACGTGGGCGTGAACAAGGCCACGAAGAAGCTCTATCCGGTGGCGAACACGCCGCAGGCGATCCTCGACCTCGGCGAGGACGGCCTGAAGCCTTACATCAGCACGATCGGGCTGTTCAACGCGAAGGCGAAGAACGTGATCGCGCTGTGCCGGCTGCTGCTCGAACGGCACGACGGCGAGGTGCCGCGCACGCGCGAAGCGCTGGAGGCGCTCCCCGGCGTGGGCCGCAAGACCGCCAACGTCGTTTTGAATACGGCTTTCAATGAACCGACCATCGCGGTGGACACGCACATCTTCCGCGTCGCCAACCGCACCGGCCTGGCCCCCGGCAAGGACGTGCGCACGGTCGAGGACAAGCTGGAGAAAGTGGTCCCGGCCGAGTTCAAGCAGGACGCCCACCACTGGCTGATCCTGCACGGCCGCTACGTGTGCAAGGCGCGCAAGCCGGACTGCCCGCACTGCGTGATCCGCGACCTGTGCCGCTACAAGCACAAGACGGTCGATTAGGAAACGGAGGACGGAAGAACCTGGTTCTTCCTCTTGTTTCGTAGGGCGGACACTGTCCGCCGGCTTTTTGACGGGCAAGAGCGGCGGACAGTGTCCGCC
>NZ_JBYTCN010000002.1:299256-414383 GCF_058790335.1 Rhodanobacter sp. FW101-FHT13A11 | reverse complement strand
CGGGGACTTCTTCTTCGGGGTTTCCATCGCTCCATCCTCTCAAGAATTGGAGCCTCCGAGAATCCCGGGGCGGTTCAGTCTATCCGTCCGTGGAAAGGGGTTTTTCTACAGCCTCAACGCTGGAGTTAAGCGGCGGCGAAGCCGTCCGCCTTGAATGATTGAATGGACTCCTCCCGCGTCGCCACACGGCTTCGATGAGCCAGACTGAGCCGTTGCCGTTCAGTCGACGGGATCACGAGAGGAGTCCGCCATGCATGCTACGACTGTCGCCATAGACCTGGCAAAGGATGTGTTCGAACTGGCGTTTGCCGATGCCGATCACCGTATCCTGGAGCGTAGGCGGCTGTCGCGCCGTGTCTTTGCGCACGTGCTGGATAACCGCGTACCACTACGCGTGGTGATGGAAACCTGCGGCAGTGCGCACTACTGGGCACGACGATTTGCCGGACAGGGACATACGGTGCGCTTGTTGCCGGCTCGCGACGTGCGTCCCTACGTGCGACGCAACAAGACCGATCGCACCGATGTAGCCGGCATCCTGGAAGCGGATCGCTGTGCGCAGATCGAGCCGGTGCCAATCAAGTCGCCCGAGCAGCAGGGCATGCAGGCACTGCATCGCATCCGCGAGCGGCTCAAGAGCCAGCGGACGTCGACGATCAATCTGCTGCGCGGCGTGCTGCGCGAGTTCGGCCTGGTCATTCCGCTGGGTGCGGCCAAGGTTCGTCCTGCCGTGCTGGCGGCGCTCGAAGACGGCGACAACGACGTGCCCATGGCCTTGCGCCACACGCTGGGTGAATTGCTGGAGCGCCTGGCAAGCCTGCAAGCGGACATGACGGCGATCGAGCAGCGGCTGGACGTGTTTGCCGAGAGTGATCCGGCCAGCCAGCGCTATCAGAGCGTGCCGGGTATCGGCTTGCTGACCGCCACCGCACTGCGTGCCAGTGTTGGATCCCTGGATCGGTTCCGCAGTGGCCGTCACTTCGCGGCATGGCTGGGACTGACCCCGCGCGAGCACTCTTCCGGCTCGCATCGCCAGCTGGGCGCCATGAGCAAGCGCGGCGACGGCTACCTGCGCCTGCTGCTGATCCATGGCGCACGCGCCGCCCTGCGTGCGGCGCAGGTTCGGCAGCGAAAGGGTCAACCGCTCGACCGCCTGCAGGCATGGGCACTGACGTTGCAGGCCCGGCAAGGTCACAACAAGGCCGCGGTCGCGCTGGCCAACAAGGTGGCCCGGCGCGTCTGGGCGATGGAGCACCATCACGCCGCGTTCGATGGCAACCATTGCAGCGTGCGACCCGCGGTCGCGACCGACGTGGCGTGTGCCACCAAGTAACTGTTTTACTGTCCCCGAGTTGCCAAGGCGATCTGTGTCATGGCGAATGTATCGGTCCCGAATCGAACCAAGCCGATAACTCTTCTGGCCTGCGAGGCCGCTCCGTCCGAACGATTGGCTTTCGATTCGCGGATTCCATGATGGCCCGAGCGTCACTCGCTCACCCCAAGGCCGAATACACGACTGCAACCGATTCATTTACCCGGCATCCATCGACCGAGCAACCTCGGCTAGTTGCATGAGGAGTCCATACACGACTGGTTAGGCCTTACGCCCGACGAACCAGAGACAGCGACCGACGACCCAGCCGAACCCCAATCCGATGATGGCAGCCGGGAAGACCTTGGAGAAGATCAAGTAGCCCGCCAGCGTGCCAACAACAAAGCCGATGAGACCGTAGACCGCTGCGTAGCGACGGGCGGAAGTGAGCCGAGCTTGATGGGCGCGGTTGTATACCAACGCAGCCTGTTGAGCTTTCTTTTCCAGTAGAAGCGCATCCGCTACGGAATTAGCTTGTTCGGAATTCACGGATATTCCTTGGAGGGCCTAACGCTAAGTAGACCCCAAAAGCGGGGTGTTGCGCCGAGTATGCAGTTCTGCTCCTGACCGTTCAAGCGGCGAATTCCTGCGGTAGATCATGTGCTTGCACCACAGCATCAACACCTGTGTGGATACAAGCTGCCGGTGTTATCCGACTCCTTTGAGGGTGTATGAATTACGCCTGCGAAAGTGCGGGTGTAACGGAGGCGAAAACGCCGCGGTTGCTGGATCAGGCACGCACACGCCTGCGTTTGAGCATCGCAGTTCGCGTAAAAAGGGCGCAGGCCGACGAAATCCCGGTAAGCCGTCGAACACGATGAGTGGCCGCCATTCGCTCGGCGACACCTTGCTCCCTTACGCCTTGAAGGCATCATGCCGTGCCGCAGACACCGCGAAGCCAACCGCCTGCCGCGCCTCAATGAAACTGGTCGCTCGCCGGCACCCACGAGCTGGATGACGGCGCGGGGGCGGCCCGCTTTACCGGCAGCACGATGCTTTCGCAGCCGGGTGGCGGCGGGCCGCCGGCGATGCGGGCGGTGGCGCATTCGGCACTGTTGTCGAACTTCACCATCGGCACGGGGGCGGCGTGGACCGCCACGGACGCGGGCGATGCCGGCGGATTGGCCGGGGCCAGGTGCAGCCGATCGTAGACTTTCGGGTCGACCGGCTTCGCCGGCGGGTCGGGGTTGTCGCAGCCGAACAGCGCGACCGGCAGCAGCGGCATCACCGTGCATTTCACGCGCACGCCGCGCGGCAGGTGGAAGGTGTGGCTGACCTTGGTTTTCTCCACCGCACGGCGCAACGCGGTGTCGATCGAGCTTTCGTCTTGCGGAGCCCAGTCCTTGTCGAAGCGGGTCGGCTGGTAGCCGATGTTCGGCGCGCCGTGGCGCATGATCTCGGTATCGCCGCGCGGCTTCAGCTGCACGTAGCCGCCCGGCTCGCCCTGCCGCTCGCCCTGTACCGCGCCGGGTTGCTCGCCGCCGGGCTGGCCGATGCCCTGCCCCTGCGGCTTGCCGTTGCCCGGCTTCGCCACTGGCGGTGCGCTGGCCGCGCCCGTGCCGCCGGCCGCCGGCACGGCGGCGACGGCGCCGGGCGTGGCGAAATCGCTGCCTTGCGCGGTGGCGTCCGGCGCGCGGCTGACGTCGCGTCCGCGATCCGCCTCGGCGGGGTTGGGCGCGGCCTGCTCCGCCGCGGAGGGTTCCGCCGCGGATGCGGGCGGACCGGCCGCCGGTGGTGCCGCAGGGGCCGCCTGCATGGTGGCGGCG
This sequence comes from Rhodanobacter sp. FW101-FHT13A11, assembly GCF_058790335.1. Taxonomy (NCBI): domain Bacteria; kingdom Pseudomonadati; phylum Pseudomonadota; class Gammaproteobacteria; order Lysobacterales; family Rhodanobacteraceae; genus Rhodanobacter; species Rhodanobacter sp. FW101-FHT13A11. The sequence goes on along the minus strand of NZ_JBYTCN010000002.1, from coordinate 411,245 downwards.
ACCGTCGGCGGCGCGCTCAATTGCGGCCGGGCGATGGATGGCCGGATGGCGGTTTCGCGCGTGGCTTCCGCCACCTTGATCTTCTCGCTCGCCACCTGCGGCTGGATTTTCGCCGGCGCCGCGGGCGCCAGCGGCACCGCCTCGAGTTCGGCTTCGGCCACTTCGATGGTGGGCGCCTGCACTTGCGGCTTCTCGTTGGGCACGGTGGGCGCGGGTACGCTCAGCTGCGCCTGCAGGTTCACGCTCGGCGCGGCCTGCGCCGGCAGCGGCACCGGCTGCAGCTCGGGCGCCGGCGGTGCCGCGGGCAACTCGGCGCGGGCCGGCGTCACGCTGGCGGGCGCGGCGGATCGGGGCACCTCGGTATCCAGCGCAATGCTGGAGACGGCGATCGGCGGCGCTGCCTGCGGCGGCAGTTCCGGCAACGCCAGCGACGGCGGTGGCGGCATCGCGCGGTTGCCTTCCAGTTGCGGCCTGCGCACCGACTCGGGCTGGTACTTCGGCGGCACCGGCGGCTGCAGAACCGGCGTCGGCAGGGTCACCGCCGGCGGCTCGCCGGCCAACGGCACCGGCTGCAGCTCGGGCGTAGGCGCCGGTTGCGGCAGGCTCACCGGCGGCTTCGGGGCGGACACCGGTTTCGGCGCCGGCGCCTTCAGCTTCGCCACGGCGGCGATCACCGGCGTGGCCGCCGCGGCCGGCCGCTCGGCGGCCACGGCCTGCGCATTGGCGCTGGGTTCGCGGCTCGGCGTGGGCCGGCTGGCGTGGCCCTGGTGGCGTGGTCCGCGCTCCTTCGGCGGGGTGCCGCGCACCGGCGGCGGCGGTGGCAACTCGGGCGGCTCGACCAGGCGCACCTGCATGAACTGCTGCTTCGATGCCGGCGGCGGCACCACCTGGAACGCGGGGCCGAGCACGAAACCGAACAGGAACAGCAGGTGCACCAGCAACGCGCCGACCATGCCGAACAGGCGCAGGCCCAGCTCGCGCGGGCGCGGCCGGGTGCGCAGGTGGTAGACCCGGGCCCGGGTCGCCGCGGCCAGCGGCGAGTTCAGCATCACCCGCGCGGGATTGGCGGCGCGGCCGGTGGCAGGTTGGTCCGGGGGCGGCAAGGGCATGCGGGCGAGTGTAACGGGCGCGGCGCGGCCCCCGCATGACGCTCAGTGGCCGCGCGCGGCTCCCGCGGCACGCCCGCGCAGCTCGGCATCGACCGTGCGGGCGGGCGTGTCGACCGGGCAGCCCCAGGCCAGCGGCTTGCCCGCGCGGTACATCGCGATGCAGGCCGCCTCGTCCGGCTTCGGCGGCGCGTGCGCTGCGCCGTCCAGCGGTGTGGCCGGCGCCATGCTGAGGCGCTCGTCGCCGTCTTTCGCCGAGGGCGGTGGCGGCGGCTCGCCGCCGCAGCCTCCGGCCAGCATGGCGAGGGATACGCCGCAGTGGATGCGCACGCCACGCGGCAGGCGGATGGTCTGCTTCACCGTGGTCTTGTCGACCAGCTTCTGCAACGCGCTGTCGAACGCGTTGCCGCCGCCCCAGTCCTTGTCGAAGCGCGTGGCCCGGTACTCGACCGGGCTGCGGTGCTGCATGATCCGCGCGTCGTCGCGCGGCAGGTTCGGCACGTAGTCCGGCGCAGGCGCACTGGCGGCCGGCGCGGGCAGCAGCGGCTGACCCTGCTGGTCGTAGAGGCGCGGCGCGGCCGGTGGCGCGGGCACTTGCAGCGTCATCGCGTTCCGCGCCGGCGGCTCGTGCCGCGGCGGTGCGGGCGGTCGCGACGCTGCGGACGGTGCGGGCGGCGCCAACACCGCGGCGACCGGCGGCGCGCTGGTGATGAAGCGCACCTCCAGCACTTCATCCCGCGATGCGCGCGGCGTGGCAGGCAGGCGCGGACGCATCTGCTGCCATACCACCAGCGCGAACAGCGCGTGCAGCAGCAGCGCCACCAGCAGGGCCGGCCCGTGCCACCGGTACTCGCGCCCCGGCTCGCGCCAGCGCCGCCGGTGCAGCAGCGCCCGCTCCGCCGCTGTCAGCGGCACCAGGCCACGGGCCGGCGACGCCGGCGGGTCCGGGCTTGGCGAGGTCTGCTGCGGGGGAACACGCTGTGGACGGGCGATGACGGTGGCTCGCGGATGGCGGTACGGCCGGGATGCCGGCCGGCGCCCGGGCATCGGCCCGGCAACCTGCCGCATTGCTGGGTAGACCGCCGCGCCGCAGCGCCGGTTCCCCGCACTGCAACTTGACCGTGCCGACGCTTGGCTCAAGGCTACGCGGACGGCGCCACGCGCCGTCTCTCCGCCATGACCGCCCTCGCCCTGCACGCGCCACGCACTCGCGTCCGCGCAGCGGCAGACGACCATGACGGCCCGCCATCGTCAGCCGCCAACGCGCGGTCTCGTGCGGCGCCGTTCATGCCACGAGGCCGTGCCCTGCATGGGAGGGTCGCATCGTGACGTATTCCACGGAAAGCATCCGCAACATCGCGCTCGCCGGGCACGCCGGCGTGGGCAAGACCACGCTGTTCGAAGCGCTGCTGCACGCCGGCGGCGCGATCCAGGCGATGGGCTCGGTCGAGCGCGGCAACACGGTATCGGACAGCGACAGCCAGGAGAAGGCGCGCGCCCATTCCATCGACAGCTGCGTCGCCAGCCTCGGCCACGCCGGCTGCCACATCAACCTGATCGACACCGCCGGCTACGCCGATTTCCGCGGCGGCACGCTGTCGGCGCTGGCCGCGGTGGAGACGGTGGCGGTAGTGGTCAACGCGGTGAACGGCATCGAGCACGGCACCCGCCGCATGATGATGCACGCGAAGGCACGCGGCCTGGCGCGCATGCTGGTGGTGAACAAGATCGACTACGACGGCGCCCACCTCGCCGCGCTGGTCGACGCGCTGCGCGAGGAATTCGGCAGCGAGTGCCTGCCGGTGAACCTGCCGGCCGGGCGCGGCAGCCGCGTGCTGGACTGTTTCTTCCACGCCGACGGCGCCACCGATTTTTCCTCGCTGGCCGAGGCGCACCAGCGCATCCTCGACCAGGTGGTGGAAGTCAGCGAGAAGCTGATGGACACCTACCTCGACGCCGGCGAAGGCGCGCTGACGCCGCAGCAGCTGCACGACGCGTTCGAACAATGCCTGCGCGAGGGCCACCTGGTGCCGATCTGCTTCGTCAGCGCGCGCACCGGCGCGGGCGTGGCCGAGCTGCTCGACGTGGCCGCGCAGCTGCTGCCGAACCCGGCCGAGGGCAACCCGCCGCCGTTCGTACGCGGCGACGGCACGTCGCTGAAGGTCGACGCCGATCCGGCCGCCCACGTGATCGCCGACGTGTTCAAGATCGTCAACGACCCGTTCGTGGGCAAGCTGGGCGTGTTCCGCGTGTGGCAGGGCACGATCCGCCGCGACAGCCAGCTGCTGGTCGACGACGGCCGCAAGCCGTTCAAGGTCGGCCACCTGCTGCGCCCGCAGGGCAAGGGGCACGTGGAGATCGAGGCGGCGATCCCCGGCGACATCGCCGCGGTGGCGAAGGTGGAGGAGATCCACTTCGACGCGGTGCTGCACGACTCGCACGACGAGGACCGCATCGCGCTGGCGCCGCCGACCTTCCCCTCGCCGATGTTCGGCCTGGCGCTGGTGCCGCGGCACAAGGGCCAGGAGCAGAAACTCTCCAACGCGCTGGCGCGGCTGGCCGAGGAAGACCCGTGCTTCCGCGTCGAGCACCACAAGGAACTCAACGAGACGGTGGTGCGCGGGCTGTCCGACCTGCACCTGAAGGTGATGCTGGAGCGCATGCGCGAGCGCTACGGCGTCGAGGTGGAGGCGCACCCGCCGCGGATCGCCTACCGCGAAACCATCGCCGCCCACGCCGAGGGCCACCACCGGCACAAGAAACAGACCGGCGGCGCCGGCCAGTTCGGCGAGGTGTTCCTGCGCATCGAGCCGCTCGAGCGCGGCGCCGGCTTCGAGTTCGTCGACGCGGTGAAGGGCGGCGTGATCCCCAACCAGTTCCTGCCGGCGATCGAGAAGGGCGTGCGCCAGGCGATGGAGCACGGCGCGGTGGCCGGCTACCCGCTGCAGGACCTGCGGGTGACCGTGTACGACGGCAAGTACCACCCGGTCGACTCGAAGGAAGTCGCCTTCGTCAGCGCCGGCAAGAAGGCGTTCCTCGACGCGGTCGGCAAGGCGCGACCGATCGTGCTGGAGCCGATCGTCAACGTCGAGGTGGCGATCCCCGAGAGCAGCGTGGGCGACGTCACCGGCGGCCTCGCCGGCAAGCGCGCGCGCATCATGGGCACCGACACCCAGCGCGGCGGCGAGCTGGTGATCAAGGCACAGGCGCCGCTGGCCGAGCTGGTCGACTACCCCACCGAACTGAAGTCGATGACCGGCGGCCGCGGCCGCTACAGCCTCGACCTCAGCCACTACGAGGCGGTGCCGCCCACCGTGCAGAAGCAGCTCAGCGCGGCGTGGAAACCGCATGTGGAAGAGGACTGAGACGCGGTCATGATGCTGCCCGAGCCAATGCGTTGCGACGTGTGGAAAAACGCGAAAATCCCCCGTCATCGTCATTCCTGCGCAGGCCGGAATGACGACCAGGAAGAGGTCACAGCAACTCGTCGGGCAACCCTCGTGAGAACAGAATCGAAACTTGACCGTTGATTACCGCTTCGGCTTGAGCAGGGTACCGCTGCATTTCGGCGAGCCGCACAGGCAAACCCACAGCTTCTTCAGGCGTGCGGTGTGCGGCACGTCGAGCACGATGCCGTAGTCGTAGGTGAGCTCCTCGCCCGGCTTGATGTTGCGGATCGCCTCGATCAGCACGCGGTCCCGGCGCGGGTCGCCGCGGGCGCTTTCCTCGACCAGCGCGCGGCAGTTCGGCGCGCAGCTGTGGTTGATCCAGCGTGCGCTGTTGCCGCCCTGGTTGGCGTCGACGATGTAGTCGTCGTTGAGCGTGAACAGGAAGGTGTGGCCGGTTTCGCCGCCGTCGCCGTACAGCTCGTCGGCCTGCGCATGGGTCAGCAGCTTGCCCTTGTATTCGATGATTTCCTCGCCCCTGGCGATCGGGGCAGCGGCGAACACGCCGTTGCCGTGGATCGGCGAGCGGCGCGCAACAAAACGTCGTGACATGCGGTGGAACCCTGCGGGCGAAGAGGAAACGCCGATGATGCCCGTTTGCCGATGCCGGCGAAACCTCGCGATGGCCGTCGTCAGCGGGCGCGCACGATGTCCTGCCCGTGTTGCGCCATTTCCGCGCGCTCATGCACATCGGCCTCCCGACGAAGCGTTTCCGCCAGCCGACGGACCGCTCGATCCGCATGGCGGGGCCGGAGGTTTCCACCGGCGCGGGCACTTGTCGGCCTCGTACTGGCGCCGGCACCCCCAATCGTGGTTAGAATCGGTATTCAAACGATCGTTTGGAGAACCGCGATGCGCCTGCTGCGCTGGATCATCCCCGTCCTGCTGCTGGGCCTGGCCGCCTGTGGCCCGGCCAAGAAAAGCGTGTACCCGCCCAACGTGAGCATCCAGCAGCTGACGGTGCTGCCGGGCGGCCAGTGGCAGCTGACCTTGCGCATCCAGAACAACAGCTACGGCGAGATGGACTTCAGGTCGCTGGACGGCCTGCTGCAGGTTGCCGAACTGGTGCCGGTGCGGCTGCACGCCACTTTCGAGCGCGACATCCCCGAGCTCGCCGGCGACGTGGTCCGGCTCGACGTGCTGCCTACTGCCGCGATGGCCCAGGCGCTGCAGGCGGCCGCCGCCAAGGGCAGCGCCGGTTCGCTGGCCTACCGCGTCAGCGGCAGCATTAGCGCCAGGCCCGAGCAGGAATCGAAGCCGCGCGAATTCGACTTCAGCGGCAACAACTGGATCTCGCCGGTGCCGGGCATTCCCGGCACCTACCGCTGACCCCTTTCACCCAAGGAACTGCCATGACCATCTACAAGGCCCCCCTCGACGACCTGCGCTTCGCCCTGTTCGACGTCCTCGGCGCCGAGCACACCCTCACCTCGCTGCAGGACGGCGAGGCACACAGCCGCGACCTGCTCGACGCGGTGCTGGAGGAAGCCGGCCGCCTCAGCGAACAGCTGCTGGCGCCGACCAACGCGCCCGCCGACGCGGAGGGCTGCCGCTTCGACAAGGCCACCCACACGGTGGCCACGCCGAAGGGTTTCAAGGAGGCGTTCAAGGCCTTCGCCGAAGGCGGCTGGACCGGCCTGACCAACCCCGAGGCCTACGGCGGCCAGGCGTTGCCCGGCGTGCTCGGCACCGCCACCACCGAGATCTTCCAGTCCGGCAACCTGGCCTGGAGCCTGTACCCGCTGCTGTCCGAGGGCGCCACCCACGCGATGGAACAGCACGGCGAGGAGTGGCAGCGTGAGCGCTTCATGAAGCCGATCGTCGCGGGCCGCTGGACCGGCACGATGTGCCTGACCGAGCCGCAGGCCGGCTCCGACCTCGGCCTGCTGAAGACCCGCGCCGAACCGGGCGCGGCCGACGCCGGCGGCCATCCGACCTACCGCATCAGCGGCACCAAGATCTTCATCAGCGCCGGCGAGCACGACCTCGCCGAGAACATCGTGCACCTGGTGCTGGCGCGCCTGCCCGACGCGCCGGAAGGCAGCCGCGGCATCTCGATGTTCATCGTGCCGAAATTCAAGGTCGGCGAGGACGGCTCGCTGGGTGCGCGCAACACCGTCGCCGCCGGCGCGATCGAGCACAAGATGGGCATCCATGCCTGCTCCACCTGCGTGATGAACTTCGACGGCGCCGAGGGCTACCTGATCGGCAAGCCGCACAAGGGCCTGGCCGCGATGTTCACCATGATGAACGCGGCGCGCCTGTCGGTCGGCGTGCAGGGCCTGGCGCTGGCCGAGCGCGCGCTGCAGAACAGCCTCAACTACGCGCGCGAGCGGCTGCAGTCGCGCGCGCTGTCCGGCCCGAAATTCCCGGACAAGCCAGCCGACAACCTGCTGGTGCAGCCGGACGTGCGCCGCATGCTGCTGACCCAGCGCGCCTTCGTCGAGGGTTCGCGTGCGCTGGTGCTGTACACCGCGCTGCAGACCGACATCGAGCATCGCGCCATCGACGAGGCGGCCCGGCAGAAGGCCGGCGAGCTGGTCGCGTTCCTGATCCCGATCGCCAAGGGCATGACCACCGAGCTGGCGCAGGAGTGCACCAAGGAAGCGCTGCAAATCTACGGCGGCCACGGCTACATCGCCGAGAACGGCATGGAGCAGTTCGTGCGCGACGCCCGCATCATCACCCTGTACGAAGGCACCACCGGGATCCAGGCGGCCGATCTGCTCGGCCGCAAGATCCTCCAGCTGCAGGGCGTGGGCGCGAAGCACTTCCTGCAGGAGATCGGCGCGTTCTGCCAGCAGCACGGCGCCGATGCCTCGCTGCGCGGCCTGGTCGGCCCGCTGGCCGTGGCCGCGAAGGAATGGAGCGAACTCACCGCGAGCCTGGCCAAGCGCGTGCAGGCCGACCCGGAGGAACTCGGCGCCGCCGCCACCGACTACTTGTACTACTGCGGCTACGTCACCCTCGCCTACCTGTGGGCGCGCAGCGTGGCCGCCGCCGGGGCCGGCTCGCAATCCGCCGCGTTCAAGCAGGCCAAGCGCGACACCGCCGCGTTCTACTTCGCCCGCATCCTGCCGCGCACCCTGGTGCACAAGGCAGCGATCGAGGCAGGCGTGGCCACCTTGCCGGCCATCGACTGACCATCGGCGCCACAGGCGCACGAAAAGGCCCGGGCAGGTCCCGGGCTTTTCGTCCGTTGCCCGCAGGGGCGGCCGGAAATGTCCCGCCAGGTCAACTTCTGCTCAAGAAGGGCAGTCGCCTCAGGCTCCGGCAAAGCTCCCGGCCTGCCCGGCCTGGGTTCCCAGGTACTGCCGGATCCATTCCTCATGGGCCTCGGCGGCCCGCAGCAGTTCGTGCGCCATGGCCAGGCAGGGGGCGGCGATGTCGGGGCAGGCGGCAACCGCCTTCACCGTGCGGGGTTCCGGCCGCGCGGCCTCGACCGGTTCGCCCTGAAGCAGATGACTGATGTCGTAGGCAAGATCGTTCATGCACCCCATCATGCAATAGGCTTGCCAACGGCACGCGACCGCTGATCCGCGCCGCCGTTGCCGCTACTCTTGGCAGCGCATTGCCAACCGAAGGGGACACCATGAAACCGTGCCGAGTCGCCGCGGGCCTGAAGCCCGCGCTGTTCGCTCTGCTGCTCACGATGAGCGGCGTCCTGCAGGCCACGGGCGCGCCGCAGGCGAAGTACCCGGACTACCCCAGCGAGACGCCGGCGAAGTTCGTGCCGGCCACCGCCGGCTTCGACTACGTCAAGCGCGACGTGATGATCCCGATGCGCGACGGCGTGAAGCTGCACACCGTCATCCTGATTCCGAAGGGCGCCAGCCACGCCGGCATCCTGCTCACCCGCACGCCGTACGACGCCAACGCGCTGACCACGCACGGCATGAGCGGCCACCTCGGGCCGATGCTGCAGGGCTACGACAACGCCGCCGACATCATCGTCGAGGACGGCTACATCCGCGTGGTGCAGGACATCCGCGGCAAGTACGGCTCGGAGGGCGACTACGTGATGAACCGGCCGCTGCACGGGCCGCTGAATCCCACCCCGGTGGACGACGCCACCGACACGTACGACACCATCGACTGGCTGGTGAAGAACATCCCCGAGTCGAACGGCAAGGTCGGCACGCTGGGCATCTCCTACGACGGCTTCGAGCCGCTGATGGCGCTGTTCAACCCGCATCCGGCACTGAAGGTCTCGGTGCCGATGAACCCGATGGTCGACGGCTGGATGGGCGACGACTGGTTCCACCACGGCGCGTTCCGCCAGCAGAACCTGAGCTACATCTACGAACAGGTCGCCAGCCGCGACAACGCGATCAAGTGGTGGACCAGCTACCACGACGAGTACGACCTGTTCATGCACTACGGCTCCGCCGGCGCGCTGGCCGACGCCTACGGCATGCGCCAGCTCGGCTTCTGGAACAAGCTGCTGGCGCACCCAGCCTACGACAGCTTCTGGAGCGAGCAGGCGGTGGACAAGCTGCTCGCCAGGGAGCCGCTGAAGGTGCCGGTGATGCTGGTGCACAGCCTGTGGGACCAGGAAGACATCTACGGCGCGCTCGCCATCTATCGCGCGATCAAGCCGAAGGACACCGGCGGCGACATGGTCAGGCTGGTGATGGGCCCGTGGCACCACGGCCAGGAGATCGACGAGGGCAGTTCGCTCGGCGCGATTCGCTTCGGCAGCGACACCGCGAAATACTTCCGCGAGAAGATCCTGCGCCCGTACCTGGCGCAATACCTGAAGGACGGCGCGCCGAAGGCCGACCTCGCGCCGGTCACCGCGTACCAGACCGGCAGCAACCAGTGGCAACGGCTGCCGCGCTGGCCGCTGGCCTGCGCCGACGGCTGCGCCACGAAGAGCCGCGCGCTGTACCTGCACGCCGACCACAAGCTCGGCTTCGGCGCACCCATCGGCCGCGATGCCTACGACGAGTACGTTTCCGATCCCGCGCATCCGGTGCCGTTCCGCGCGCGCCCGATCCAGTCGGTCGGCTACGGCGACGGCCAGACCTGGTCGCAATGGCTGGTCGACGACCAGCGCGAGGCCTCCGGCCGCACCGACGTGCTCAGCTACGTCAGCGACGTGCTCACTGCGCCGCTCACCATCAGCGGTGCGCCCGAGGTGAACCTGGTCGCCTCCACCAGCGGCAGCGACAGCGACTGGGTGGTCAAGCTGATCGACGTCTACCCCGACCAGGTGGCCGAGCAACCCGGGATGGGCGGCTACCAGCTCGCCGTGGCGATGGACATCTTCCGCGGCCGCTACCGCGAAGGCTTCGCCGAGGGCAAGCCGATCCCCGCCGACCGGCCACTGCCCTACCGCTTCGCCCTGCCCGCCGCCAACCACGTGTTCCTGCCCGGCCACCGCATCATGGTGCAGGTGCAGTCCAGCTGGTTCCCGCTGTACGACCGCAACCCGCAGACCTTCGTGCCGAACATTTTCCTGGCCAAACCGGCGGACTACGTGAAAGCCACCCAGCGCGTGTACCACGCACTGGCGCAGGCGAGTTTCATTGCGTTGCCGGTGGTAGGCGGCTGAACCGCGTAGCTCCTTCCCCTGCAAGGCAGGGGAAGGCCGGCGACCACAGGGAGTCCTTCAGGTGCGGGATGGGCTTTTGACCTGGGAGGCCGGATCAAGAGCAACCCAACCCCGGCTCTCCCTACCTTGCAGGGGGAGCGCGGTGACGATCAGTCCACACGTTGCTCCTTCGCGATCGCCATCGCCTGATTCACCGCATCGATGACGATTTCCGGGCGGTCGTACTGCACGTAATGACCGCTTCTCGGCACGATCATGTTCACGCCATGGGTCGACATCGCGGCAATCTGCGTGTGCATGTCTTCCCAGATCAAGGTGTGCTTGTCCTGCACCTCCTGGGTCCAGTTTTTGTTCCTGGGATACGGCGAGTGCGTAAGGACGATGATCGGCATGTCGCCAAAATCCCTGCGCGTTGCGCGCGTTTGATCCGCACTTGCGTAGAAGAGATTCTGCCGTTCCGACGCAAAGGCCGATTGCCATTTGAGTGACGCCCCATACCCCAGCATCGCCTCGTTGATGGCCTTGCTGTAACGCGGGTCGTCGTCGCCGACACACTTCGCGTAGGCAGGTGATCCTTTGCGGATGAAGCCGTCCTTTGCCGCATCGACGCAACTGGTGTCTTTCAGGCCTGCATCCCACTTTTCCTTCTGGCCCGGAGCTTCGATGGCCCACGACCGGGTCGACTGGTCCTCATGCGAGCCCTCGACCATACCAACCACTTCGTCGCGGTAATGGTCCGCGAACACTCGAACGGTCATTCCAGCCGCCGAGTGCCCCACCAGGATGTACGGCGGCTTGATGTGGGCGGCCTGCAGCAAAGCATGCAGGTCTTCCGCCATATTGCTGGCCGTGCCGGGACGCGTGGCCGCATCGCTGAAACCCAGGCCGGCACGGTCGTACGAGCAGGTCCGCGTCCGCTTCGCCAGCGCCGGTTGCACCAGCGCCCAGGAAATCGTGGAGTCGCCCATGCCGGCATCGAGAACCACCGTGGGCGAACCGGAACCGCGGCAGTACAGGTTCATGCGGCGTCCGTGGTCCATGTCCACCAATTGCTGCGGCTTCGCGTAAATCGGATCGGTGACGATCGGCGGCCTGGGCTTTTCCTGGCCCAGGCATGGCACGGGCAACATGGCGCCCGCGGACAGCCACACGGCGGCCGCGATGGATCTATGCATGGATTCCCCCGTTCCGAACCTCTGTCAACGAAGCCACGAATCTGACATGTGGCGCACTCCGTTCACAACCCGTACGCGCGAAGCCGCCAGGCGGCGCTAGCGCGGATCGCCCTTCGCCGCGGATATCTGCAGCCGCAGAATCCGCCGCAATTCCAGGATCGCCGCCGGGGTTTCCTGCACGCTGTGCCAGGACGGGATCGCCAGCTCGGAGTCGGCGCCGTCCAGGTGCGCGCTGCGGTACGGCACCACGCCGTCGCTGCTGTCCTGCAACGGGCCCTTCGATTTATAGACGCCGACGATGGTGTGGTAGTGCACGCGCGGCGAGATCGGCAGGTTCGCCGCGGCGACGATGAACGGATCGGTATCGCTGAGGTTGTCGATGCTGTTGGACACGTGCAGCGACGGCCCTTCGCCGGCATCGCCGGTCTTCAGCAGGTCGGCGATCTCCGCCATTTCGTTCAGCACGACGACCGGCAACCGGATCAGGTTGCCGAGCCAGCGCGCGAGGCGATGCTGCGCATACGGCGTGCCGCGGTGCGGTGCGGCCAGGAACACCGCGCGGGTCACCTGCGGCATCGGGGTGAACTGCAGGTACGGCGCCAGGCGCTGGCGCAGGCGCTGACGCTTCGCCGCCGACAGGTTCGCGCGCAGCGGGATCAGGCTCCACAGCTTGTCGCCGCTGGATGACACCAGCAGGCGCGCGATCAGGCCGCCCATGCTGTGGCCGATCAGCACCATGTTCTGCGAGGCGCGCGCCTGGCCGGACGGGTCGTAATGCTTCAGCGTGGCATCCAGCGCCTTGCGGATGTTGGCCAGGTTGACCGCGACTGGCAGGTTGGTCGGGTAGTAGACCTCCCACACCTGGTAGTTGCGACGCAGTTCCTCGTCGCCCATCACGTCGTTCGCCACGTTGACCCACGCTTCCGGGCTGCTGGCCAGGCCGTGCAGCATCACCACCGTGAGCCTGCCGGGATCGTACGGCTGCATCAGCAGCACGCGCGGCGTGCGGATGCCGCCTTCGCGCCCCAGCAGCGAGCGGATGGACTGGCTGGCGAAGCCCGAGCGGGCCAGCCACACGCCGTAGGGTGCCGTGAAGTTCGCCCCCAGCGGCACCACCTGCCCGCCTACGGCAAGGCTGTCGTCGCGGTAGGGGGAGCGCACCAGCGGGCGCACCCGCCGCGTCGCCAGCACTTCAGCCAGCGTGTCGCCGTCGAACACCAGCGCACCGGTCATCGGCACATAGCGCGGCTCGCGCCACGGCTCCGCGGCATCGGCCTGCTCCGCCGGCGCGACGCCCACGAAGTCGGAGCCGAAGCCGTCGCGCCGGTATACATTGCGCAGGCCGTTGAAGCGCAGGTTGGCCGCCGGGATCAGTTCCGTCGGCACGCGGGCATCGCCGGCCATGCGCACGTCGCTCTGCGGGCGCAACACGGTCCAGCCGGCCAGCGTGGCCTGCGTCCAGTGCGGGTCCAGCCGCGGCAGCTCCAGGAACAGGCGGCTCAGCACCCGCTGCACGGCCAGGTTGTAGAACCCCGTCACCTGCCCCTGGCGCGATTCGAACGCGCGCTCGGCGGGCGAGCGCGCGGTGTAGAACAGGTACGCGTAGGCGTAGCGCGCGGCCTGCAGGTAGGCATCCAGCGTCGCATCGTCCATCGCCTCGCCGTGCCGCGAGCGCTCCGCCCCCAGCGCTCGGCCCAGCCACAACTCGGCCAGCGCCGAGAGCCGCTGCTCGTCGGTCAGCCCCGCCGAACGGGCCACCGTGTCGGTGCAGGCGGCGAACTCGCGCTGGCAACTGTCGACCGCCAGCGCCACCACGTTGAGCGACTGCATGGTGCGGTCGCTCAGGCGGTCGGTGCCGATGACATCCGCACGCCGCTGGTTGACGTAGTCGTCGGTCCTGACGCGGCTCACCCCGACCATCGCGCAGGCGTTGAGGCCGAGCAGCCCGATGACGGCGACGCCGCGCGCCACCCAAGTGCGGATTCCGGCGCTCACCGGCCTGCTCTCATCTGCAGCATCCCCATCGGCGTCTGGTCCCGGCCCCGGCAGTGCGGGGATTGTAGCCGCCGCATCGGGGGCCGGCATTGTCACGCCGCGGCCAAAGTCGCAGGCTAGCCGCATGGACGGACGCGCGGAAGCACGATGGCCAAGAAGCATGGGGTGATCGGCAGGGCGGCGCTCATCGCGGCGGTGTCACTCGCCGGCTTCGTCTCCGGGGCGTGGGGCGCCATGGCGCTGTGGTACCAGTTGCCCGGCAACGCGACCGTGCGCACGCTCGGCGGCATCCTGTGGGCACTGGCCGTGATCGCCCTGGCCGCCATCGCCATCGCCCGCCGCAGCTGGCTGCCGCTGGGCGCCTATGCGGCGATGTACGCGCTGCTGCTGTGGTGGTGGGCGGGCATCGCGCCGTCCGCCACGCGGACCTGGGCCGACGACGTCGCGCGCCAGTTCACCGGCACGGTGGACGGCAGCGAGGTGACCCTCCACGACGTGCGCGACTTCGACTGGCGCAGCGACGACGACTACGACGCGCGCTGGGAAACCCGCCGTTACGACCTGGACCGGCTCGCCTCGGCCGACGCGGTGCTGTCGTACTGGGGCAGCCGCGCGATCGCCCACGCGATGGTCTCGTTCGGCTTCGACGACGGCCGCCGCGTGGTCTTCTCGGTGGAGATCCGCCGCGAGCGCGGCGAGCAGTATTCGCCGATCGGCGGCTTCTTCAAGCAGTTCGAGGCGGTGCTGGTGGCCGCCGACGAGCGCGACATCATCCGCGTGCGCACCAACGTGCGCGGCGAGGACGACTACCTGTATCCGCTGCGCATGGACAAGGCGGCCATGCGCGCGCTGTTCCTCTCCTACGTGCGTGCCGCCAACGAGCTGGCGACGACGCCGAAGTTCTACAACACGATCACCTCGAACTGCACCACGATCGTCTACCGCATGGCCCGGCAGATCGAGCCGGGGCTGCCATGGGACATCCGCCTGCTGCTGACCGGCTACCTGCCGGACTACCTGCACGACGTGGGCGCGGTGGACCGCAGCGCGCCGGTCGACGAGCTGCGCCGCCGCGGCCGCATCACCGAACGGGCGCGGCGCACGGCGGCGGGCGATGATTTCTCCCGTGCGATCCGCGCCGACCGCTGAGGACTTGTTCCCGGGCGCCTCGCGTCGCCGCCGCGTGGCCGTGCGGACGAACCGCCGCGACCTCGCCGCGATGCGCTGCGCCGCGGCCCTCAGCCCGCCAGCGCGAAGCGCGTCACCCGCGTGCCCGGATCGGCTTCGACCAGGGTCACCTTGACGTCGGCGCCGAGCGGCAGGCTGGACGTGCCCGAGATGCCGGCCTCGATCGCCGGCTCGCGCACGATCACCGTGCCCTTGTCGGGGTCGTCGTGGGCGACCTCGACGATCGCACCGTCGAACACTTCGCCCACGCGCGGCGCCAGCACGGCGGCCTCGGCCAGGTTGAGCACCGCTCTTTCGTACTGGCTGGCGCGGTGGCCGGAAGCCTGCATGGTGGCCGGCAGGCCCGGCAACGCGACCAGCGCCCAGCCCGGCACCGGCTGCTTCGCGCACAGCGCCACGCAGACCTCGCCGGTGTAGCGGTCGACCAGCCGGCGCAGCGGCGCGGTGGCGTGGGTGTACTGCGCGGCCAGTGCCGAGTGCGTCGACTGCGCCGGCAGCGCGCCGTCGAACGCCGCGTAGCCGGCCCCGCGCAGCAGCGTGGTGCAGGCGGTCAGCATCGCCACGTGGACATCCTTCGCGGGGTCCAGCGAACGGATGAAGCCGGGGTAATCCAGCCCGGGCGGCCAGGCGATGCCGAGTACCCGCGCGGTGACGCGCAGGCGCTCGATCGCGTGCGGATCGGGCGGCGGCAGGGTGCGCAGCAGGCCCACCTTCGCCTGCACCATCAGGTACGCCGCGGCCATCCCGGTCAGCAGCGAGATCTGCTCGTTCCAGTCCTCCAGCGGCAGCCGCGCCCGGAACGCCAGCACCCAGCGGTCGTCGACCACGCTGACCTCCTGCTCCGGCAGCGGCAGGCTGACGCCGCCGCGCGACTGCTCGCGCTGCCGGCGCAGCTCGCCGATCTCGCGCAGCACCGCCCACATCGGCTCGGCCGCGCCGGCGTCGATGCGCTGCTGCACGCCGGCGTAGTCCAGCCGGGCGCGGCTGGTCACCCGCGCGCGGCGCACGTCGACGGCAATGCCTTCGCCGGTCTTGTCCAGCTCCATCGTCCACAGCAGCGCCGGGCGCAGCTGGCCCGGCAGCAGCGAGGCGGCGCCTTCGGACAGCGCCTTCGGATGCAACGGGATCCGGGCATCCGCGCCGTACAGCGTCTCGCCGCGGCGGTGCGCCTCGAGGTCGACCGGGTCGCCGGGGCTGACGAACGCGGCGACGTCGGCGATCGCGTAGTGCACGCGGTAGCCGCCATCGGTGCGCTCGACGTGCAACGCCTGGTCCAGGTCCATCGAGCCGGCCGGGTCGATGGTGACCAGCGCGATGTCGCTGCGGTCCAGTTCCGGCAGGCGCGGGTTCGCGGCGGCCTTCGCGGCGGCGGCCTCGACTTCCGGCGGGAACGCCGCCGGCAACTTCAGCTCGGCCTGGATGTCGCGCATGCCCTGGGCGATCACGGCGTTGCCGGCGGGCTGGATGTGCAGGCGGCGGGTGGTCGACATGGACGATCCTCGGTGGCGGTCGGCGACCCGGGCTGGAGCGCATGCCCGTCGCACCGCCCGGAATATACACGTGCCGGGCAGGACTACCGAAGTCGGCGCGCAAGGTGTAGAAACAGCGGCGTCACCATCCAGTCTCCGCCCGATCCGATGACCGACACGACGCTGCTGATCCGCCTGGCCGAAGACGACGACGATTTCATCCTCTCGCTGACATCGCGTTTCGTGGATTTCACCCTGCCGCCATGGCGGCGGCGGCACGAGTGCGTGGAAGGCATCCGCAAGGACCTGCTGCGGCACCTCGAGGACCAGCCGCCGAACAGCTTCCTGTTCGTGGCGGAGGACGCAGACGGCGAACGGGTCGGCTTCATCCACCTGCAGCGCACCGCGGATTTCTTCACCGGGCGCAGCAACTGCCACATCTCCGACCTGGCGGTGGTGCCGCACCGCGAAGGCAACGGCGTCGGAAGCGCTCTGCTGGCGCACGCCGAAACGTGGGCGCGCGAGCACCAATGCCAGTTGGTGACGCTGGCGGTGTTCCCCGGCAACGAGCGCGCCCGCGCGCTGTACGAAGCCAGCGGCTACGCCACGGACCTGCTGCGGCTGGCCAAGCCGGTACGCTGAAGCCGCCAGCGAAAAAGCCGCCCGGAGGCGGCTTTTTCATCGTGGGCAGGTGGCCGCGCGGTCAGTTCGCCGCGCCGGCAGCCGCCTCGGCTTCCTCGCGCGTGTCGAGGCGACGGGCCAGGCGGTCGATGTTGGTCAGCGACAGCAGATGGGCATAGACCCAGCCGAGCACGCCTTCGCGCAGGAACTCCTGGGTGGTCTTCTCGTCCAGCTCGCGCAGCTTCTGCTCGTTGACCACGTACAGGCCGTTGAGGTTGATCGAGCGGCCCTGCTGGCCGTCCTTGCCTTCCTTCTGCAGCTGGACATTGCGCGCCTCCAGCAGGTCGTGCTTGACCAGCTGCTCCATGAACCACTTGGTGCGCGCCACGTTCTGCTGGAACTCGCCGAGGAAACCCACGGCGTTCGTCAGCAGCTCGCTGTCGGTGCCGTCTTCCTCGAACAGGCGCTGGCCTTCGCTGTCGCTGAAGCCTTCGTACTGTTCGTCGAGGAACACGGTGAAATCGTCGCCGTCCTGCCCGGCCGGCTTCTCGGCCAGCACGAACGGATAGCGCCGCACGAAGGCCGGGATGTAGGTATCCGCCGCCCACTGGCCGTTCGCGTCGACGTACAGGTTCTCGTTCTGGCGCAGGCCGAGCAACGCGATCGGGCCGGTGTCGGCCGCGCTGGTGCCGGCGAACAGGATCAGCAGGTCGCGCGCGGCGATGCCGAACTCCACGCCGGTCAGCGGCACCGAATGCGCGTTCATCGCGAACTTCACGTTCGGCACGGTCTTCATGCGCAGGTTTTTGTGATCGTTGCGGTTGAGCGGCACCGGGCGCTCGTAGAAAAGGACTTCAGCCACGTTGTCTACCTCTGCCGCCGCCGTGCCGGGTCACCACCGAAGCGCCCCTACCAAACCCGGCGCCGGATCTGTGTTGACTGCCGATCATATCAGTGCCCGCCGGCGGCGGCGACTGTACGTCCGCGGCGCTCCCTGCCCCATCTGCATGCGAATTGCAACGAAATTGTTCTATGCTGGCCCCGGACAAGCATTCCCGCATTGCCGAAACGCTCTTTCGACGCCCTGGCTGAAGGACGATTTACATGCTGATGGAAGTGCCAAGTCGGGCCGACCTCAACGCGACCCGCGTGTTGTCGCTGGACGCCGCCGGCCGCATCCTCGACTGGATCAGCTGGCAGGAGGCGGTGTGCCTCTACGTCCGCGACGCCGTCGCCTGGACGCTGGGCGACCCCTGCCTCACCGTGCGCGGCGGGCACAACCGCCTGCTCGGCACGCAGAGCCGGATGCACCTGCACCCGATCATCGCCAGCACCGGCCACTGCCGCGAGCACGCGATCGACCCCGCCCCAGCCCTGACCAACACCGCCCTGTTCGCGCGCGACCGCCACATCTGCCTGTACTGCGGCGACCACTTCACCCGCGCCGAGCTGACCCGCGACCACGTGCTGCCGATCTCCAAGCGCGGCCGGGACGAGTGGGAGAACGTGGTCAGCGCCTGCCTCGCCTGCAACCTGAAGAAGAGCAACCGCACCCCGCAGGAAGCCGACATGCCGCTGCTGGCGGTGCCGTACCGGCCGAGCTGGGTGGAGCACCTGATCCTGTCCAACCGCAACATCCTGGCCGACCAGATGGAATTCCTGGTCAGCCGGCTGCCGCGCGACCGCCGTTCGATGAACATGCCGGTGGCCGCCTGAGTCCAGCCGGCGGCAGGCGCGGCCCGGTTCCGCCCGGGCGCCGCCAGGTTCCGTTCACCTGCCCGCCCTTGCCCCGCCCCCGCGCTGGGCCAACAATACGCAGATGAACGACCTTTCCCATTACCCCCACCTGGCGCCGATCGAAACGCCGGCCGACCTGCGCCGCGTGAGCGACGAGGATCTGCCCGCCGTCGCCGACGAACTGCGCCAGTACCTGATCGAATCCGTGGCCAGCTCCGGCGGCCACTTCGGCGCCGGTCTCGGCGTGGTGGAACTCACCGTGGCGCTGCACCACGAGTTCGATACCCCGCACGACCGCCTGGTGTGGGACGTGGGCCACCAGTGCTATCCGCACAAGATCCTCACCGGCCGACGCGACCGCATCACCACGATCAAGAAGAAGGATGGCCTGGCGCCGTTCCCGCGGCGCGAGGAAAGCGAGTACGACGCCTTCGGCGTCGGCCACTCGTCCACCTCGATCTCGGCCGCGCTGGGCATGGCGATCGCCGCGCAGCGCAAGGGCGACAAGCGCAAGGTGGTGGCGGTGATCGGCGACGGCGCGATGACCGCCGGCATCGCGTTCGAGGCGCTCAACCACGGCGGCGACGTCGAACCGGACATGCTGGTGGTGTTCAACGACAACGGCATGTCGATCAGCGAGAACGTGGGCGCGATGACCAAGATGATGGCGCGCGCGATGGCCAGCCGCCGGCTGAACGAGCTGCGCGAGCGGGCCAAGCGGGCGATCCCGAAGCAGTCCTTCGCCGGTCGCTGGTTCAAGCGCTGGGAGGAGCATGCCAAGGGCATGTTCGTGCCTTCCACGCTGTTCGAGGAACTGGGCTTCCACTACACCGGCCCGATCGACGGCCACAACCTCCCGCAGCTGCTGCAGGCGCTGCGCACGGTGAAGAACCTGCCCGGCCCGCAGCTGCTGCACGTGATCACCACCAAGGGCAAGGGCTACGCGCCGGCCGAGCAGGCGCAGATCGAGTACCACGCGGTCGGCCCGTTCGACCCCGAGGCTGGCCTGGTCAAGAAGGCCGCGCCGGCCCGGCCCACCTACACCGACATCTTCAGCGACTGGCTGTGCGACCAGGCCGCCGCCGACGAACGCCTGCTCGGCATCACCCCGGCAATGCGCGAGGGCTCCGGCCTGGTGCGTTTCTCGAGGGAATACCCCGATCGCTACTTCGACGTGGCGATCGCCGAGCAGCACGCGGTCACGCTGGCCGCCGGCATGGCCTGCGAAGGCGCCAAGCCGGTGGTGGCGATCTACTCCACCTTCCTGCAGCGCGCCTACGACCAGGCGATCCACGACGTGGCGCTGCAGAACCTCGACGTCACCTTCGCGATCGACCGCGCCGGCGTGGTCGGCCCGGACGGCGCCACCCATTCGGGCAGCTTCGATCTCACCTTCCTGCGCTGCCTGCCGAACATGGTGGTCATGGCGCCGGCCGACGAGAACGAGTGCCGCATGATGCTCTCCACCGGCTTCCACCACGCCGGCCCCGCCGCCATCCGCTACCCGCGCGGCACCGGTCCCGGCACCGCGATCCACCACCAGCTCGACACCCTGCCGATCGGCAAGGCCGAGCTGCGCCGGCGCGGCCACGGCCTGGCCCTGCTCAGCTTCGGCGCGATGCTGGCGCCCGCCGCCGCGATCGCCGCCGAGCTGGACGCCAGCCTGGTCAACATGCGCTTCGTGAAGCCGCTGGACGAGGCGCTGATCGTGGAGTTGGCGAAGACCCACGACGCCTTCGTCACCCTGGAAGACAACGCGGTCGCCGGCGGCGCCGGCTCCGCCGTGGCCGAATGCCTGGCCGCGCACGGCCTCACCCTGCCGATCCTGCACCTCGGCCTGCCGGACGTGTACCTCGAACACGGCAGCCGCGAGGAAGTGCTCTCCATGGCCGGCCTCGACCTGCCCGGCATCCGCCACGCGATCCGCGCGCGTTTTCCGCAGCTGGCCGCTGTCGTGGCCAACGCGGGCTGATCCCGGTCGGCGCGTAGGAGCGCACCCTGTGCGCGATGCCCTTGGCTTCGTTCGACATCAGAGCATCGCGCACAGGGTGCGCTCCTACGCGTTCCTGCGGCTGCCGGAAACGCGGTCGCGTTGTTCCAGGTCCTGCGCCGTGAATATCCCGGTGTAGCCGGCATCGGCGAGCAGCGCGCGGACGGCGACGCCCTGGTTCCAGCCGTGCTCGAACAGCAGCCAGCCGCCAGGCTCCAGATGCGTGCGGGCATCGCGCACGATGCGGCGGATGGCGTCGAGGCCGTCGGCGCCGGAAACCAACGCCGCGGCCGGTTCGAAGCGCAGGTCGCCCTGCGCGAGGTGCGGGTCGGCGGCTTCGACGTACGGTGGGTTGGAGACGATCAGGTCGAAGCGCTGGCCGGCGAGCGGCGCCAGCCAGTCACCGTGCACGAAGGCGACGTTGCCGATGGCGTGGCGCTGCGCGTTGCGCTGGGCCACGGCGAGCGCTTCCGCGCTGGCATCCGTGGCGACGACGTGCGCGTGCGGGCGTTCGCTGGCAATGGCCAGCGCGATCGCGCCGCTGCCGGTGCCGAGGTCGGCCACGCGGCAGGCGGCGTCGGGTGGCAGGCGCTGCAGCGCCAGCTCCACCAGCAGCTCGGTTTCCGGGCGCGGGATCAGCGTGGCCGGCGTCACCTCCAGGTCCAGCGACCAGAAGCCGCGCCGGCCGGTGAGGTAGGCCACCGGCTCGCCCGCGGCGCGGCGTTCGAGCAGCGCCGAAAAAGCCGTCTGGACGTCCATCCGGGGCACGTCGTCGGCATGCGCGAACAGCCAGCTGCGCGGCTGCCGCAGCACATGCAACAGCAGCAGTTCGGCGTCGGCGCGCTCGCCTAGCCGTGCGGTGGCGGCAGCCAGCAGGCTTCGGATATCAGGCATGCGGCGGCTCGGTCGTCGAGAGCGGCGGCGGCGTCACGCCCGGCTTCGGCACGCGCTTGCGCCAGTAGCCGCCGCGCGTCCACGCGCCGAACGCCCAGCGCAGCCAGTCGATCAGCGACCACGCCAGCCACAGCGCCCACGCCAGCATGGCCAGCTTGTAGACCCACAACGGGACGCTGAACACGCCGGCGCCCGGCAGCGCACCGGCGCTCTGGTCGGCGAACCAGCGCAGGTTCCACGCATCGGACGCGTTGCCGGCCACGTGCATGTCGGGCAGACCGAGCAGGCCCTTCGGCACCGCGCCGATCAGCACCGCCAGCGCCAGCAGGGTGAGCAGGGCGAGACCCAGCTGCATCAGGTTGAACTTCGTGCTGCCCAGCTGCTCGGCCTGCGTGCCGCGCGCACGCAGGCCGAGCAGGATCAGCCAGGCCACCACCAGCGCGTAGGCACTCCACGCGAACGCGGAGAAGCCCAGCCCCAGCAGCAACCAGTGGCGGAAGCGCAACGGCGTGGGCGCCCAGCGCGCCAGCAGCCAGGCGGCGAGCAGCAGCACCACCAGCTGCGACCAGTACAGCACCGCCGGCCCGGTGGTCGGCCCCCACGTCCACAGCACCCAGCGATCCTGCGGCAGCTGCAGCGCGAGGTCGATGTTCGCCACCGGCGCGCGCAGCGCGAATAACGGCGTGCGCGTGCGCGCGGCGACGCCGTGCGGCTCGCGCAGGCGCAGCGTGTAGCCGTGTTCGCCCGGAAGCAGCGGCAGGCCGAGCGCGCCGTCGCGCACGGCCAGGTTGACCGGTACGCCGTCGCGGTTCGCGTCCAGCAACTCGGCGCCGGCAGGCAGGCCGATCGCGTGTTCGCCGCCGCGCGTGCTGCGCGCGCGCAGGCTCAACGTGGTCTCGGTGGCGCGCTCGCCGGCGCGGCTGACCACCTGCACGCCGTCGAACGCCAGGCTGTCGCCGGCGATCGCCACCGGCTTGCCGAAGGCCAGCTGCAGGCTCTCGCCGGGCAGCGGTTGGTACAGCAGGCCGTCGTCGCTGGCGCTGGTCGGCACGCCCTTCGCGTCCACGTGCCACATCGGCGCGGCGTGGATTTCCCATACCTCGGCACGCTCACCCAGCGCCGGCGCCTCGAGCGCGAGCGTCGCCGCGTGGTCGAGCCGGCTGCTCCAGCTCACCTCGCCGCTGTTCGCGTTGAAGGTGATGCCGATGCGGCCGTCCTTCACCAGCGCGCCGTCGCCCAGCGGATGCTCGCCCGGCAGCAGCGGCAGCGTGACGCTGAAGCCGCCACCCTGCGGGGCGATCCGCTCGACCGTGTTCTCGACGGTCCAGTCCACGCCCAACTGCAAGCGGCGGGTCAGCCGCACGTACGGCGGGAAACTCTGCACGGGTGGCAGATCCTTGCCGTCGCTGGCGGTACGCATGCGCTGCAGCGCGATGCTGTCGCCCAGCGGGCGGCCGTCGTCGATCCCGGCCAGCGACCAGCCCTGGCCGCTGAACCCGATGCGCTGCGGGCGCAGCGCGAAGCGCAGGCTGGCGCTGTCCGCCGCGCCGATGCGGTAGCGCAGGCTGATCCGGTGCACGCCGCGATCCAGCCGCAGCAGCAGCTGGTCGCCGCGACGGCCGAGCGGCGCATTGGCACGGCCGTCCACGCCGACGTCGACGAGCTGCAGCGCATCGTCCGCCTGCGGCAGCGGCAACGCGACCGTCGCGCCGACGTGCGCTTCCAGTGCCACGTCGAGCGTGTCGCCGCCGGCCAGCAGTTGCGCCTGCGCCACGGCGGCGCAGGTCGGCGCGCATTTCGGCGCCTCGGTGAGCCGGCTGCGCAGCTGGTTCAGCAGCTCCTGGCTGGGCAGGCTCTGCGCATGCACGCCGGCCGGCAGCAACGCGATGGCCAGCAAGGCCGCGCTTGCCGCGCCGCCACTACGCCAGTCGCGCCAGCGACCGCGCAGCGGCGTCAGCAGCAGCGGCACCAGCTTCGCCAGCAGCAGCGCCAGCAACCCCACCATGACCACCCGCAGCAGCCGCACCAGCCACGCCGGCGCGATCACCAGCCGCGTGCCCTGCTCTGCCGTCACTGGACCGGACCAGCCGAGCCGGTAGTCGTTGCCCTGGTCCCAATGCGGCGTGCCCGCGCCGGCCTGGATCACGCTGCGGCTGTCGACGGCACGGCCGACAGCCGGGCCGGCATACCTCGGCTCCGGAAGACTCGCCGCGGTCACGGCCACCGCACTCAGCGCCGCATTCGATCCGCCGCGCGATACGCCCGGCGCCGAGAGTGCCGTTGAAGCCAGCTCGCCCATCGGAGGAGCCGGCGCAGGCATGGCCTGCTCTTCCACGGCCGGCGACGCCACTTGCTGCTTCATCTTCATCCGCGCATTCGCATAAGCCTCGTCCCGCACTGCCTGCGCGGCATAGCCCGCTGCGACGGCCCGCCCCTGATTTCCCGCTTCGAGCTGCGGATGCAGCGCGTACTGCAGTTGCGTCGCGGCGAACGGCAGGGTCCACAGCACCGCCAGCGCGAAGATCGCCACCGCGGCTGCGCGCGCCGCCGCGCGCAGCCGCCCTTCCGGCAAGGCGCGCAACAGCAGGGCCAGCGCCAGCACCGCGGCCAGCGTCCACAGTGGTGCGCCGTGCTCATGCTGGGCCAGCGCCAGATAGGCCGCCGCCAACAGCGCCCACGGCCAGCCGAGCAGGCGCCCGGCCAGCAGCGCGATCAAGGCCACCACGAACAGGTCGAGCAGGCTCCACTGCGCCACCCACGAATCGGGCGAGCGGTCCACGCCGGTGGCGCCGAGCAGGCGGTAGCCGTATGGCAGGTGCAAGGTGGCGTCGATGCTTTCCAGCGGCAGCTGCCATCCGGCACTGGGAATCTCGCCGCGGTGCGTGGACAGGCGCAGGCCGGCGTCCAGGTCGAGCTGCTGCTCGCGCAGCTCGACGCCGCTGCGGCCGCCCTCACCCTTGCTCACCAGCAGCGGCTCGCCGCCTTGGCTGGCCCGCTGCAGTTGCCACGGCGCCGCCACGTCGAGGCGCTGGTGATGACGCAGTTCGCCGCTGAGGCGGTCGGCCACGCTGAGCCCGCCGCCGTCGAAATCCAGCCACAGCTGGCGCTGCAGGTGCAGCTGGTCGCCCTTGCCGCCCTCGTCGCCGCGCGTGCCTTGCTCGACCGCCAGGCCCGCGCTGTCGTCCAGTACGAACGCCGGCAGCTCGCGCCATTCGCCCGGCACGCCGGCCTGCGCCGCGTCGGTGGCGTGGCCTTCCACCCGGGTGCTGCGCAGCGCGGGATCGTCGACATAACTCCAGGCCTCCTGCCGCGGCCACGGCGCCGCCGGCAGTTTCAGCGCCACCCTGGCCAGCGGCGCGACGCTGCGCGCCTCCAGCGTGACCGTCCACTGGCCCGGCCGCAGCTGCACGCGCAGCCGGCCGTCGTTCTCCAGCCGTGCGGGCAGCTCGCCGGACAAGGCGGTGGCCATGAAACCCTCCGGCAACACCGGCCCCAGCGACTGCTCGCGGGCACTGCCCGCGACGTTGAACTGCAGCTGCGTCTCCAGCGTGGCCGGCAGGCCGTCGGCCAGGCGCCGATACACGCGCAGCGCCAGCGCATCGGCGGCGCGCTGCGCGGCGGCGGCTTCGCCGAGGGTGAGCTGTTCGCCATTGCGCTCGATGCGTGCCACCGCCGTGCCGTCGACGCTCAACGCGACCAGCCCGATCGTCATGGGCACGCGCAGCCGCGCCGGGCGCATCGACCACGGCAGCGTGCCGCGCAACTGGTAGTCGCCGGGCGCCAGCCACAGCATCGGCTGGTCGCCCCGCTGCAGCACGGTGGCCGGCTGGTTGTTCGCACTGACCTGCTGCGGCCAGCTGCGCGCATCGCCGGGCAGCGCCACCCAGCTCGGCGCATCCGCGTGCACGTCCAGGCTGAAGCGGCCGCCGTCCTTGCCGGCATCCAGCACCAGGCGGCCGGGCCACGCGCACTGGCGATTGCCGGCGTTCGGCGCCTGGCTGGCGAGGAGCGGGCAATCGTGCTGCGGCACGTCATGCAGCACCCAGCCCTGCCAGTCGCGCAGCGGCGGAGGAACCTCCTGCGCCGGCAACGGCGCCGCCAGCAGCAACCACAATCCCAACAGTCCGAGTGTCCGGGCAAGCATGCGTCTCTCCCCTGATGCCATGCGGCCGGCACAGTGTAAGTGGAACATCGCAGACGCACAGCCGGGCCTGTTCCGGCAACGGCCACGCTGCCAGCCGGCGGCGGTTACCGCTTCAACGCAGCAGGCGGCACCGGGGGGTTGCGTGTCGATGGCCATGGCGAAGGCATCCGCCTGAATGCTCTCGCCGCTGGCCGGCCGCAGCCGCCGCTCTCACCCCGAAACCGCGAACACGCACTCGTCCGCCCCGCAACTCCGGCAGCAGACGGGAAAGACCGACAACCCGCCCGGCGCGATGGCCGGGCCGAGCAGACCTTCCAGGAAGCCGCCGAAGAAGCTGCAGCCGGAGCGGCCGTGCTGCGCGCACAGCGGGCTGTGCCGTAGGTGTAATTGGCCGCCGCGCCGCTCGACCTCGACAAACGCATGCAGTGCCGGCACGCCGATGGCATCGAGCGCCGCCCCCAGGTCCAGCCCGGTATCCAGCGCATACTCGCGTTCGAACAGCCAGGCGCCGACGCGCTGTCCGGCCAGCTGCAGCGATGCTTCGCGCGCGCCGGCCGCGACGGCGCGATCCAGCGCCAGCAGGCGCGGCAGGATCCGCGGGTACTCGTGCGCCAGGTCGGCCAGCGCCTGCCCGACCGCCGGCGCGTCCGCCTCCAGCGCCAGCAGCTCCACGAATGGCGCGGGCGCGGACTTCGCCGACGTGGGCGCCGGCGGGCGCCGGTAGCTCATCATCAGCTCCTCGAACGATTCCGGCGCCGGCGCCACGGGGACGCTCGGCACGACATCGACGAACACGGGTGCCACGACCGGCGCCACCGGCTTCGCCGCCGCCGGTGTCGCAACAGGGGCTGCCGCCCGGGTTGCGGCGGGACGAGTACGTGTCGGTGCCTGTGTCGGTGCGGGCTCAGGTACGGATGCTGGCGCAGGCGTGGGCGCCGGTGCGGGCACAGGTACGGACGCCGGTGTCGCTGGCCGAGGCGCCGCCGGAGGGGGTACATAGCTGGCGAGCGGGCGCGAGGCGGCGAAGTGCGGTCGCGATTCGCCTTCCACGAACGGTTCAAGCTCGAAGCTGATGATGCGCTCGTAGCCCTCGAGCGCCGCCTGCAGCTCGCGCCGTTTGCGCGACGGGCCGCACACCACCATGGTCAGCAGGGCGCCGTTCGGATCCTGCACCAGGCGTTGCCGCTGCAGGATGAAACCACATGCGGCGGCCAGCCGGCCGACCTCGACGATCAGGCCTCCCCGTCTCTCCGAGAGTGCCTGGATTTCCAACTCGATCATCATCTCCCCGCATGCGATACCGGCGTTCCGCCGCCCATGCTACGCCGGCCGTATTGCCGAAATGCTGACGCGCCCGGCAAAAAAGCCCCGCCATGGCGGGGCTTTTTGCCGGAGCGGCGAATGCGCTCAGCGCAGGATCGCGGCCGGGTCCTGCTTCGCCTTCAGCGCGCTGCACAGCTGGATCGATTCGCCGGTCTGCGCCAGGCCGCGGCCGATGCCGGCGGCATCCTTCTCGTGGGCCTTGAAGAACGCCTGCAGGCGATCGTACTCGGCGCTGGAGCAGCCGCCGCCCGCGGCCATCGACGGCAGGCGGCCGCCGGAGAAGCTGCCGGTGCGCTCCAGGATCTGCTGGTAGTGCGCGGTGAACCACGCCCACATCGCGTCGCGCTGGGCCAGCGTGTCGCGGCTGCCGCGCAGCAGCATGCCCATCTCGCCGACCTTCACCGGCTTGGTCAGCGCGAAGTTGCGCACCTGTTCGGCCAACGCGGGATCTTCCACGCTGGCCAGGCCGCCGAGGATGCCGTTGCGCAGGGCCGCGTCGCTGGTTCTGGGCAGTTCGGCGACCAGCGCGTCGACCGCGCTCTTGCCGCGTTCCTGCACCGCCACGCCCAGCGCGTCGCCGAGCAGGTCGGGATCGGCGGCGGCCAGGTCCAGGCGGCCATCCACCTTCGGCTTCAGCGCCGCCTCGCCCTGCCGGAGCAGGGCCGCACGCACTTCCGGCAGCTTGAAATCGAACGCCAGCGCGCTGGCCAGGCTGCTGCGCATCAAGGCGTCGTCTTCGGATTCGCCGGCCTTGCGCTGGTAGCCCAGCTGCTCCAGCCGCGGCAGGTAGGCGGCCTTCGCCCACGCGGCCAGCCGCGCGCGCTGGGCGTCAGTGACGGCGATGCGCTGATAGAGCCCGCCGGCCATGCCCAGCGGCGCGAGGGCCACTTCGCGGATCTTCGAGCCGGTCAGCGGCTGCAGCGCGGCCAGCACCTGGCCCGCGTCGAGGTCGCCATGGCGGAAACTGGCGTTGATCGCGTCGGCGTAGGCGAGCTGCTCGGCATCGCCGAGCTTGCCGATCTGCTTGACCAGGCTGTCCAGCCCGGCCTTGTCGAGGCTGAAGCGGTAGTAGCCGCTGGCGTTCGCGTTCGGCATCACCCAGGTCGGCGTGCTGGCGCCGGGCAGTTCCATCGCGCCGGTGGCCTGGTCGAGCATCTCGCAGGCGACCTTGCTGCCGGAGACCACTCCGTAGCGCACGCACACCGGCACGCCCCAGATGCGCTGAGGGTCACCGCCGCTGCCGACCGGCAGGTAGCGGCTCTGGCTCAGCTGCAGCACGGTCTTGCCGTCCTTCTGCTCAAGCCGGGTCGCCACGTACGGCACGCCGGACTGGTCGAGGAAGCTCTTGAACGCGTGCTTGAACGCGTCGCCCTTGCCGGCCGCGGCGGCGATCGCCGAGACCAGGTCGTCGGCGGTGGCGTTGCCGAACTTCTGCTTCTGGATGTAGGCGCGCATGCCCTTCTGGTAGATGGGCTCGCCGACATAGCTCTCGAACATGCCGATGACGCTGGCGCCCTTCTGGTAGGTGATGCCGTCGAACGCGGTCATGATGTCGCCGTTGCCGGTGATCGGCTGGCGGATGCTGCGCGCGCTGGTGAGGCTGTCGTTGCTCATCGCGCCCTGCGCGCCGCGTACGCGGTCGAGGTCGGCGCGGTATTCCGGGTGCACCCGCATGGTGACTTTCTGCTGCATCCAGGTGGCGAAGGCCTCGTTGAGCCAGATGTCGTTCCACCACTCGGTGGTGACCGTGTCGCCGGTCCACTGGTGGGCCAGCTCGTGCGCGTTGACGTTGAACGAGCCGCGCACGTTGCGCGCCGGCGAATCCTTGTCGAGCAGCAGCAGCCAGTCGCGGAAGGTGACCAGGCCCGGGTTCTCCATCGCGCCGGCCTCGAAGTCCGGCGCCGCCAGCAGGTCGAGCTTGTCGAACGGATAGCCGAAGCCGTAGTAGTTCTCCAGCGCATGGATGATGCTCGGCGTCTCGCCCAGCACGTGTTCCATGCGGTGGCCCTCGCCCTTGGCCGCGATGCCGCGCAGCTTGAGCGGCTTGGCGCGGTACGCGTCGGGCGAGATGTCCGGGCCGTCGACGATGTCCCACGGGCCCACCGCGAACGCGACCAGGTAGGTGGGCAGCGGCAGCGTCTGCGCGAAGGTCACGGTCTTCCAGCCCTTGCCGGCCGGCTGCTCCTTCACCTGGCGCGTGTTCGCCACCACGTTCTCGTGCTCGGGCACGGTGATGGCGATGTCGAACGGGGTCTTGAAGCCCGGCTCGTCGAAGCCCGGGAAGGCGAAGCGCGCGCTGATCGGCTCCATCTGCGTCATCGCGTACGGCTGGCCCTTGGCGGTGACCTTGTACAGGCCCTGCAACTGCTGGTTGAGCGGCGCGGTGTAGTCGAGCTTCAGGGTCAGCTGCTGCGGCTTCAGGCTGCTGCCGAAGTCCACCCGCGCCACGCCGGCCTTCGGATCCACGGCGACGTACTTGCCGGCGTGCGCCTTGCCGGCGGCGTCGGTGATGGTCACCTTCGACACCTTCAGCCCGGCGCCGTCCAGCCACAGGTGGTCGGAGGCCTGGGTCAGCTTCAGCTTGATCGTGGTGGTGCCGGAGAAATCGGCTTGCGCGGGATCGACCTTGAACACGAGCTGGTAGGACTGCGGCACCGCCCAGCCCGGCAGCCGACCCTGCGGCGCCTGGTCGGCGGTGGCGGCGAACGCGGCGCCGCAGCAGGCGGCCAACGCGGTAAGCAGAAGCGGACGGGCGAGACGGCGCATGAGGATCTTCTCTGGCGGTGGGGAAACCTTCACGCTAGGGCCGCCATGACCTGGGCCCCAGTGCCAGAAGGCATGGCGGCCGCCAGGGGGAGATCCGGAAAAAAAAACCGGCGGCAAGGCAAGCCTTGTCGCCGGTTTGGGGAAACCCGCGCGTCTGCGGGGGAGCAGGAGGGGGAACTCCGACGCGCGGGGTGCTGCGGGCAGAACGTGTGCGCAGGATAGGTCCCGCACTTGCATCGTTCCAATTGATTGTTACCATCCCGGCTATAGCGTATGTCTATTGCCAGCCCGGACCAGCCATGAACCTGCGCGACCTCCAATACCTGGTGGCCCTCGCCGAGCACCGGCATTTCGGCCGCGCCGCCGAGGCCTGCTTCGTCAGCCAGCCCACCCTGTCCACCCAGATCAAGAAGCTGGAGGATGAACTGGGCGTGCCGCTGGTCGAGCGCACGCCGCGCAAGGTGCTGCTGACCGAGGTCGGCCGCGACATCGCTGCGCGTGCGCGCGACGTGCTCAACGAGATCGAGCAAATCCGCGGCGTGGCCCGGCGCACGCTGGACCCCGAGTCCGGCACCGTGCGCCTGGGCATCTTCCCCACGCTGGGCCCGTACCTGCTGCCGCATGCGCTGCCGCTGGTGCGCCAGGCGTTCCCCAGGCTGGAACTGCTGCTGGTCGAGGAAAAGACCGAGGCGGTGCTGCGCATGCTGCGCGAGGGCAAGCTCGACGCCGGCATCCTCGCGCTGCCGCTGCACGAGGACAGCCTGCACACCGAATTCCTGTTCGAGGAACCGTTCCTGCTGGCGGTGTCGGACGCGCACCCGCTGGCGCACAAGCAGGGCCAGCTGAAGCTGGGCGACCTGTCCAACCAGAACCTGCTGCTGCTGGAAGACGGCCATTGCCTGCGCGACCAGGCGCTGGAGGTCTGCCACCTGGCGGGCGCGGGCGAACACAGCGGCTTCCGCGCCACCAGCCTGGAAACGTTGCGGCAGATGGTGGCGGCGAACGTGGGCATCACCCTGCTGCCGGTCACCGCGGTGAAGCCGCCGGTGGCGCCGGTGGAGAACCTGCACCTGATCGAATTCAGGGGCCACCCGCCGAGCCGGCGCATCGCCATGGTCTGGCGCAAGAGTTCGGCCATGGACGGGTTCCTGCAACGGCTGGCGGACGTGTTCCGGCAACTGCCGGCGGACCTGCTCGACGCCCATACGGCGGCCACCGCGCCGGCCGCGCCGCCGGCACCGCGCAAGGCCGCCCGCCGATAGCCGCAAGCTATCCAGGCGATCTAGACAATCAATTTCATCGCGCGCCTGCCGGGCGCTAGGCTCGGCCGGTCAGGCCGTCAAGACCGCAAAGGCACAAACCCTCCCAGCCCAACGCCACGAGGTGATGTCATGAGCAACTTGAAAGGATCCCGCACCGAGCAGAACCTGAAGGACGCCTTCGCCGGCGAGTCGATGGCCAACCGCCGCTACCTCTACTTCGCCGCCAAGGCCGACGTCGAGGGCTACAACGATGTTTCCGCGGTGTTCCGCTCCACCGCCGAAGGCGAGACCGGCCACGCCCACGGCCACCTGGAATACCTCGAAGCGGTGGGCGACCCCGCCACCGGCCTGCCGTTCGGCGGCACCCAGCTGAACCTGAAGAGCGCCATCGCCGGCGAGACCCACGAGTACACCGACATGTACCCGGGCATGGCCAAGGCCGCGCGCGAGGAAGGCTTCGGCGAGATCGCCGACTGGTTCGAGACGCTGGCCAAGGCCGAGCGATCGCACGCGAACCGCTTCACCAAGGCGCTGGGCGAACTGGGCTGAGGGAATGGCACTTAAGCTCGTCATTCCCGCGAAGGCGGGAATCCAGTGACTTCAAGAGTGGTGAGTAGTGTGAAAGACACTGGATCCCCGCCTTCGCGGGGATGACGGCGCTTAAGCAAATCCCAACCGGATCAGGGAGACGACGATGGCCGATCCCATCCACGACACGCGCGAAGGCAATCTGGATGCACCGACCCGGCATCCGCTGAACTGGACCAATCCCGAGTTCATGGACCAGCAGTCGCTGGACGCCGAGCTGGAGCGCGTATTCAACATCTGCCACGGCTGTCGCCGCTGCGTCAGCCTGTGCCACGCCTTCCCCACCCTGTTCGACCTGGTCGACGCCTCCGCGACGATGGAGGTCGACGGCGTCGACAAGGCCGACTATCCGAAGGTCACCGAGCAGTGCTACCTGTGCGACCTGTGCTACCAGACCAAGTGCCCGTACACGCCGCCGCACCCGTGGAACGTGGATTTCCCGCACCTGATGCTGCGCGCCAAGGCGGTGGCGTTCGAGCGTGACGGCGCGCCGTTGTCGTCGAAGATCCTGTCCAGCACGCGCACCGTGGGCAAGCTCGCCTCGATCCCGGTGGTGGTGCAGGTGGTCAATGCCGCCAACCGCAACCCGGCCGCGCGCCAGCTGCTGGAAAAGGCCATGGGCGTCGACGCGAAGGCGCGCGTGCCCGAGTACTACGCACCCACCGCGCGCAAGCGCCTGCGCGACCTCGACGGCCGGGGCGAGGCGGTGCCCGCGGGCAGCACCCGCGGCAAGCTCGCGCTGTTCGCCACCTGCTACTGCGACCACTCCGCGCCCGGCGTGGTCGAGGATCTCGCCGCCGTGCTGGCGCACAACGCGATCCCGACCCGGCTGGTCGAGCAGGAAAGCTGCTGCGGCATGCCCAAGCTGGAACTGGGCGACCTGAAGACGGTGACGAAGTACAAGGAGCGCAACATCCCGGTGCTGGCGAAGATGGCGCGCGAAGGCTGGGACTTCACCGCGGCGATCCCGTCCTGCGTGCTGATGTTCAAGCAGGAGCTGCCGCTGATGTTTCCCGACGACGCCGACGTCGCGCTGGTGCGCGACCGCTTCTTCGATCCGTTCGAATACCTCGCCGAGCGCCACAAGGCCGGCCTGCTGCAGACCGACTTCAGGCAGTCGCTGGGCAAGGTCGCCTGGCAGGTGCCATGCCACCAGCGCGTACAGAAGATCGGCCCGAAGACGCGCGAGATCCTGCAACTGGTGCCGGATACCGAGATCACCACCATCGAGCGCTGCTCCGGCCACGACGGCACCTATGGCGTGAAGCACAAGACCTACGCGCTCTCGCGCAAGCTGGCGAAACCGGTGGAGAATCGCGTCGAGCAAGCCAACCCCGACCACTTCACCAGCGACTGCCCGATGGCCGGCGGCCACATCGCCCACGGTCTCGACGACAAGCCGGCGGCGGAACATCCGCTGAGCCTGCTGCGCAAGGCCTACGGCATTTAGAGGAGCGAGTGGAGCGGAGTGAGGAGTGAGAGAAAGCCTCGCAACCCGCCGCGCCGCTCTTGCTTTTGCCCTCTCTCACTCCTCACTTCTCTTCCCTCACTTCTGATCAGAGATAATGGACAAGCTCGATTGCGCCGACCTGCTCAGCCTCGAAACCTACGCGCAGCAGCGCGACGAATTCCGCGCCCGCGCAATGGTGCACAAGCAGCAGCGCACGGTGCACCTCGGCGAGCATCTCACGCTGGTCTTCGAGGACCGCCTGAGCGTGCAGTACCAGGTGCAGGAGATGCTGCGCATCGAGCGCATCTTCGAGGCTGCCGGCATCCAGGACGAACTCGACGCCTACAACCCGCTGGTCCCCGACGGCAGCAACCTCAAGGCCACCATGCTCATCGAATACGCCGACGCCGGGCAGCGCAAGCGCGAGCTGGTACGCCTGCGCCACATCGAGCATGCGATCGCGCTGACCGTGCACGGCCACGCCCCGGTCACCGCCATCGCCGACGAGGACATGGCGCGCAGCAACGAGGAGAAGACCGCCGCCGTGCACTTCCTGCGCTTCGAACTCACTCCCGCGATGATCACGGACTGGCGCGCCGGCGCGGCGGTCACGCTGGCCTCGACGCTGCCGGCGATGCCGGTCGACGTGGCGCTGACGCCCGGCCAGCGCCACAGCCTGGCGGCGGACTTCGCCTGAGCGCGCGCCGGCTCCTGCTCGCGGCCGCCCTGCTGCTGGCGCTGTGGGGCGGCGTTTCGTGGTGGCATCGGCGACCGCTGCATCCGCCGCCCGGCGTGCTGGCACCCGACACCCCCGCGCAGGTCGATATCGACGACGGCGCCAAGCTGCAGCGCGGCGACGTCACGCTCACCACCCGCGCGCACTTCGACATCACCGCCCGCGTGCTGTCGCGCAAGGACTATTCCCGGGGTGCGGACGCCGGGCTGATCCCGCTCGATCTCGCGCTCGGCTGGGGCCGCATGTCCGACAGCGCAGTGCTGGCGGGCATCGACATCACGCAGTCCGACCGCTTCTACCATTGGCATGTCAAGGCATTCCCGATCCCGCGCCGCGAGATCGAAACCTCCAGCGCCAATATGCACATGATTCCCGCCGACGATGACGTGAAGCGCGAACTCGAACAGGTACGCCAGGGCCAGCTGGTGCACCTCGAAGGGTTCCTGGTCGACGCCAGCCGCGCCGACGGCTGGCACTGGAACACCTCGCTGACCCGCGACGACACCGGCGCCGGCGCCTGCGAGCTGGTCTACGTGGAGCGTGTCGACATTTCCGCGCCGTGACGGCATGGCACAGCCGGACGCCTCAGCAACGCAACAGGCTATACAGCGGCACGTCGCCCTGCCAGCGGGCGCGCCCCTGCAACGCCGGCAGCTCGATCACCACGCTGGCGCCAAGCAGCTCGGCGCCCAGCTTGCCGACCAGGGCCGCGGCCGCGACCAGCGTGCCGCCGGTGGCCAGCACGTCGTCGACCAGCAATACGCGCTCGCCCGGCCCGATCGCGCCGGCTTGCGCCTGCAGCCGGTCGCTGCCGTATTCCAGCTGGTAGTCCACCGTCACCACCGGCGGCGGCAGCTTGCCCGGCTTGCGCAGCGGCACAAAGCCCGCGTGCAGCACCTGCGCCAGCGCGACGCCGAAGATGAAGCCACGCGCCTCGATCCCGCACACCGCCTGCACGCCGGCGTCGTGCCATGGCTCGGCAAGCGCGGCGATGCAATCGGCGAAACCGCGCGCATCGGCCAGCAACGGGGTGATGTCGCGGAACAGCACGCCGGGCTTCGGAAAGTCCGGCACGGCACGGACCAGGTCGGCGAATGCATGCATCGTGTTCTCCACGGTGGTCGATCCCGGCGCGACGCCGGCACGCGCGCGCGGCACCAAAGCGGATACCGCGTGGCTCAGCCGGGCGCGGCGAGCGGATCGCCGGGGTCGTCGCCCAGCTCGCGCATCGCCTCGCGTGCCTCGGCCAGCTGCGCTTCGACCTCGCGCACGATGCCTTCGGCGACGCCCGCACCGGAGTCGGGCACCATCACCGCAAGGTAATCCAGCGCCGGCAACTGGCCCACCCCGCCGGTGAGGTACTCGCCAGCGATGAAGGCGGGAATCTGCGCATGTTCCAGCGCATCCTTCACCAGGTGCGCATCGAACAGGTTTTCGGCGCGGTAGACAGTATGCATGGGTCGCACGCTAGCCCCGCCGAACGTCGACGGCAAGCACCACGCCGATCCAGTAGCGGCGCGGCTGCCATCTGCTCTATCGTCGTGGCAGCGGTGCCGGTAGCGCCGCAGGGCAATACGGGGGATAACCAGCCTATGGGCAAGCGCGACGAAGGCTTGAAGTTCGTGAGCCTGGCGCATCGCCTGCGCACACTCGGGCTGGGGCTGGGCATGCTGCCAGTCGCGGCCGTGCTGTATCAGCAGCAAGCCCCGATCTGGCTGTGGTCGCTGCTGCTCGCCAATGGCCTTGCGTGGCCGCACCTGGCCTGGCTGCATGCCGTGCGCTCCACCCGGCCGGTGCAGCACGAACAGTTCAACCTGCTGGCCGACTCGGCCATGCTGGGCGGGTGGATCGCGGTGATGCGATTCAACCTGCTGCCTTGCGTGATGCTGACCTCGATGATGGCGATGGACCGCATCAGCGCCGGCGGCGGACGGGTGCTGCTGCGCGCGCTACTGCTGCAGATCGCGACCTGCGCGCTGGTCGCGTGGTTGAACGGCTTCGCCTGGCGGCCAACCAGCGACATGTTCGATATCGTCGCCTGCATCCCGATGATGGCGATCTATCCGCTATGGTTGAGTACGGTGAACTTCAAGTTCGGCCGCCGCATCCGCCAGCAGAACCGCCTGCTGGAACAGCTCAACCGCACCGACACGCTCACCGGCCTCGCCAACCGCGCGCACTGGCTGGATACGGCCGCACACGAGATGCACCGCTACCTGCGCAACCAGCACCCGGCCACGCTGATCCTGCTCGACATCGACGGATTCAAGCAGGTCAACGACCATCATGGCCACGCCGCCGGCGACGCCTTGTTGCAGGAGATTGCCGAGGTGCTGCGCGAGAGCCTGCGCAGCGTGGACACGCCCGGCCGCCTCGGCGGCGACGAATTCGGCGTGGTGCTGCCGGAAACCGGCCTCGAACGCGCCCGCGAGATCGCCGAACGGATCCGCCAGCGAGTCGAGCGGATCGGCCGCGGCGATGACTCGTCCGTGCAACCGTACACGCTCAGCCTCGGCGTGGAGGAAATCGGGCCGCGGCACGCCAACCTGGAAGCCTGGATCAAGCAGGCCGACATCACGCTGTACCAGGCCAAGGCGCAGGGCCGCAATCGGGTCTGCGCCAATGTGGCGGAAGCCGTGCCAAGCTGACGCCCGCCTTCGATCGCCGGCGGGAACAAGCTAAACTTCGCGGATTCTTTCGCCCTTTCCGCGAGTCGATTCCGATGTCGAGCCCGTCCAGCCCCGCCGAGTCCGCCGCCGCCGCGCCGGCCGACGGTCCGCGTGACTTCATCCGCCAGATCGTGCGCGACGACCTCGCCGCGGGCCGGCACGCCGCCATCCACACCCGCTTCCCGCCGGAGCCGAACGGCTACCTGCACATCGGCCACGCCAAGGCGATCTGCCTGAGCTTCGGCATCGCGAAGGAGTTCGGCGGCTGGTGCAACCTGCGCCTGGACGACACCAACCCGGGCAGGGAAGACCCCGAGTTCGTCCAGGGCATCAAGGACGACGTGCACTGGCTGGGCTACGACTGGCACGAACTGCGCCACGCCTCGGATTACTTCGAGGTGTTCTACCGCAGCGCCTGCAAGCTGATCGAGGACGGCCTGGCCTATGTCGACGACCTCAGCGCCGAGGAGATGCGCCAGTACCGCGGCACGCTGACCGAGCCGGGCCGCCACTCGCCCTGGCGCGGGCGTCCGGCCGCGGAGAGCCTCGACCTGTTCCGCCGCATGCGCGCCGGCGAGTTCGCCGACGGCAGCAAGACGCTGCGCGCGAAGATCGACATGGCCTCCGGCAACATCAACCTGCGCGACCCGGCGCTGTACCGCATCCGCAAGGTCGCCCACCAGAACACCGGCGATGCCTGGCCGATCTACCCGATGTACGACTTCGCGCACGCGCTGTCCGATGCGATGGAGGGCATCACCCACTCGCTGTGCACGCTGGAGTTCGAGGACCACCGCCCGCTGTACGACTGGTGCGTGGACAAGGTGGACCTGCCGAACCATCCGGAACTGTGGCAGTCGGTGGTCGCCGCGGGCCTGGAGGCGAAGCCGGCCAAGCCGCGCCAGATCGAGTTCTCGCGGCTCAACCTCAGCTACTGCATCACCAGCAAGCGCAAGCTGGCGCAGCTGGTGAACGAGCATCACGTGGACGGCTGGGACGACCCGCGCATGAACACGCTGCGCGGCCTGCGCCGGCGCGGCTTCACTCCGGCCGGGCTGCGCCTGCTGATCGAGCGCGTGGGCGTCTCCAAGCAGAACAGCGTGATCGACTACACCGTACTGGAGAACTGCATCCGCGAGGATCTGGACGCCACCGCGGCGCGCCGGATGGCCGTGCTCGACCCGCTGAAGCTGGTGATCACCAACCTGCCGGAAGGCCACGAGGAAACCCTGAGCTTCCCGAACCATCCGAAGGACGAGAGTTTCGGCACGCGCGAGGTGCCGTTCGCCCGCGAGGTATGGATCGAGCGCGAGGATTTCGCCGAGATGCCGCCGAAGGGCTTCCACCGGCTGAAGCCCGAGGGCGAAGTGCGCCTGCGTGGCGTCGGCATCGTCAAGTGCGAACAGGTCGTCAAGGACGCTGCCGGCAACGTGGTCGAGTTGCACTGCACGCTCGATCCGGAAACCCGCCACGGCCTGCCCGGCGCCGACCGCAAGGTGAAGGGCACCGTCCACTGGGTCAGCGCGAAGCATGCGGTGGCCACCGAGGTGCGCCTGTACGATCGCCTGTTCAGCGTGCCCGCGCCGGACAGCGAAGAGGATGGCAAGAGCTGGCTCGATCACGTCAACCCCGAGGCCAAACGCGTGGTGCGGGCATGGCTGGAACCGGCCGCCGCCCGCGTCGAGCCGGAGCGGCGCTTCCAGTTCGAGCGGCTCGGCTACTTCGTGGCCGACCGCGTCGACCACCGCGCCGACGCCCCGGTGTTCAACCGCACGGTGACCTTGCGCGACGTGTGGGCCAAGCCGGCCGGCCAGTAAGCGGGCCGGCCCACTGACGGAGCCAAGGCATGCTGCCGCTGCAAATCCATCTCACCCTGCCGCCGTGGATCGGCGACGTCGCCGACACCAACCGGCGTTACCAGAGCGACGAGGAGCGCGTGGGCCTGGCGATCGAGCTGTCGCGGCACAACGTGGAGCGCGGCGGCGGCGGCCCGTTCGGCGCCGCCGTGTTCAACAGCCACAGCGGCCGGCTGGTCGCCGTCGGCGTCAACCGCGTACTGCCGCAGAGCTGTTCGGTCGCGCATGCCGAGATGATGGTGATCATGATCGCGCAGCAGCGTTTGAGCCGGCACCGGCTGAACGAGGACGGCGGCCATTACGTGCTGGCCACCAGCTCGCAGCCGTGCTGCCAGTGCTACGGCGCCACCGTGTGGGCCGGCATCGACGAGCTGCTGATCGGCGCGCGCTCCGAGGATGTCGAGGAACTCACCGAGTTCGACGAGGGTCCGTTGCCGGCCGACTGGATCGGCGAGCTGGCCCGCCGCAACATCGCCGTGCGCCGCGACATCCTGCGCGCCCGCGCCCGCGAGGTACTGGCCACCTATGGCGCCACCGGCGTGCCGTATTGAACCGCTGGCGCGCCGCGCTGCCGCTGATCCTGCTGGTGCTGGCCGGCATCGTGCTGTTCGCCTCCGGCTCGCTGGACCGGCTGGGGCCGCAGCAACTGGTGGCGCACCAGGCCGAGCTGCACGCGCAGATCGCCGACCACCCCTGGCTGAGCCGCCTGGCCTACACCGGCCTGCTGACGCTGACCGTGGCCACCGGCATCCCGGGCACCATCGTGGTGATCCTGGCCGGCGGCTTCGCCTTCGGCGTGGTCGACGCCACCGTGTACTCGTCGATCGGCCTGACCCTGGGCTCGCTGATCCTGTTCCTGGCCAGCCGTTACGCGTTCGGCGCCGGCAGCCGCCAGCCGCCGGCGATCGTGGCGAAACTGCACCACGGCTTCGAACGCCACCCGGTGAGCTATACCCTGTTCCTGCGCTTCGTGCCGGTGGCGCCGTTCGGCCTGGTCACCGTCTGCCTGGCCTGGCTGCGCTGCCCGCTGTGGCTGTTCCTCGGCGCCAGCTGGCTGGGCGGTACCGTTTCGCTGATTTTCGAAACCTCGATCGGCGCTGGCCTCGGCGACGCCATGAGCCATGCCAGCAGCTTCGGCCTGGACCTGTTCATGCACCGCGAGGTACTGCTGCCGCTGGGGGCGATCGCTCTGCTCGCGCTGCTGCCGCTGTTGATCGAGCGCGTCACCCGGCGCCGCCGGCGGGGAACCCGGCGCATCGACTGAATGCCCGGCCGCCTCGGGGTGGCCGGTACACCATGCACACCCGGGGCACCACGGCTTTCCTGCGGACGCTGGAAATTCCGCGCGATCGGCAACCGATCCGGGCCGCAGTGTGATCCGAAGCGCTCCCGCCGGACCTCGCCAAGCCGCCTTGCTGGGCAAGTCCGAAAGATCGTGCGCAATGGGCTGGGATGCCGCCAAATACCGGTGGATCGGCAAATTGACATTGCCGGGGGAACATCCCATATTCCTGACGGGCATGGCGTTAGCCCGTGATGCAGCACACGGACAAGCTTGTCGGTCACCCAGCACAATACCGGCAACCCTAGGGGGGAATATGCCAGCTTCGATCCACACCGGTCGACGGTTCACGCCACCGCCGCGCACGTACTTGCGCCAGGCTCAACCCGTCGCGCGTGCACGCGGCTTCACCCTGATCGAGCTGATGATCACGGTAGCGGTCATCGCCATCCTCGCCGCCATCGCCGTGCCCAGCTACTTCAACTACACCCTGCGCTCCAACCGCTCGGCGGCGGAGAGCGTGATGCAGGAAATCGCCAGCGCGCAGGAGCGCTACATGGTCGATTCCCGGCAGTTCGCCGGCAGCCTGAGCACGCTCGGCTATACCGTGCCGAACACGGTAG
The DNA here is from genome assembly GCF_058790335.1 of Rhodanobacter sp. FW101-FHT13A11. NCBI lineage: Bacteria > Pseudomonadati > Pseudomonadota > Gammaproteobacteria > Lysobacterales > Rhodanobacteraceae > Rhodanobacter > Rhodanobacter sp. FW101-FHT13A11. The sequence continues at coordinate 371,368 of NZ_JBYTCN010000002.1, read as the reverse complement.
CGTCCAGCTACAGCGTTGCGATGGTGGCCACCGCAGCCTCCGTTTCAGGCGGCACGCCGCCGCGCTACACCATCACCGCCACACCGAAGGGCACCCAGGTTCGCGACACGGGCTGCGCCACGCTCACCCTCAACGGCGACGGCAGCAAGGTAGCGAGCACCGGCGCCACGAACTGCTGGAAATGATCCATGCGCACATCGCGTAGCCACGGCTTCACGCTGGTTGAGATGCTGGTCACCCTGGCCATCTTTGCCGTGCTGCTGATGATCGCCATCCCCTCGATGCGGCCGTTCCTGCAATCGCAAAGCGTCAAGAACGCCTCGATGGATATCGTCTCCACGGTGGCGCTGGCGCGCAGCGAGGCGATCAAGCGCAACGCCCAGGTCGATGTGAAGGCCACCAACGCGGCCGACTGGAGCCAGGGCTGGGTGGTCAGCCAGAACACCCCCGCCGCGACCATTCGCAAGCAGTCGGCCCTCGGCAACATCGTCATCACGCCGTCCGATCCAAGCTTCAGCTTCGACGGCAACGGCCGGATGACCACCACGGGAGCCACGTTCGCGATCGCGCCGATCAACAAGACCGGCTCGCAGCCGCTTTGCCTCAGCGTCACCGTGGGCGCCACCGGCCGCGTCGAGTCCACCAAGGTCACCTGCCCATGAAAAACCAGACCGGCATGATGTTGATCGAAGCGCTGGTGTCGCTGGTCATCGCGGCCATCGCCCTGCTCGGCACCGTCACCCTGATGGCGAAATCCACGCGCAGCGAGATGGAGTCGTACCAGCGGGTGCAGGCACTGACCCTGGTGCAGGACATGGTTTCGCGTATCAACGCCAACCGGCAGGTCGCCTCGTGCTATTCGGTGGGCGCCAGCATAACCAACCCCACCGGCCCCACCGGCCCCACCGGTTACAGCACGACCAGCGCCCCGACTCCCTGCACCTCGGGTTCGGCCATACAGAACACCACCGTCGCTTCCGACCTCGCCGCCTGGCAAAACGCCCTGCTAGGTTCCCGCGAGACCTCCGGCGGCAACAAGGTCGGCGCCATGATCGGCGCGGTCGGCTGCATCACCCAGATCGACCCAACCAATCAGGTCTACCAGGTCAGCGTTGCCTGGCAGGGCCTGACGCCCACGGCCACGCCAAAGTTGCTGTGCGGGAGTGGAACGCTCGGCAACAACAACCTGCGGCGCGTGATCAGCGTCCAAATCCAGATCGCCAACCTCACGACGACATGATGACTCCTCGCGCCCACGGCCAGCCCATGTCGCATGCCCGCCAGCAGGCGGGCATGTCCCTGATCGAGCTGATGGTCGCCGTCGCCATCGGTCTGGCGCTGCTGGCCGGCCTCAGCTCGCTGTACGTCTCCACCAGCAAGGCGCGCACGGAATTCAACAAGACCTCCGAGCAGGTCGAGAACGGCCGCTTCGCCCTGCAGTCGATCAGGCGCGACATCGAGATGGCCGGTTTCTACGGGCGCGCCAGCTTGCCGCTTGCCACCTCCAGCTACGCCCTGTCGGACCCCTGCGCCACGGCGCCCGCCTCGATGGGTTTCAGCACCAGCCCACTCACCGTTCCGCTCCCGGTCTACGGGCCATCGCTGGCCGCCACCGTCCCCGCATGCCTGGCTACCAAGCTTCCCAACATGCGGACGGGCGCGGAAGTCCTCACCGTCAGCTACGTCTCCGGCAGCGCCACCCCGGCTGACGGCAACAATTACTACCTGCAGCGTTCCGGCTGCGAGACCGACAGCGTACCGCTGGTCTACAGCAACAGCCCCAGCGCCTTCACGCTGCACAACAAGGCGGCCGTCGCCGGCGGCACCTGCAGCACCAGCACCTCCGCCGAGCTGCGCAAATACGTCATGCGCAGCTACTACGTGGCCACCTGCGATGTGTGCAGCGGCACCGGCGCCGACACCACGCCGACGCTGAAGATGGCCGAATTCGTGAACGGCGCCATCCAGGTCTCCTCGCTGGTCACCGGCATCGAAGACGTGCACTACAGCTACGGCATCGACGTCGACAACAACGGCTCGCCGGACTGCTACGTCGACAATCCGTCCGACACCAGCGCCGCACCGGCTGCCTGCGCCACCGCGGTGGCGGCCGCCGCTTACGCATGGACCGCGTCAGCCACCGCCAACTGGGCCAACGTCACCGCCGTACGCGTCAACCTGCTCTCGCGCAATCTCGACAGCACCGCCAGCTGGACCGACACCCGCACCTACGACCTGGGTCGCGCCGCGCCGATCCCCGCATATGGCGACCACTACAAGCGGCACGTCTACGGCACCGTGGCACGCGTCTGGAACACCGGCGGCGTGAGGGAGAACCAATGATGAAGACCTCTCCGTCCCGCACCTCGCAGCGCGGCTTCACCCTGGTGATGACGCTGATCTTCCTGGTCATCTTCATGCTCTTCGCCATTTCCATGGTCAGCTCGAGCATGATCAACACCCGGGTCGCCGCCAACCAGCAGTACCGGCTGGAAGCCGGCACCGTGGCACAGCAAGGCATCGAGCAGGTGATGAGCCAGCCGTTCATCCGGGTGCCGATCACCACCACCACTCCCGTGCCGGTCGACGTCAACGGCGACGGCATCACGGACTTCACCGCCCAGGTCGCGCCTCCCGCCTGCCTCGACAGCAAGGTGATCCCCAACGCGACCCTGCCGGTGGGCGACGTCTGCAAGGTGCCGAACAACCCCAACGGCAACCTGATCCTGCCCGGCCCGTCCTCCTCGGTATCCCCGCCCCCGGCAGCTCCCTCGATGTGCTCGGCGACCCAATGGGACATCCAGTCCACCGTCACCGACCCGAACAACACCGCCGTCGCGGTGACCGTGCACCAGGGTGCCGCTGTACAGGTGCCGATCGGCACGCCCTGCCCCTATTAACCTCGCATCCGTCCCCGCGGAGTAGCCGCCATGTCACACCCACGCACCATCCTGAATCGCCGGCTGCGCATCCTCGTCCTGATGGCCGCCGCGCTGGCGCTGCCGGGCATCGCCAGCGGCGAGGACATCGACCTGTATACCGGCAAGCCGATCAATGGCGGCCAGCCGAATGTGATTGTCCTGCTGGACAGCTCGAGCGCCTGGAACGGCGCCGCCAACTTCACCTGCCCGGCCCCCTATACAAGCGTGGTTTCTTCCATCAATGCCGGCAAGGATGCCGGCTTTGAGCAGTGCGCCCTCTATAGCGCTGTCACCACCTTGGGCACCAGCCCGCAGCTGGCTGGCAATATCAACTTGGGATTCATGCGGTGGGATCAAAACAGCAATGGCGGCTACTTCAAGTTTCCACAGCCACAGCCAGCCCTCCTCCCGTTGATCGGTGACGCTCCCGGCTCCACCACCACGACTGGTTCGACGAACCTCAGCAACCTGCAGACCGTCATTCAGGGCCTCAGCCGACAGAGCAACCCTGGCGATGGGTCGAACAGCCCGAACACCGGTGGCGGCATGCAGGAAGTATGGGCGTACTACGCGCGAAGGACGGGTCTGTCGGGCACCAACTACACATCATTGGCCAAGCTCAACGCCTGCCAGAAGAACTTCGTGATCTACATCGCGAACGCCATGGTCAATGGCGATCCCAATCAAAGTCAAAATATCTGGGGCCCCGCGCTCGTGGCAGCCGGCGCGACGACTGCACAACAACAGACCGTCGTCATTCCCCCGCCCAACGCCAAGTACCAGGGCAAGGGCGGCGGCCCCGAGTGGGCCCGCTTCATGTACCAGACTGATCTTTCCGGTGGGACCAACAGCGGCTCCCCGCAGAACATCATTACGTACACGATCGCGGTGACCGACGGTAAGAATCCCGACTATGTCAGCTATGTCCAGAGCATGGCCAGCAACGGCGGCGGCAAATCGTTCGTGATCAACATCAACGATCCGAATGCACTGAACAACCTGGTCAAGGATCTGGTGGGCATCTTCAACGAGGTGCAGGCGACCAACAGTGTGTTTGCCTCGGTGAGCCTGCCGGTCAGCGTGAACGCCCAGGGCACCTCGCTGAACCAGGTATACGTCGGCATGTTCCGCCCGGACGCCAACGCCGCCCCGCGCTGGGCGGGCAACCTCAAGCAGTACCAGATCGGCTACGACACCAGCGGCAACGTGGTGCTGAACGACTCGCTGGGCCAACCGGCGATCAGCAACGCCGGCACCGGCTTCATTTCGCCCACCGCGCTCAGCTTCTGGACGGCGGACCACCAGGCCGGCACCCCGCGCGACGGCCCGTTTGCCATTGACCAAACCACCGGCAGTCTCCTCAGCACCCCCGTCACTGGCTGGCCGGCCAACGGCTTCTGGATCAACCACCCGACCGGCTCCGGCGGAGCATTCGACGCCCCCGACGGCGAGATCGTCGACAAGGGCGGCGTCGCCGAGATGGCGCGTGCGGATTACCTCACCGATCAGTCGACCCGCAATATCTTCACCTGCAACAGTGTGGGCGGCTGCCCCACCACCGGCACGCTGCCCACGTTCGATACCAGCAATACCGCACTGACGCCCACGGCATTCGCCCTGCCGACCGGGTCGACGTCGACCGATGCCAACAATCTGGTCAACTGGGTCCGCGGCACGGACAACAACAGCACCAGCACTACCGGCGCCGAGAGCCCGGCAGGACCCGGCAGCGGTGTGACCGTGCGCCCGTCCATCCACGGCGACGTGCTGCACTCGCGGCCCGCTGTAGTCAACTACGGCGGCTCCATCGGCATCGTGGCGTTCTACGGCTCCAACGACGGCCTCTTCCGTGCCGTCAACGGCAACAAGGATGCCACCGCCCCCGGCATCATCAAGATGGCCAGCGGACGCTACGTGCGTCCGGGCGGCGAGCTGTGGTCGTTCATCGCCCCGGACTTCTTCGGCAAGTTCCAGCGTCTACGCAACAACAGCCCCGCGCTTACGCTGGGCGCCACCACCGGCAGCGGCAAGGACTACTTCTTCGACGGCACCACCACGGTCTACCAGGATCTGCGCAGCGCCACCAACCCGAAGACTTACATCTACCTCACGGCGCGCCGTGGCGGCCGCCTGATCTACGCGTTCGACGTGAGCGACCCGACCAAGCCGCCGGTCTTCCTGTGGAGCAAGACCAATGCCAACATCCCCGAACTCGGCCAGACCTGGTCGCAGCCCAAGCTGGCCTTGGTCAATGGCCACAAGGACCTCAGCGGCAATCCCATCCCGGTGGTCATCATGGGCGGCGGCTACGACCCCGCCGAGGATACCGACCCGGTAGGTGCCGCCGACACCATGGGCCGCGCGATCGTGGTGCTGGATGCCATCAATGGCAGCACGGTGTGGACCTCCTGCCCGTCCGGCTGCACGGCCACGGTTCCGAAAATGACCTACGCGATCCCGTCCGACATCACCCTGCTCGACCGCAACGGCGATGGCTACACCGACCGCCTCTACACCGGCGACCTGGGCGGCAATATCTGGCGCGCCGACATCGATGACGCCTCCCCCGCCAACTGGAAGGTGACCCAGATCGCCAGCTTCGGCGGCACCGGCACCAGCGCCCGCAAGTTCTTCTATCCGCCCGATGTCACCCCGACCCCGACTTTCGACGCAGTGGTGGCCGCCAGCGGCGATCGCGAGCACCCGTTGCTGTCGAATGCGTCGTCCAACGTGGTCAATCGCTTCTACATGATGAAGGACACCAACACCGGCACCAGCGTGGCCAGTGGCTGGACCACGATCACCGAATCCATGCTCACCGACGAAACCGGTGCCGCGGCCGGAACGACGACGCCCTATTCCTCCACCAGCACCACGTCGGGCTTCTACGTCACCCTGACCCATGCCGGCGAGAAGGCGGTGAACGCGCCGTTGACCGTGGCGGGCTATACCTACTTCGGTACCAACACACCGGCTGATCCTACAAAGAGCCCCAACATGTGCTACCCGAACCTGGGCATTGCACGCGGCTACGCGATCAACTTCCTGACTGGCGCAGGCTTGAACAGCAACGGCTACATCGTCTTCGACGGCGGCGGCCTGCCGCCCTCGCCGGTTTTCGGCCTCGTCGCGGTCAATCCCGACACCCCCAATGTGTACACTCCGGTGCTCATCGGCGGTGGCAACCAGACCGGGGCGGGCGGTGGCAACAACACGTCGTCGCTGGGTTCTCAGAGAGTCACCCCGCCCAACACCGGCAAGCGCAAGCGTACCTACTGGTTCACCGAAGGCCAGAAATAGGCGGCGCGGCAGGCGCGGCAACCATGCCGCGCCTGCCTCATGACCGGCGGCGAAGCGGATCATCCGCGATGGGCATTGTACCTGCGCCCCGCATTTGCGCGGCCCAGTATTGAACGCCACCCGCTGCGTCGACCGAGGCCACGAATCGCGTCCGAAAAAAAAGAGCGCCCGTCGGGCGCCCTGAAAGCTGGTGGGTCGTCCGGGACTCGAACCCGGGACCAATAGATTAAAAGTCTACTGCTCTACCAGCTGAGCTAACGACCCATCATTGCAAAACTCAAGCGGACAATTTTACGGGCTGCACCGCAGCGGCACAAGCAAGCGCGCGGACATTCAAGCGTAACGCGTGGGGTCGGCCAGGCCCGCCTCGCGGAAGCCTTGCGCGCGCAGCCGGCAGGCGTCGCAATGGCCGCAGGCACGGCCGTCGTCGTCGGCCTGGTAGCAGCTCACCGTGGCCGAGAAATCCACGCCCAACCGCTGACCCTCGCGCGCGATGTCGGCCTTGCTCATGCGCATCAGCGGCGCGTGGATGCGGATGCCGGCGCCTTCCACGCCGGCCTTGGTGGCGACGTTGGCCAGTTTTTCGAATGCCTCGATGAAGGCGGGGCGGCAATCCGGGTAGCCCGAATAGTCGACCGCGTTGACCCCGCACCAGATGTCGCTGGAGCCGAGCACCTCGGCCCAGCCCAGCGCGATCGACAGCATGATGGTGTTGCGCGCCGGCACGTAGGTGACCGGGATGTCATTGCTGTCGGCAGTGTCCAGCGGCACGTCGATGTCGGCGGTCAGCGCGGAACCGCCGATGCTGCGCAGGTCGACGCCGACGGTCTTGTGCTCGACCGCGCCAAGCATTCTCGCCACGCGATCCGAGGCGGCCAGTTCCGAGTTGTGGCGCTGGCCGTAGGCCACGCTCAGCGCATGCACCTGATAGCCCTGCTCGCGGGCGATCGCGATGGTAACGGCCGAGTCCATGCCGCCGGAGACGAGCACGACGGCTTTTCGGGGAGAATTTTCAGACATGTTTTGCATCCACACAGGTGCGGCCGGTCACCGGCCGGAAAGCGCTTGCGGCGACACAGGCCACAGCGCGGATTCTGTTTTGAAGAGTGCAGCCATGGATGGCTGCTGTTTGATCCTGGCGTTCAGGGACGAACGCACTGGTTCAAGCAGTGCGGCCATGGATGGCCGCCTTTTGATCTGCGCGTTCACGGACGAACGCACAAGTCACTTTCCGGCTGCGTCGTTCCACAGCAGCTTGTGCAGTTGCAGTTGGAAGCGCACGGGCAACCTGTCGGCGATGATCCACTCGGCCAGATCGCGCGGCTCCACCGCACCGTGCACCGGCGAGAACAGCACCATGCAGCGATCCGCCAGCGCATGCTCGGCCAGCATCGCGCGCGCCCATTCGTAGTCGGCGCGGCTGGCGATGACGATCTTGACCTGGTCGTGCGGCAGCAGGTGATCGAGGTTCGACCACAGGTTGCGGCCGCTCTCGCCCGAATCCGGCGCCTTCAGGTCCATCACCTTGCGCACGCGCGGGTCGACCGTGGAGACGTCCAGCGCGCCGGAGGTTTCCAGCGACACCTCGTAGCCGGCATCGCACAGCTTGCGCAGCAGGATCAGGCAGCGCTTCTGCGCCAGCGGCTCGCCGCCGGTCACGCAGACGTGCCTCGCACCGTATGTGGCGACCTCGGCGAGGATGTCGTCGATCGCATGCCAGTTGCCGCCGTAGAACGAATACTCGGTATCGCACCAGACACAGCGCAGCGGGCAGCCGGTGAGGCGAACGAACACGCTGCGCCAGCCGATCGCATCGGCTTCGCCCTGGATCGAATGGAAAATCTCGGTGATGCGCAGGCGCTCGGCGACCGTCGCCGCAGGCGTGGCGGACGCCTCGCGCGCGTCATGGCCGCTCATGCGCCGCCGCTCAGTTGCCCGACTGCAGTTGCAGGCGCTGCAGGCGTTCCTGGGCCAGGCTGGCCACCTTGGTGCCGGGATACTTGGCGGCGACCTGGGTCAGCGTGGCCCTGGCCGCTGCGGTCTGCTTCAGCTCGAGCTGGCTGTAACCGACCTTGAGCAGCGCATCGGGCGCCTTCTCGCTCTGCGGGAACTGGCTCAGCAACCGCTGGAACGATTCCAGTGCGACCGGGTAGTTGGTGGTGGCGTAGTAGGACTCGCCGAGCCAGTACAGGGCATTCGGCGCCAATGCATGGTTCGGGTATTGCTGGATGAAGCTGCGGAACTCGCGCGACGCCTCGACGTAATTGCCTGCGCGGATCGCCTTGAAGGCCACGTCGTAGGCAGCCTGGGCCGCCGCGGGGTCGGCCGCGCCGGCGCCCGGATTGCCACCGGCTGGAGCCGGCTGACCCGCCGCCGCGTTGCCGGCTGCGGTATTGGCCGCCGCGGCCGCCGGCTTGCCGGCTGCCGGCGCCTGCGGGTTGCCGCCGGCTGTTGCCGCGGCGCCAGCAGCGCCAGCGCCAGTGCCAGCGCTCTCGATGCGTCCTAGCCGGGCGTCGAGATCGGTGTACTGGGCCTTGTTCTTGTCCTCGAGCGTCTGCAACTGGTGCTGCAGTTCCTCGATCTGTCCCTGCAACTGCTGCACCTGTGCCTGCAGTTGCTGCATCTGGTTGACCATGCCGGTGCCGGACTGGTCCTTGTTCTGTGCCTGCTGTTCCAGCCGCGCGACACGATCGGCGAGGCTCAGCCGGGAGTCCTGCGCGAATGCCGGGAACGCGAACAGCATGGCGGACGCGACCGCGCCCGCCATGCCGAACCTGGCTGCAAAGCTGTTAGCCAGTCGCTTCATCTTTACTGCGCCGTGTAGACGATCTCGACGCGGCGGTTCTTGCTCCAGCAATCCTCGTTGTGCTCACGGCACACCGGCTTCTCCTTGCCGTAGCTGATCACTTCCAGCTGGCTGGCCTGGCCGCCATTGCCCTGCAGCGCTTCGGAGACGGCGTTGCCGCGGCGCTCGCCGAGGCCCAGGTTGTACTCGCGCGAGCCGCGCTCGTCGGCGTTGCCTTCCAGGCGGATGTGCGAGGTCGGGCGATCGCGCAGGTACTTGGCGTGGCACGCCATGATCTGCTGGAACTCCGGCTTGATCTCGGTCTTGTCGAAGTCGAAGTAGACGACGCGCTGACGCAGGCAGGCATCCGTGTCGAGGTCGGCAGGGGTGTACTTGCCGTCAGAGACGGGAGCCTGGGTCGGGGCGGTCTGCTCCGGAGCCGGCTGCGGTTTGACTTCCTGCTTCTTGGAGCAAGCGGCCGCGCCTACGCAGAGCAGGGCAACCAGGGCGACGCGAACGGTCTTATTCATGGTGACGTTCCTTACGGGTTGAGTTCCGACTAACGATGACGATCGGGGATAACGGGACAGCTGTCGCCGGTTAACCGGCTGTTATTTTGACACTTGAAAGGTCGATAGTGCGTGACTCTGCACGGTCGCCCTGACTGGCTTTCGACGCGCAAGGCGCCATGGCCGGAAACCGAAACGCGCCTCGCGGCGCCGTTCGGGCCCACTCCCTGGGCATCGGGCTGCCGCACTCGCGCGCGGCAGCCTGGAAAATCAGCGTTGCCGGTATGGTCCCCAGGCCGGTTCGCGCACGTCGCCGTCGGAAAGCACGAGGCGCTGGCGAACCATGCCGTCAGCCGATACGGCATACAGCACGCCGCGACGTCCTTCGGTAGCGGCATACAGCAGCATGCTGGCATTCGGTGCAAAACTCGGGGACTCGTCGATCGGGCCCGGCGAGAGGAACCGCACCTGGTCACCCAGACTGCGATCCATGATGGCAATACGATACACGTTCCCGTTGCCCTGCACCATGGCGATCTGCTTGCCGTCGTAGCTCACGTCGGCATTCAGGTTGCTCTGCCCCTGAAAGCTGATCCGCTGCGGCGTGCCGCCGCTGGCCGGGACCTGGTAGATCTGCGGCCGGCCGGAACGGTCGGAGGTGAAAAAGATGCTCTTGCCGTCGGGCGCCCAGACCGGCTCGGTGTCGATCGACAGGCTGTTGGTCAGCCGGGTCTCGTGGCGGCTGGCCAGATCCAGCACGAACAGCTCCAGGTTGCCGACGTAGGACAGCGCCACCGCCAGCTTGCTGCCGTCCGGCGACCACGCGGGCGCACCGTTGATGCCCCGCGGGTGGGATTCCACCAGCTGGCGCGAGCCGGTGGTGATGTCCTGCACGTAGATCGACGAATTGCCGCTCTCGAACGAGACGTAGGCGAGCTTGCGGCCGTCCGGCGACCAGGCCGGGGTCAGCAGCGACTCCTTCGAACGCGCCACCACCTGCGGGTTGTAGCCGTCCGAGTCGGCCACGATCAGCGAATAGGTGGTGTGGTTGCCCAGGCCCACCGCGGTGATGTACGCGATACGCGTCCAGAACGCGCCGCGCACGCCGGTGATCTTCTCGTAGATGATGTCCGCGATCTGGTGCGCCACGCCGCGCAGGTCGCCCGCCGGCGCCGGCGGCATCTGCTGGTGCAGCAGGCTCTGCTGCTTGTTGACGTCCCACAGTTCGTACTCGACCTGCACCATGCCGTTGCCGGCGTCGGTGATGTTGCCGACCACGATGTAGTCCTGCTTGAGCAGGCGCCAGGTGGCGAACTTGATGTCCGAGCCCTTGGACGGGAATTCCACGATGTCGCTCTTGGCCAGCGAGCGGAACTTGCCGGAGCGGTTGAAATCGTTGCGCATCACGTCGGCGACGTCGGTCGACAGCGGCGCGCCGCCGGCCTGGGCGAACGGCACCACCACGATCGGGGTGGCGGTCTTGACGCCGCCGACGATGTCGACGTTCAGCGACTGGGCGGTGGCCGGGCCGGCGAACAACGCCACCGCGGCCAGCAGGATGACGACAAGGCTTGAGCTGAATTTGCGCATGGTCTTGATCATTGCGGCCTGAAGGTGAAGGTGAGGTTGCGCTGGAACACGCTTTCGAAACCCTTGTACGGCAAGGTCTTGGTGCGCAATACCGCATTTTCGACCGAACGCCGGCCGGCGTCGTCGTAGGGGCAGCTGGAATCGACGGTAGCGCTCATCACGTCGCCACCGGGCGACTGCACGATGTGCACCTGGCACGGAACAGACGGTATGTTATCCGGCCTTAACCAGTTCGGCGTGACCGCATTCTGAATGGCCGCGGCATATTCGTCGGCGAGGTTGCTGTTCTGGCTGTTGTTGCCGGTCTGGCGCTGCGCCGCGTTGGGCAGGTCGGGGGCGCCGTTGTCCTGGGCGTTCTTCAGGTCCTCCATCTGCTGCTTGGCCTGCCTGGCCTTGCTGTCGAGCTTGCGGGTCTGCTGCGCCGCCGCGTCCATCTTGGCCAGCAGGTCGTCGATCTGCTTCTGCTTTTCCTGCTTCTGCTTGACCGCCTGCGCGTCCAGCTCGGCCTGCCGCTGGCGCTGCTTTTCCTCCTGCACCTGCTTCGCCTCCTCGGCCTTCAGCGCAGCCTCCTCCACCACCCGCTCCTGGTCCTTGAGGTCGGGCTGCTTGGGCGGCGGCGGCAGGGTCTTCACCTCCGGCGCCTCGATCTTGGGCGGCGTCGGCGGCGGCACGGTGGGCGGCGGCGGGGTGGAATCGGGCACCGGCTTGACCTTCTCCGCCTTCGGCGGCGGGCTGCCGGTGGGGCCGATCAGGGTGGCCTCGATGACCTGCCCCTGCAGCTCCAGCGGCTTCGAGCAGGTGATCGGGTTCATCCACGCCGGCAGGTGCAGCGCGTTGAACACGTTCTCGTAGGTCGAGCACGGCAGCACCGCGAGGAACAGGAACCCCACGATGCCGATGTGCAGGATGGCGGAAAGTACGACCGCCTTCGGCGTCGCCTTACTTTCGTCCATCGGGGGTGCTCTTGCCATGGCCGGCCGGCTCGTCCGGCTGGCCCATCAGGCCGACCTTGGCCACGCCGGCCTGCTGCAGGTCGGCCAGCACCTTGAACACGCCGCCGTAGCTGCCGCGCTCGTCGCCGCCGACCAGCACGCTGACCTCTGGGTTCTCGCGCACGAAGGCGCCCACCTTGAGCTTGAGCGTATCGGCGTCGACCAGTTCCTTCTTCCCCCCGCTCAAGGTCAGGTAGAGCTGGCCGTCCTGCAGCACCGAGACCAGCACCGGGTCCTTCTTCTGCTGCAGCGACTTGGCGTTGGCCTGCGGCAGCTGCACGTCGACGCTGGAATTCATCATCGGCGTGGTGACCATGAAGATGATCAGCAGCACCAGCATCACGTCGATGTACGGCACCACGTTGATTTCGGATTTGAGCTTGTAGCGCCGCTGGCGCCCGGAGGTTCGCATGGCTGCTCTCCGCTCAGGCGACGTCGTCGGTCTGGATCTGCCGCTGCAGCACCGAGGAGAACTCTTCCTGGAACACGTCGTAGCGCGAGGCGATGCGCTCGACCTTGGTGGCGTAGCGGTTGTACGCCCACTGCGCCGGGATCGCCGCGAACAGGCCCATCGCGGTGGCGATCAGCGCCTCGGAGATGTGCGGCGCGACCACCGCGATGGTCACGTCCTTCATCTCGCCCAGGCCCTGGAACGCGCCCATGATGCCCCACACGGTGCCGAACAGGCCCACGTACGGGCTGATCGAGCCGACGTTGGCGAGGAACTCCAGGTTGCGCTCGAGCAGGCCGATCTCGCGCGTGCCGGCCACCTGCATGGCGCGCTCGGAGCCCTCGATGACGCTGCGCGTGTCGTGGGTCTTGCGCTGGCGCTGGCGCGCGAACTCGCGGAAGCCCGATTCGAAGATGTTCTCGATGCCGCCGGTGCCGCCGTGGCGGTTGCTGACCTCGCGGAACAGCTGGGCCAGGTCGCCGCCGGACCAGAAGCGCTCCTCGAACGCCTCGGCGTCTTCCATCGCCGCCTTGGTCTGCGAGTACTTGCGGATGATGATCACCCACGACAGGAACGAGAACACCAGCAGGATCAGCAGCACCAGTTTTACCGGCACGCTCGAATCCGCGATCAGCGTGAAAATGTTCAGTCCACCGTTCATTGCTTGCAGGTTCTCCGCCAGTCGGCTTGGGGTTGTGGCTCAGGGGGCGAGTTGCGCGATCAGGTCGGTCGGGATCGGCGCGGGGCGCATGCGCTGGAGATCGACGCAAGCCACCCGCACCTGCGCGCGAATCAGGCAGTCGCCGTCCGCCTTCATGATCGCCTGGGCGAACAGGATACTGGCTGCGCGCCGCTCTTTGACCTCGACCGTCACCGACAGTTCATCATCCAGCAGGGCTGGCCGGAGGAAATCGATCTGCATGTCGCGCACCATGAAGGCCAGTCCGGTGGCCTGCTTGAACGCCATCTGGTCGACGCCGAGTGCGCGCATCCACTCGCTGCGGGCGCGCTCCATGAAGCGCAGGTAGCCGGCGTGGTAGACCACCCCGCCGGCGTCGGTATCCTCCCAGTAGACCCGTACTTTCCAGCTGAAGGGCGGCTTCGGAGCGGTTTCAGGCATCGTCGGTTCCGGCATCGAACAGGTCGGCGGGCTGCGCCTGCCGCGGTGGCGGGGTCAGTCCCAGGTGGCGCCAGCCCCTGGCGCTGACCATGCGGCCGCGGGCGGTGCGGATCAGGTAGCCCTGCTGGATCAGGTACGGCTCGACCACGTCCTCCAGCGTGCCGCGGTCCTCGCTGAGCGCGGCGGCCAGCGACTCCACCCCGACCGGGCCGCCGTCGAAGTTCTCGATGATCAGGCCGAGCAGGCGGCGGTCCAGCTCGTCGAAACCCTGCGGGTCGATCTTCAGCATGTCCAGCGCGGCCTGCGCCGCCGCCAGGGTGATCTCGCCACCGGCACGCACCTCGGCATAATCGCGCACCCGGCGCAGCAGGCGGTTGGCGATGCGCGGCGTGCCGCGCGAGCGGCGGGCGATCTCCTGCGCCCCTTCCGGCGCGCAGACGATGCCCAGGATGCGTGCCGCGCGACGCACGATCGCGGTGAGTTCCTCGGCCGTATAGAACTCCAGCCGCTGCACGATGCCGAAGCGGTCGCGCAGCGGCGCGGTGAGCATGCCGGCGCGGGTAGTGGCGCCGATCAGGGTGAACGGCGGCAAATCCAGCTTGATCGAGCGCGCTGCCGGACCCTCGCCGATCATGATGTCGATCTGGAAGTCCTCCATCGCCGGATACAGCACCTCCTCGACCACCGGCGACAGGCGATGGATCTCGTCGACGAACAGCACGTCGTTCGCCTCCAGGTTGGTCAGCAGCGCGGCGAGGTCGCCGGCGCGCTCCAGCACCGGGCCGGAGGTGGAGCGCAGGTTGACCCCCAGTTCGTTCGCGATGACGTGGCTGAGCGTGGTCTTGCCCAGGCCCGGCGGGCCGAAGATCAGCACGTGGTCCAGCGCCCCGCCCCGCTTCCGGGCGGCTTCGATGTAGATCGACAGCTGCTCGCGCACCGCCTGCTGGCCCAGGTACTCGTCCAGCCGCTTCGGCCGGATGGTGGCTTCCAGCGCCTCGTCGTCGAGCTGGGCGGCGGCGGTGATGATGCGGTGGTCGGTCATGCCGGCATTATGGCAGGCTGGCCATGTACTTGTAGGAGCCCGCTTGCGGGCGATGTCTTTTTCTCTGCGGGCTCCAAAGCAAGAGCATCGCCCGCAAGCGGGCTCCTACAGGGCCAACTCAGATTTCGACTTGCGCCCCCAGCTCGATCAGCCGGTTGCCGGGGATCTGGAAGAACGCGGTGGCCGGCAGCGCGTTGCGCGCCATGAACGCGAACAGCTTGTCGCGCCACAGCGCCATGCCGGGGCGGCGGGCGTCGGCCACGATGGTCTCGCGCGACAGGAAGAAGGTGGTATCCATCATGTCGAAACCGAGGCCCTCGCGCGAACACTGCGACAGGGCCAGCGGGATGTTCGGATCCTCGGCGAAGCCGAAGCGCAGCTCCAGCCCGAAGAAGTTGCCGCCCATCGGGGTGATCTCGATGCGCTCATGGGCCTCGGCCACCGGGGTTTCCAGCGTCTCCACCGTCAGCAGCACGTTGCGTTCGTGCAGCACCTTGTTGTGCTTGAGGTTGTGCAGCAGCGCATGCGGCACGGCGTGCTGGTTCGCGGTGAGGAAGATCGCCGTGCCCGGCACGCGCAGCGGCGGGTGCTCGGCGATGTTCTCGATGAACGGCGCCAGCGCCAGGCCGCCCTGCTTGATCTCGCGCATCACCAGCTCGCGGCCGCGGCGCCAGGTGGTCATCACGCTGAACAGCACCACGCCAAGCACCAGCGGGAACCAGCCGCCGTGCGCCACCTTCAGCAGGTTGGCGCCGAAGAACGACAGGTCGATGATCAGGAACAGCACGCCGACCAGCACCACCGTGAACCAGCTCCAGTGCCAGCGCTTGCGAGCGACCACCAGCGCCAGCAGCGTGGTCACGGTCATCGTGCCGGTCACCGCGATGCCGTAGGCCGCGCCCAGGTTGTCGGAGCTGCGGAAGCCGAGCACGGCCAGGATCACCAGCACCATCAGCATGCGGTTGACCCACGGCACGAAGATCTGCCCGGACATCTCGCGCGAGGTATGCACCACCGCCAGCCGCGGCGAATAGCCCAGCGACATCGCCTCGCGGGTCATCGAGAACGCGCCGGAGATCACCGCCTGCGACGCGATCACCGCGGCGCAGGCCGACAGCAGGATCATCGGGTACAGCAGCGGCTCGGGCACCATCAGATAGAACGGGCTCTCGATCGCGCGCGGATTGCCCAGCAGCAGCGCACCCTGGCCGAAGTAGTTCAGCAGCAGCGCCGGCAGCACGAAGCCGAACCAGGCCACCCGGATGGGTTTCTTGCCGAAGTGGCCCATGTCGGCGTACAGCGCCTCGGCGCCGGTCAGCGCCAGCACCACGCCGCCGAGCGCGATGAACGAGGTGTTGCCGTGGTTGACGAAGAAGCGCACCGCGTGCATCGGGTTGACCGCGTACAGCACCTGCGGATTGGCGATGATCTGGCGCACGCCGAGCACCGCCAGCACCACGAACCACAGCGTCATCACCGGGGCGAACGCCCTGCCGACGCTGTGCGTGCCATGCCGCTGCACGGCGAACATGCCCAGCAGGATCGCCAGCGCGATCCACACCACGTACTTGTCCAGCCCCGGCGCGGCGACGCCGAGGCCCTCGACCGCGCCGAGCACCGAGATCGCCGGGGTGATCACGCCGTCGCCGTAGAACAGCGCGGCGCCGAAGATGCCGAAGCCGGCCAGCACCCAGCGCGCGCGCGCCGAGCCGCTCATCGAGCGCTGCGCCAGCGCCATCAGCGCCATGATGCCGCCCTCGCCCTTGTTGTCCGCGCGCATCACGAAGGTGACGTACTTCAGCGACACCACCATGATCAGCGCCCAGAACACCAGCGACAGCACGCCCAGCACCGCCGACGGCGTCGGCGTCATGCCGTGCGTGCCCAGGGTTTCCTTCATGGTGTACAGCGGGCTGGTGCCGATGTCGCCGAACACCACGCCGATCGCGCCGAGCGCGAGTGCCCGCAGTCGGCGCCGGTTCTCCGCCGGGGTGAGGCACTGAACAGTCTGTTGGCTCACGATCAAGCTCCGAGCGCGGCGCGCAGCGCCTTGCGGATGATGGCTTCGGCGCTGTCGCCCTCGGCAGCGACCTTCTGCACCAGCCGGGCCACCTCGGCCGGCTTGTAGCCCAGCTGCTGCAACGCCACGCTGGCTTCGGCGGCGGCGTCCAGCGGCGCGCCGGCCGCGCGCGGCGCGCCGCCCGGCACGCCGGACAGGCCGTCCACGCGGTCGCGCAACTCCACCACGATGCGCTCGGCGGTCTTCTTGCCGATGCCGGGGATCTTGGTCAGCGCGACCACGTCGCCGGCCTGCACCAGCCGCGCGAAATGCTCGGTGGAAACGCCCGACAGCACCGCCAGCGCGATCTTCGCGCCGATCCCGCTGACCTTGAGCAGGTTGCGGAACAGCGTGCGCTCGCTCTCGTGCAGGAAGCCGTACAGCGCGACGCTGTCTTCCTTCACGGCGTGATGGGTGAGCAGGACCACTTCCTTGCCGATGCCCGGCAAGTCGTAGATCGTCGACATCGGCGCCTCGACTTCGTAGCCGACGCCGCCCACCTCGACCAGCAGCGACGGCGGCTGCTTGCTTATCAGGATGCCGCGCAAACGTCCGATCACCGGCGGTGTCCCCTTGTCTTCATCATCATCGGCGACGCCTCCAGGCCGTGCGCGGCAGGCCGACGCGGGCCAGGCTGGCGCGGGTATGCGCGTGGGTCACCGCCACCGCCAGCGCATCGGCGGCATCGGCCTGCAACGGGCCCTTGAGGCCGAGCAGCACGCCGATCATGTGCTGCACCTGGGCCTTGTCGCCGCGGCCGCTGCCGACCACGGACTGCTTCACTTCGGTTGCCGCGTATTCGTGCACCACGATCCCCTGACTGACCACCGCGCAGATCGCGGCGCCGCGCGCCTGCCCAAGCTTCAACGCCGAATCCGGATTGCGTGCCATGAACACGCGCTCGATCCCGCACTCGGCCGGCCGGTGGGTCGCGATGATGTCACACAGTTCGTCAAAGATGCGTTTCAGGCGCAACGGGAACGTGGCCTCGCCGGCCACCGCCAGCGCGCCATGGAAAACGTGCGTCAGCTTGCCCGCGTCGTCCACGTCGATGATGCCCACGCCGGTGCGCTGACTGCCGGGGTCGATGCCGATAATGCGGGTCATCACTGGTGCGATGCGAAGGCGCGTGGCCTCCGACTTACCCGACAGTCCCGGAGGGCAGCAAGGCGTTGTGCGACACCTCGCTCACGTCGTCCAGCGCGTCGAGCCGCTCGAGCAGGTCGAGCAGCGACTCCAGCGCCTCGGCCGGCACCTCGACGCGGTTGTTCGGGCGCATCACCACGCCGGCGTGCTCGGCGGCCAGGCCGGCGTCGATCAGCGCCTGCTGCACCGTCTCGAAGTTCTCCGGCGAGCACAGCACGATGCTTTCGCCGTGCTCGTTGAGCACGTCGTCGGCGCCGGCTTCCAGCGCCGCCTCCAGCACTTTTTCCTCGGTCGCCGCGTCACCGCCGGTGGCGAACACCAGCTCGCCGCAACGGGTGAACTGGAACGCCACCGAGCCGGAAGTGCCGAGATTGCCGCCGTGCCTGGCCAGCGCATGGCGCACGTCGGCCACGGTGCGGGTGGGATTGTCGGTGAAGCATTCGATGATCAGCGCGATGCCAGCCGGGCCATAGCCCTCGTAGCGCAGCTCCTGCATGTCGGCACCGCCGTCGGCTCCGGAGCCGCGCTTGATCGCACGCTCGATGGTGTCCTTGGTCATGTTCGCCGACAGCGCCTTGTCCACCGCCGCGCGCAGACGCGGGTTGCCGGCCGGGTCGGCGACGCCGGCGCGGGTGGCCACCGTGATCTCGCGGATCAGCTTGGTGAACACCTTGGCGCGCTTGGCGTCTTCGGCGTTCTTGCGACCTTCGATGGACGGGCCTCTACCCATGGCGATTCCTGCACGCAGCGATTGGACAAGCGGGCGATTTTACCCGAATTCCGCCACCGTGCCGGCTGCCGCGTCCCGCCGTGCCGCGACATGACGCCTCAGTGCGCGGCGGGCGGGAAGCGGCCGTGGCGCAGGAATTCCGCCACCCGCCGGGCCACTTCCTGCGAAAACAGCAGGCCGGTGTGGTTGACCTCGACCACGCAATGGTCGGTCAGGCCCGGCAGGCGGGTTTCCGCCACCGCCACGGTGCCGTCGTGCTCGCCCTCGAAATGGCCCAGCACCGCACCCAGGCCCAGCGGCAGGCGGCCGGCGATCACGCCGACCTCGCGGCGGCCGTCCCAACGCTCGAAGCCCTGTTCCAGCAGGTCGCGGTTGTGCCCCAGCAGCACTTCGCCGCCCCGCCCCCATGCGGCGAACCCGCGCGCGGCGGCACTGCCCTTCAGCGGCGAACCGAGGCAGACGATGCGCCCGGGCGGCGGTGCGCCGTCGAGGCAGGCACGCAGGGCCAGCAGGCCGCCGAGACTGTGCCCGACCAGGTGCACCGCGTCGGCTTCCCCGGCCAGCGCGGCCATCCGCGCCTGCAACCGGTCCAGGATGCGCTGCTGGGTGGCCGCCACGCTGAGGTAGTCGAAGCGGTGCACGCGGAAACCCGCCTCCATCAGCCGATGATGCAGCATGGACAGCGCGAAGCCGCGCATCCACAGGCCGTGCAGCAGGATCACATGGTCAGGCATGGGGGATCACATCCGACGCGTGGCGAAGAAACGGCCATGCGCGCCCGGCGCGGCATCGCCCGGACGACGAGGCAGGCTCAGGTGCCCGCCGCCGCGCCATCCAGCACCTGCACGTGCAGCTCCTTCAGCTGCACCGCGGCGATCGGCGAAGGCGCGTCGGTCATCAGGTCCTGCGCGCTGGTGGTCTTGGGGAACGCGATCACGTCGCGGATCGACTCGGTACCGGCCATCAGCGCCGCGATGCGGTCGATGCCGAACGCCAGGCCACCATGCGGCGGCGCGCCGAACTTGAGCGCCTTCAGCAGGAAGCCGAACTTCATCTCGGCCTCCTCGGCGCCGATGCCGAGCAGTTCGAATACCGTGCTCTGCATCTCCGGCCGGTGGATACGGATCGAACCACCGCCGATCTCGTTGCCGTTCAACACCATGTCGTAGCCGCGGCTCACCGCGTTGTGCGGATCGGCGCGCAGCTGCGCGGCGTCATCCGCTTTCGGCGCGGTGAACGGATGATGCAGGGCGACGAAGCGCTGCTCCTCGGCGTCATATTCGAACATCGGGAAGTCGGTGACCCACAGCGGCTTCCAGCTGTCCTCGACCAGGCCGCGATCCTTGCCGACCTTCAGCCGCAGGGCGCCCATGAAGTCGGTGACGGTCTTCCAGCTGCCGGCGCCGAAGAACACGATGTCCCCGGTCTGTGCGGCAGTCGCCTTGAGCACGCCGTCCAGCGCCGCGTCGTCGAGAAACTTCGCCACCGGCGAATTGATCCCGTCGCGGCCCTTGGCCAGATCCTCGACCTTCAGCCAAGCCAGGCCCTTGGCACCGTAGCGCGACACATATTCGGTCAGGCCGTCGATATCCTTGCGCGACAGCGTGCTGCCGCCGGGCACGCGCAGCGCGGCGACCCGGCCGGCCGGGTCGTTGGCCGGCTCGGCGAACACCTTGAACTCGACATGCTTCAGCGCGTCGGCCACGTCGACCAGCTCCAGCGCGATGCGCAGGTCCGGCTTGTCCGAACCGAAGCGGCGCATCGCCTCGGCCCAGGTCATGCGCGGGAACACGGCGTCCAGTTCGACGCCCTGCACTTCCTTGAACACGTGGCGGATCAGCTCCTCCACGAAGTCCTGCACGTCCTTTTCCTCGACGAAGGCGAACTCCAGGTCGAGCTGGGTGAACTCCGGCTGGCGGTCGGCGCGCAGGTCCTCGTCGCGGAAGCAGCGGGCGATCTGGTAGTAGCGGTCGAAACCGGCCACCATCAGGATCTGCTTGAACAGCTGCGGCGATTGCGGCAGCGCGTAGAAATGCCCCGGATGCACGCGGCTGGGCACCAGGTAGTCGCGCGCGCCTTCGGGCGTGGCCTTGGTCAGGATCGGCGTCTCGATGTCCTGGAAGCCGCGCTCGTCGAGGTAGCGGCGCAGCGTCTGCACCAGCCTGATGCGCTTGCGCATCATCGCCTGCATCTCGGGACGGCGCAGGTCGAGGTAGCGGTAGGTCATCCGCAGGTCCTCGTTGGGGTTCTCGTGCAGCGCGAACGGCAGGTCCTTCGCCGCGTTGAGCACCTCGACCGTGTCGGCCAGCAGCTCGATGGTGCCGGTCTTCAGCTTGTCGTTGACCGACACGCGCGGACGGATCGTGCCGGTGACGCGCAGGCAGTACTCGTTGCCGATCTCGCCGGCAACGGTGAACGCGGCGGCGTTGTCGCGCTCGATCACCACCTGGGCCAGTCCCTCGTGGTCGCGCAGATCGACGAACGCCACATGGGCCTGCAGGCGGATCTTGTTGACCCAGCCGCACAGGGTGACGGTCCGGCCGATCATCGACTCATCGATGAGGCCGCAGTAATGCGTGCGCATGCGTTGGAACTCCGGCGTCGCCGCGGCGACTTCAGGCGTGGAAAAGGCTGCGAAGTTTACCACCGCGACACGGCACGGCGGGCTGGCACGCCGCCGCCGCAGGCCGTCCGGGCGGGACCTACCAGCGCCGGTCGACCAGGAACTCGCCGCGGCAGCCGTGCGCCACCCACACGCCGGCGCGGTTCCAGCCCCAGCTGTAGCCCTCGGTGCAGCGGGCATCGGAGAGCTGCCGTCCCAGCCGCACGCTGCCGTTGCGGCCCACGTCGACCTGGCACATCTGGTATTTCTTCTTGTTGCTGTCGCACTGCAGGCTGATCCGGCGATCCCAGCCCGGACCGGGCCGCCAGCCGCCCTGATCGCCATAGCTACGATCGCGGTCGCGGTAATCGTCGTCGTAGCGGTCGCCATCGCGGTTGTCGTAACGGCCGTCATAGCGATCGCCATAGCCGCCGCGGTCGGCCGGACCGAACAGGCCGCGACAACCGCGATCGACCCACAGGGTATCGCCATCCATGCCCCAGCTCTGGCCGCGGATGCAGTCGGCCTTCGACTCCCGCTTGTACAGCTCGACGTACCGCCACGGCACGGCGCAGCGCGCGTAATGGCCATCGCTGCTCACGCAGCGCACCGGCGCATCCGACTGCGCCCGGACCGGCGGCGCCAGCCCCAGCAGGCCGCCCACGAGCCCGGCCACGACGATCCCGCCCGCCCATCCGCCGATTGCACCCATCACCCGCCTCCTCGATCCACACCGGACCCGGCACCGGCGCCGGCGTCTTCGGGATCAGCATATCCCGCGTCGGAAAGCGGGAACCGCGCGGGCGTTTTGCCGGTTCAGCTGGCGCTGTCCCCGGAGCCGCCGGGCGCGGGCGCGGCGGCCGGCGCAGGCGCCGGGGCCGCCGCGGGAGTGCCGCCGGGCTGGCTGCCATCGCCGGCCAGGTTGTGCTTCTTCTCGCCGCTCTTCTTGAAGTCGGTCTCGTACCAGCCGCTGCCGGCCAAACGGAACGACGGCGCGCTGACCATCCGCCGCAGGTGCGGGGCATCGCAGGCGGGACAGACGGCGGGATCGGTATCGGACAACTTCTGCAGGCGGTCGAAACGATGGCCGCAATGGCCGCATTCGAATTCGTAGATGGGCATGGAAACTCCGGACACGCCGGCCATCGTGGGCCGGCAACAGGCCATTATCGGGGTGCCAGGGCGGATTTCAACGTGCCCGTCGGCGCATGGTGGCGACCGTGGCGTGGTAGTAGCCTGCGGACCAGGGGCCACACGGGCCGATCGCCGGTTCCCCGCGAAACCCTCATGCACACCCAGGGAATGCGCTTTTTGTGATTTGTCAATTAGACGTCTATACGTCTATTGACGGAGGCAGGTCGCGCCACTAGTCTGCAGTTGCTGCGCCGCAGCAGTCCATGAATCCGGAGAGTTTCCATGAGCAAACGTTCCAGCCCGATCGCCCCGGCATGGCTTCCCGCTGCGGTGCTGCTGGCCCTGGCCGGCAATGTCGCCGCGCAGGACGCCGCCCAGCCCGCGCCGGCCAAGGCCAAGAACCTCAGCGAGGTGATCGTCACCGGTACCCGCTCCGACAGCCGCACCGAGAGCAGTTCGCTGACGCCGATCGACGTGGTCTCGGCCAAGGTGCTGCAGCAGACCGGCACCACCGACCTGCCGACCGCGCTGGCACGCATCATCCCCTCGCTGAACTTCCCGCGCCCCGCGGCCGCCGATACCGCCGACACCCAGCGTCCCGCGCAGCTGCGCGGCCTTTCTCCCGACCAGGTGCTGGTGCTGGTCAACGGCAAGCGCTGGCACCCGGGCGCGATCCTGCTCAACAACGGCGTGATCGGCCGCGGTTCGCAGCCGGTGGATCTCAACACGATCCCGATCTCGGCCATCGACCACATCGAGGTACTGCGTGACGGCGCCTCGGCGCAGTACGGCTCCGATGCCATCGCCGGCGTGATCAACATCATCCTCAAGAAGGGCGCCAGCGGCGGCGGCGTGGAGGTGAGCGGCGGCCAGTATTCGGCCGGCGACGGCCGCCAGTGGCAAGGCTCGGCCAACTTCGGCATTCCCCTGAGCGGCGACCGCGGCTGGCTGCGCTTCGCGCTGGAAAGCGGCAACGAGGACCACACCAACCGCGCCGGCCCGGACAACCGCTCGCCGGCATGGGCGGCGCTCGGCGTCAATTTCCGCCAGGGCGACCCCTCGGTGCACAGCAACAACCTGCTGCTCAACGCGCAGTACGACATCACGCCCAACGTGGAGTTCTACGCCTTCGGCCATTTCGGCAAGCGCAACAGCACTTCGCCGGCGTTCTTCCGCTACGGCACGAACGCGCCGACCCCGAACAACCCGCTCATCGCCGGCGTCTACCCCAACGGCTTCCTGCCGCTGGAACGCTCGGACTCCAACGACGCATCGCTGGTGGCCGGCCTGCGCGGCACCGTCGATGGCTGGCGCTGGGACGTCAGCGGCAACTACGGCGGCAACCGCGTCCGCTACGAGACGTTCAACAGCCTGAACTACGCCTACCTGCATGACTTCGGCACCACGCCGACCACGTTCCGCGACGGCATCCTGAAGGCCACGCAGCAGTCCTTCGACATCGACGTCGCCAAGGACTTCCGCCCCGGCTGGCTGCCCAACCCGCTCACGGTGGCCTTCGGCACCGAGTACCTGCGCCAGACCTACCGCATCGTGGCGGGCGACCTGCCTTCCTGGTACGTGGGCACTTCGGGCAGGTCCGGCGGCGCGCAGGGCTTCGCCGGCTGGCAGCCGGCCAACGCGGTGAACGCCGCCCGCCACGACGTGGCCGAATACCTCGACTTCGAGACCAACCTCACCGACAAGCTCGGCACCTCGCTGGCGGTGCGCCACGAGAACTACTCCGACTTCGGCAGCACCACGTCCGGCGCGTTGTCCGCGCGCTACGACTTCACCGACCGCTTCGCTCTGCGCGGCGGCGCATCCACCGGCTTCCGCGCGCCGTCGCTGGGGCAGGAGTACTTCTCGCAGATCTCGTCGCTGTTCTACGGTGCCGGCGCCCTGCCCGGTCTCCCCGCCGGCATCTACAACCGAGGCCTGGTGCCGGTGGGCAGCCCGATTGCCACCCTGCTGGGCGCGGAAGCGCTGAAGCCGGAGAAGTCGAAGAACTTCACGCTGGGCGCGGTGTGGAACCCGATCGACGCGCTCAACCTGAGCCTGGACCTGTACCAGATCAATATCCGCAACCGCGTCGCGCTGTCCGGTGCCATCTCCACCACCACCCCGTCGGTACTCAACTATCTGGCGGCCAACGGCATCAGCAACCTCGACTACAGCAGCATCAGCTACTTCACCAATGCCGCCAACACGCGCACCCGCGGCGTCGACTTCGTGGGCACCTATCTCGCCGACCTGGGCAGCGCCGGCACCCTGACCACGACGCTGAGCGCGAACTACAACCAGAACAAGGTCACCAGCGTCAAACCCAACCCCGCGGTGCTGGCCAACCTCGGCGTGAGCTTCACGCGCCTCAACCGCCAGGACATCAAGGGCTACCTCGCCAATTCCTCGCCGCGCAGCAAGCTGATCCTCGGCGAGCAGTACGACATCGGCAACTGGGGTTTCGTCGGCACGCTCACCCGCTACGGGAGCTACACCAGCTACGTGAGCAGCCTGGCCAGCTACAACCCGGCGAAGGGCATCGTCGACCAGACCTTCAGCCCCAAGTGGATCCTCGACCTGGCGGGCAACTACCGCTGGCAGGGCTGGACCTTCACGCTGGGTGCGGACAACGTGCTGAACACCCACCCCGACAAGAACATCGCCAACAACAACAACCGCGGCACGCTGCCGTACTCCACCTTCTCGCCGTTCGGCTACAACGGCGCCTACGTCTACGGCAAGGTGGCGTACCGCTGGTAAGCAGCTGCACCGAAAGGCCCGAAGCCCCGGCCATGCCGGGGCTTCCTTAGTTTTGCGGGCGTCGCCAGGCGCAAGCGCGACGGCTGCGAAGCCCGCTACCGGAAGAAGGAACAGCGCCGGCGCGAGGGCGACAAGACGGTGCTCGACCTCGGGTGAGCCCCGGCGGGGCCGGGATCGCGGCGGCGTCCTGCGCCACGACCTCGGCCGGCCGCCGGCGTTTCCTCACCCCTTGCGGAACACCAGGTGCCCGCCTTCGGCGGTAACCTGGACGGTATCGCCGGACTGGAAGCGGCCCTCGAGGATTTCCCTTGCCAGCGGGTTCTCCAACTGCTGCTGGATCGCCCGCTTCAGCGGCCGCGCCCCATAGACCGGGTCGAAGCCGACGTTGCCGAGCAGCGCCAGCGCGTCGTCGCTGACCGACATCTTCAGCTGGCGCTCGGCCAGGCGCTGCTCCAGGTAGGCCAGCTGGATGCGGGCGATCGCGCGGATCTGCGTCTTGTCCAGCGGGCGGAACACCACGATCTCGTCGAGCCGGTTGATGAACTCCGGGCGGAAGTGCGCCTGCACCACGCCCATCACCGACGCCTTCATCTTGGTGTACTGCTCCTCCGCGTCGCCGCCGTCGTCGGATGCGTCCTGGATCATCTGCGAGCCCAGGTTCGAGGTCATCACGATCACGGTGTTGCGGAAGTCCACGGTACGGCCCTGGCCGTCGGTGAGGCGGCCGTCGTCGAGCACCTGCAGCAGGATGTTGAACACGTCCGGATGCGCCTTCTCCACCTCGTCCAGCAGGATCACGCTGTACGGCCGGCGGCGCACCGCCTCGGTGAGGTAGCCGCCCTCCTCGTAGCCGACGTAGCCCGGCGGCGCGCCGACCAGCCGGCTCACCGAGTGCTTCTCCATGAATTCGCTCATGTCGATGCGCACCATCGCATCGGTGGTGTCGAACATGAACTCGGCCAGCGCCTTGCACAGCTCGGTCTTGCCCACGCCGGTGGGACCGAGGAACAGGAACGAGCCGTTCGGCCGGTTCGGATCGGACAGGCCCGCGCGCGAGCGGCGGATCGCGTCGGACACCGCGTGCACCGCTTCGTCCTGGCCGACCACGCGCTTGTGCAGTTCGTCCTCCATCTTCAGCAGCTTGTCGCGCTCGCCCTCAAGCATCTTGCTGACCGGGATACCGGTCCAGCGCGCCACCACCTCGGCGATCTCCTCGGCGGTGACGCGGGTCTGCACCAGTTTGAAGTCCTGCGTCTCGGCGGCCTGCGCCGCGGCCAGCTGTTTCTCCAGCGCCGGCAGCTTGCCGTACTGGATTTCGCTCATCTTCGCGTAGTCCTGCCGGCGCTGGGCGGCATCGAGCTCCTGCCGCGCCTGCTCGATCTGTTCCTTCACCTTGGTCGCGCCCTGCAGCGCGGCCTTCTCGGACTTCCAGATCTCGTTCAAGTCGGAGAACTCGCGCTCGAGCTTGCCGATGTCGGTTTCCAGGTCGGCCAGGCGCTGCTTCGACTCGCTGTCCTTCTCCTTCTTCAGCATCTCGCGCTGGATCTTCAGCTGGATCAGCCGGCGTTCGAGCCGATCAAGCTCCTCCGGCTTGGAGTCGATCTCCATGCGGATGCGCGAGGCCGCCTCGTCCATCAGGTCGATCGCCTTGTCCGGCAGCTGGCGGTCGGCGATGTAGCGATGCGACAGCGTGGCCGCGGCGACGATCGCCGGGTCGGTGATCTCCACGCCGTGGTGCACCGCATAGCGCTCCTTCAGCCCGCGCAGGATCGCGATGGTGTCCTCCACACTCGGCTCGCCCACGAAGACTTTCTGGAAGCGGCGCTCGAGCGCGGCATCCTTCTCGATGTACTTGCGGTATTCGTCCAGCGTAGTGGCGCCGATGCAGTGCAGCTCGCCGCGCGCCAGCGCCGGCTTGAGCATGTTGCCGGCGTCCATGGCGCCTTCGGCCTTGCCCGCGCCGACCATGGTGTGCAGCTCGTCGATGAACAGGATGATCTGGCCTTCGTTCTTGGCCAGGTCGTTGAGCACGGCCTTCAGGCGCTCCTCGAACTCGCCGCGGAACTTCGCGCCGGCGATCAGCGCGCCCATGTCCAGCGCCAGCACGCGGCGGTCGCGCAGGCCCTCGGGCACCTCGCCCTTGATGATGCGCTGGGCCAGGCCCTCGACGATGGCGGTCTTGCCCACGCCGGGCTCGCCGATCAGCACCGGGTTGTTCTTGGTGCGCCGCTGCAGCACCTGGATGGTGCGGCGGATCTCCTCGTCGCGGCCGATCACCGGGTCGAGCTTGCCCGACTCGGCGCGCGCGGTGAGGTCGATGCAGTATTTTTCCAGCGCCTGGCGCTGTTCCTCGGCGTTCTCGCTCTGCACCTTCTCGCCGCCGCGCAGCTTCTCGATCGCCGCTTCCAGATGCGCCTTGGTCGCGCCGGCTGCCTTCAGCGCCGCGCCCAGCTCGCCCTTGTCCTCCAGCGCCGCCAGCACGAACAGCTCGCTGGCGATGAACTGGTCGCCGCGCTGCTGCGCCAGCTTGTCGGTGAGGTTGAGCAGGCGGTTGAGGTCGTTGCCGAGATTGACGTTGCCTTCCTGCCCGCTGACCTTCGGCAGGCGCTCCAGCAGGTCGTTGACGCGCTGGTTCAGCAGCGGCACGTTGACCTGGGCCTGGGTCAGCAGCGGCGCGGTCGAGCCGCCCTGCTGGCCGAGCAGCGCGGCCATCACGTGCACCGGTTCGAGCATGTTGTGGTCGCGGCCCACGGCCAGCGACTGCGCGTCGGCCAGCGACTGCTGGAAACGCGAGGTGAGTTTGTCCATCCGCATGAGTAGGCCCCCGCAAGAGGTGGAAGATTCCGGCGGACGATGCCGCCACTGCCCGGCTAAATGCGGACAACGGGGAGCGATTCAAGCAAACGACGCGACGACGCGGCGTCAAGGGCCGGCCGCGGCTCAGCCGTCGGCCAGCCAGACCAGGCTGGCGAAGCGGCCGCTGCGGGCGCCGTCGCGGCGGTAGGAGTAGAAACGCGCGTCGGCCAGCGTGTCGTAGTCGCCGCCATGGATGTACCGCACGCCGGCCGCCTGCAGCCGGCGCCGCGCCAGCGCGGCGAGGTCGCAGCGCCAGTGGCCGGGCCGGGTCGGCACGAAATGGGCGGCGGCCGCGGCATCGGGGGCCACGAAGGCCTCGCGCACCTCCTCGCCCACCTCGTACGAAGCCGCGCCGATGCACGGCCCCAGCCATGCCAGCAGCCGCACCGGCGGGGTTTCCAGCTGGGTCAGGGTGGCCTCCAGCACGCCGGCGGCCAGCCCGCGCCAGCCCGCATGGGCCGCGCCGATCTCGCTGCCGTCGGC
Organism: Rhodanobacter sp. FW101-FHT13A11; assembly: GCF_058790335.1. Lineage (NCBI taxonomy): Bacteria > Pseudomonadati > Pseudomonadota > Gammaproteobacteria > Lysobacterales > Rhodanobacteraceae > Rhodanobacter > Rhodanobacter sp. FW101-FHT13A11. The sequence goes on along the minus strand of NZ_JBYTCN010000002.1, from coordinate 342,888 downwards.
AGCACAGAACAGCACCGGCAGGCAGTCGGCGGTGAGAATGGCCAGCACCGTGCCGGGAATGTGCGACACCGCCGCATCCGCCTGCGGCTCGCTCGCGCCGGGCAGCGGCCCCAGCTGGGCCACGCCGACCCCATGCGCCTGGTGCAGCCAGCGCGGCGCGGACGGCAGGCGCAGTGCCTGCTGCAACGCGCTGCGGTTGGCTTCGACCGCATCGATCGAATCGCCGCTGCGCAGCCCCAGGTTGAAGCGGTCGAACGGCGCCGCCGAGATGCCCGGCCCCTGCCGCGTGGTGATCGCCGCATGGACCCGCGACGGGGCGGGCCAGTCGGGGAAGATCCAGGTATCGGTCATGGTTTCAGGGCATGGGAATGGGGAACGGCAAGCATCGCACATGCGCCGGCGGCGTTCCCCGCAGTTGCCGTCAGTAATGGTCCGGGCCGTGCTCGGCCAGGTCCGCGCGCAGCGCCTCGATCAGCGCCTGCTGGTCGGCCGGCCGCTTCGCGTCGAACGACAGCGCCTCGCCCGTGGCCGGGTGGACGAACGACAGCTTCTCGGCGTGCAGCGCCTGCCGGCGGAAGCCGCGCAGCGCGGCGGCCAGTCCCGTGGTGGCGCCCTTGGGCAGCTTCAGCCCGCCGCCGTACAGCGGGTCGCCGACCAGCGGGTGGCCGATGTGCGCCATGTGCACCCGGATCTGGTGGGTGCGGCCAGTTTCCAGCTGGCACTGCAGCAGGCTGTGCGCGCGGAAGCGCTCGCGCAGCCGGTAGTGGGTCACGGCATGCTTGCCGTCCTCCTCGTCGCGCACCGCCTGGCGCAGGCGATCGCCCATGCTGCGGCCGATCGGCGCGTCCACCGTGCCGCCGGCCACCAGCGTGCCCAGCACCACCGCCTCGTACTGGCGCTCCACCTCGTGCCGCGACAGCAGGTCGACCAGCGCGGTGTAGGCGGGCAGGGTCCGCGCCACCACCATCAGGCCCGAAGTGTCCTTGTCCAGCCGGTGCACGATGCCCGCCCGCGGCAGCTCGGCCAGCCTCGGGTCGTGGTGCAGCAGCGCGTTGAGCAGGGTACCGGCCGGGTTGCCGGCGCCGGGGTGGACCACCAGCCCGGCCGGCTTGTCCAGCACCAGCAGGTGCGCGTCCTCGTGCACGACCGCCAGCGCGATGTCCTCCGGCGCGCTGGATACCTCGTTTTCCAGTTCCACCTGCAGGCGCACACGCTCGCCGCCGCGCAGCAACTGCCGCGGCAGTGCCGGCGCGCCGTCCAGGGTCGCCGCGCCGGACTTGATCCAGCCACTGAGCCGCGAACGCGAGTAGTCGGGGAACATCTCGGCCAAAGCCTGGTCGAACCTGCGTCCCGCCGCGCCCAGCGGAACTTCCGCCTCGTGCCGGACCGTGGTCATGCCGTCCACCGCGGCCGGCGGCCGGTTTCGGCTATCATGCCTTTTCGCTCAAACATCCGAATTCCTTCCTTATGCGCCCAACGATCGACCCGCCCAAGCTGCCGATGTCCCCGTTGCCTGTCTTGAAAGTGCTTGTGGTGCTCATGCTCGCCGTGTCGATCGGCGCGTGCTCGATGTTCAAGTCCAAAGGCGATTCGATCGACACGATGCCGGTGGACGCGCTGTACAACAACGCGCACAACTCGCTGGAAAACGCCGACTACGCCGCCGCCACCAAGGCCTACCAGCGCCTGATCGCGCGTTTCCCGTCGGGCGACTACAACGAACAGGCCCAGCTCGAGCTGGCCTATGCGCAGTACAAGGACAACCAGCCGGATGATGCCCTGTCGACCGTGAACCGCTTCATCAAGACGTATCCGGCCAACAAGCACGTCGATTATGCCTATTACCTGCGCGGCCTGATCAACTTCGACCGCACCAGCACGTTCATGGAGCGCTACATCCCCCGCTCCACCGCGAACGCGCGCCGCGACCAGGGCTACAACCTGCAGTCGTTCGACGACTTCTCCGAGCTGTCGCGCCGCTTCCCGGACAGCGCCTACACGGCCGATGCGCGCCAGCGCATGATCTACCTGCGCAACGTGCTGGCCCAGTTCGAGATCAACGTGGCCGAATTCTACCTGCGCAACAAGGCCTATATCGCCTCCGCCGATCGCGCGCAGTACGTGATCGAGCACTACCAGCAGTCGCCGCAGACCGGCGACGCGCTGGCCATCCTCAGCCGCAGCTACCTGGCGCTGGACCAGAAGGCGCTGGCCGACCAGAGCCGCCAGGTGCTGGCACTGAACTACCCGAACCACCCCTACCTGACCGACCCCAAATGGCCGCGCGCGCCCTCCACGCTGCGCAAGCTGGTGCCGTTCTCGGGACACCATTGAGGCGGGGCGCGCAAGCGCCCCCTACGGGATTGGGGATTCGGATAAGCCGGATCCCGCGCTGCCCCGCTCTTACGAATCCCCAATCCCCAATCCCATCACCTCCAGCCGGAGGTGATGGGATAACGCCGCTCGCGGCCGAACGCGCGGGTGGTCACCCGCGGTCCCGGTGCCGACTGGCGGCGCTTGAACTCGTTCAGCAGCACCAGCCGCACCACCCGGCGCACGGTGTCGGCGCGGAAACCCTGCGCCACGATTTCCGCCTGCGACTGCTCGCCCTCGATGAAGCGCGCCAGGATCGCGTCCAGCTCGTCGTACGGCGGCAGCGAATCCTGGTCGGTCTGGTTGTCGCGCAGTTCAGCCGATGGAGCGCGGTCGATGACTTCTTCCGGGATTGGGGATTGGAGATTCGGGATTCGGAGAAGCTCGTTCTCGCGGGACTGCTGCTCTTCCCGAATCCCGGATCCCGAATCCCGAATCCCGTTCCTCCAACGCGCCAGCCGGTACACCACGGTCTTGTAGACATCCTTCAGCGGTGCGTAGGCGCCGCACATGTCGCCGTACAGCGTGGCGTAGCCCACCGCCATCTCGCTCTTGTTGCCGGTCGCCAGCAGCAACAGGCGGTGCTTGTTGGACAATGCCATCAACATCGTGCCGCGGATGCGCGACTGCAGGTTTTCCTCGGTGGTGTCGGCCGGCTTGCCGGCGAACGCCGGGGTCAGCGCATCGAGGAAGGCCTGGCAGGTCGCCTCGATCGGGATCACGTGGTAGGCCACGCCGAGCCGCTCCGCCTGGGCGCGCGCGCCGTCCAGCGACAGCTGCGAGGTGTAGCGGGTGGGCATCATCACCGCGGTGACCCGCCCGGCACCCAGCGCGTCGACCGCCAGCGCCAGGGTCAGCGCCGAGTCGATGCCACCGGACAACCCCAGCAGCACGCCGCCGAAACCGTTCTTGTCGATGTAGTCGCGGGTGCCGCGCACCAGCGCGGCATACAGCACGGCCTCGGGCGCCTGGTCGGCGGCGACCGGCCAGTCTTGCGCCGACAACGTGCGCGTGGCCGGATCGAATTCGGCCCACAGCAGCGCATCGACGAAGGCCGGCGCGCGCGCAGCGACCGAGCCGTCGCCGTTCACCAGCAGCGAGCCGCCGTCGTAGACCACCTCGTCCTGGCCGCCCACCAGGTTGAGGTAGGCGACCGCGCAGCCGGTTTCGCGCGCCCGCGCCTGCAGCACTTCCTCGCGCTCGGCCTGCTTCGCGCCATCCCACGGCGAGGCATTGATCACCAGCAGCAGCTCCGCGCCTTCGGCCGCCGCCTGCGCGGCGGGTTCGGGCTGCCACACGTCCTCGCAGATCAGCAGGCCGATCCGCACTCCGTCGACCACCGCGGTGGTCGACTCGTGGCCGGGGCGGAAATAGCGCTTGTCGTCGAACACGCCGTAGTTCGGCAGCGCCTGCTTGTGCGCGGTGCACTCCACCCGGCCGTCGCGCAGCAGGCTGGCCGCGTTGAACACCTCGCCCTCGCTGTGCGGGTGGCCGACCAGCGCGGCGATGCCGCGGGCCGTCGTCGCCAGCGCGGCCAGCTCGCCGGCGCAGGCAGCCAGGAAACTGGGCCGCAGCAGCAGGTCCTCCGGCGGGTAGCCGCTCAGGGTCAGCTCGGGAAACGCCACCAGCGCGGCGCCGCCGCCGCGCGCACGCGCGATCAGCTCGCCGGCCTTCGCGGCATTCGCCGCCACCGCACCGACTGGAAAATCGAACTGCGCAAGCGCGAAGCGTAGGGAGGGCATGCCGACGAATCCGTGTTTCGGGGTAGCTCCCTATGATACCCGAGGCGCCCGCGCGCCCCCGGGCATCAGCCTATCCGCCGGGCCAGCAACAGCGCCGCCAGCGCGAGCATGAGGACGCCCACGGCCACGTCGAACAGCCGCCATGCCACGGGGCTGCGGAACACCGGCAGCAGCGCGCGCGCGCCGTAGCCCAGCGAAAGGAACCACAGCACGCTGGCCGTGGATGCGCCTCCGGCGAATGCCCAGCGGCCGTCGCCGTCGTACTGGGTGGACAGGCCGCCCAGCAGCACCACCGTGTCGAGGTACACGTGCGGGTTGAGCAGGGTGAAGCCCAGGCAGGCGAGCACCACGCGCCGGCGGCTCCCCGCGCCGTCGCTGGCCGGTTGCAGGCCGCTCTCGCCGCGCCAGGCGCGCCACAGCGCCAGTGTCGCGTAGGCGGCCAGGAACGTCGCGCCGGCATAACGCAGCCATTGCAGCAAGCCGGGATGCTGCTGCACCGCCAGGCCCATGCCCGTCACGCCCAGCAGGATCAGGCAGATGTCCGCCAGGATGCACACCAGCACCACGGCAGCGACGTGGTTGCGCTGCAACCCCTGCCGCAGCACGAAGGCATTCTGCGCGCCAATAGCGACGATCAAGCCCGCGCCGGCGCCGAGCCCGGCCAGGTAAGCCGAAGTAAACATGCGGATGCCCTCGGGAAAGGCGGCCACTCTGGCGCAGGCCCGTGCTTCAGTAAAACTAAATATCCTTAAGTGTGTTCAGTTTTGCTAATGTGCTTGAAGACGTCGCCGTGGAAGCGTGCCCGCTGCACGGGCGCGGCGACGGATGCCCCGCTCCGGCGGCCGGTCGCGCAGCGGGCGAATTCCTCCACACTGGCGGGTACCGCCCATGAGCCTCCTCAATCCGCAACTCGCCGCCTTCGCCGCCGTGCTCGAGGAGGGCAGCTTCGACGGGGCCGCCCGGCGGCTCTCGCTGACGCCGTCGGCGATCTCGCAACGGATCAAGGCGCTGGAGGATCGCCTGGGCCAGGTGCTGCTCCTGCGCCGAGCGCCTTGCACGGCCACGGCCGCCGGCGAGCGGCTGTTGCGCAGCGTGCAGCAGATGCGGCTGCTGGAGGCCGAAACGCTGGAGGCCTTCCACGTGGAGCCGGCCAGCGCCGGGCCGGGCTCCGTCGCAATCGCCGTCAATGCCGATTCGCTCGCCACCTGGTTCGTATCCGCGCTGGCGGACCTGCACGCGCAGCACGCGATGCTGTTCGACGTGCGCGTGGAAGACCAGGACCATTCCGCCAACCTGCTGCGCGACGGTTCGGTGCTCGGCGCCGTCACCGCCATCGCCCGGCCGGTGCAGGGCTGCAGCGTGCAGAAGCTGGGCGTGATGCGCTACCTGCCGGTCGCTTCGCCCGCCTTCGTCGAGCGGCACTTCGCGCGCGGCGTCGACGCCGCCTCGCTGGGCAGCGCGCCGATGCTGGTGTTCAACCGCAAGGACACCCTGCAATGGCGCTTCATCCATGGCGTGACGCGCGCCCGGCTGGCGCCGCCGATGCATTACCTGCCCTCCGCCACGGCCTTCGTGGAAGGCGCGGCGCTCGGCATGGGCTGGGCGATGGCACCGGAGAGCATGCTCGGGCAACCGTTCGCCGCGGGAACGCTCGAGGCGATCGTTCCCGGCCGCTGGCTGGACGTGCCGCTGTACTGGCAGCACTGGTCGATCCGCTCCGCCACGCTGTCGACGGTGACCGCGATGCTGCTGCGCGCCGCCCGGCAGGGCCTGCGAAACCCACAGCGGGCCTGACCGCGGAGCCGCGGCAAAGGAAAAGGGCCGCGTCGCCGCGGCCCTTTTCCGGTCGGTCGCGTCGACCCGGTTACTTCTTCATCAGCTTCGCGAGCGTCTTGCCCAGGTCGGCCGGCGACTTCACCGTGGTGACGCCGGCCTTCTCCAGCGCGGCGAACTTCGCCGCGGCGGTGCCCTTGCCGCCGGAGATGATCGCGCCGGCGTGGCCCATGCGCTTGCCAGCCGGGGCCGAGGCGCCGGCGATGAACGACACCACCGGCTTGGTCACGTACTCGCCGATGAACTCGGCGGCGTCTTCCTCGGCGCTGCCGCCGATCTCGCCGACCATGATGATGCCCTCGGTCTGCGGGTCGTCCTGGAACAGCTTCAGGCAGTCGATGAAATTGAGGCCGTTGATCGGGTCGCCGCCGATGCCGATGCAGGTGGACTGGCCCAGGCCCTCGTTGGTGGTCTGGAACACCGCTTCATAGGTCAGCGTGCCGGAGCGCGACACGATGCCGACCTTGCCCGGCTGGTGGATATGGCCCGGCTGGATGCCGATCTTGCATTCGCCCGGAGTGATGATGCCGGGGCAGTTCGGCCCGATCAGGATGGTTTCCGGATGCTGCGCCAGCACGTTCTTCACGCGCAGCATGTCGAGCACCGGGATGCCCTCGGTGATCGCCACGATCACGCGGATGCCGGCGTCGACCGCTTCCAGGATGGAGTCGGCCGCGAACGGCGGCGGCACGAAGATCACCGACGCGTCGGCGCCGGTTTCCAGCACGGCCTCATCGACCGAGTTGAAGACCGGCAGGCCGATGTGCTCGGAGCCGCCCTTGCCCGGGGTCACGCCGCCGACGACCTTGGTGCCGTAGTCGAGGCACTGCTGCGCATGGAAGGTGCCCTGCTGGCCGGTGAAGCCCTGCACGATCACCTTGGTGTTTTTGTTGACCAAAACGCTCATGGGAATGTCCTGTGTTCGTGTAGGAGCGCACCCTGTGCGCGATCGCTCTTCGTCACGTGACGGAAAGCATCGCGCACGAGGTGCGCTCCTACATGGTTATTTGGCTGCGGCCACGGCTTTCTGCGCCGCGTCGTTGAGATCGTCCGCCGGCGTGATCGCCAGGCCGGAATTGGCCAGCAGTTCGCGGCCCTGATCGACATTGGTGCCCTGCAGGCGCACCACCACGGGAATCTTCAGCCCGACTTCCTTCACCGCCGCGATGATGCCCTCGGCAATCAGGTCGCAGCGCACGATGCCGCCGAAGATGTTGACCAGGATGGCCTTCACCTTGTCGGAGGAAAGAATCAGCTTGAACGCCTCGGTGACGCGCTCCTTGGTGGCGCCGCCGCCGACGTCGAGGAAGTTGGCCGGCTCGCCGCCCGCCAGCTTGATCACGTCCATGGTGGCCATCGCCAGGCCGGCGCCGTTGACCATGCAGCCGATCGAGCCGTCCATCGTCACGTAGTTGAGGTTGTTCTGCACCGCGGCCGCCTCGGCGGCGTCTTCCTGGGTGAGGTCGCGCATCGCGGCCAGGTCGGGGTGGCGAAACTCGGCGTTGTCGTCGGAGTTGACCTTGCCGTCCAGCGCGGCGAGGTTGCCGTCGGCGAGGATCGCCAGCGGGTTCAGCTCGACCAGCGACAGGTCCTTCTCGTTGAACAGCTTGTACAGGCCCAGCATGATCCTGGTCAGCTGGTTGACCTGCTTCGCGTTGAGATCCATCGCGAAGCCGAGCTGGCGGCACTGGTAGGGCTGCAGGCCCTCGACGAAGTCCACCACGATGGTGTGGATGTCCTCGGGGGTGTCCTTGGCGACCTGCTCGATGTCCACGCCGCCGTGCTTGGAGGCGATGAACGAGACGGCCTTGGAATCGCGGTCCACCAGCACCGACAGGTACAGCTCCTTGGCGATGTCGGTGGCGTCGGTGACCAGCACCAGGTTGACCGGCAGCGCGCGCCCGGCCGACTGGTAGGTCTCCATGCGCGTGCCCAGCATGCCCTTGGCGGCGGCGCGGACGTCGTCGAAACTCCTGCAGAACTTCACGCCGCCGGCCTTGCCGCGGCCGCCGGCGTGGATCTGCGCCTTGACCATCCATTGCGTGCCGCCGAGCGCCTTGGCGGCATCGACGGCGGCGTCGGGGGAGTTGGCGATCTTGCCCGGCGGCACGGCAATGCCGTACTGCGCGAACAGTTCTTTGGCCTGGTATTCGTGGAAATTCATTCGATACCTCGAGCGAACGGGAAACGGGTGACGGCCGCACGCGGACACAGCAGCGTGGGTCAGGAGGTCGGACAGCGGATGAATGCGCCGCCGGGATGCATGCGCCTGCCATACAACCGGCAACATCTACGCAACATGGCCGCCTATTTTCGCGGAAGCGGGCGCCGATGGAAAGTGTCGCCCGCCCGGAAGCCCGCGTGGCGCGGTTTCATGCGCTTTCGGCCGCTCCGCACGGCGCCGGCCGGCCCGTCTATACTCGCCGTGAACCGTCGGGGACGCTCCAAAAATCCATCCAGCTGCAGGCGGCACGATGTCCAGCACACCCTCTCCAACCAGCGCGCGCGCGGGTACCGCGACGGTTCGCCACGAGCTGTCTTTCCTCAATGCCTTCCGGCTGGTGCAGGCGCTGGTCTACGTCGGCCTGGCCTTCAGCCCGCCGGGCCTGAGCTGGCCGCAGCTGGCCGTGCCCGACTTCGCCCGCGGCATGGCCATGCTGTACCTGGTGTTCGCGCTGCTCATGCTGCTGTTCAACCGGCGCAGCATGCCGTACGCGCGAGCGGTGGTGGCCTCGACCCTGGCCGTGGACATCACCGCCGCGGTGCTGGCGATCGTCGCCATGCACGACGCGCGCATCGGCATCGCGATGATGCTGGCGGTGAACCTCAGCGCCGGCGCGCTGATCCTGCCGCTGCGGCTGTCCAGCTTCTTCGCCGCGCTGGCCACGCTGGGCATGCTCGGGCATACCTTCTTCGGCAAGTCGGCCGAGAGCCCCGGCGACCGCGACCTGCTCGAGGCCGCGCTGTTCGGCCTCGCCTACTTCGCCACCACCACGCTGTGCCACGTGCTGGGCCGGCAGCTGCGCGCCACCGAGGCGCTGGCCGAGCAGCGCAGCACCGACCTGGCCAACCTGGCCCAGGTCAACGAACTGATCATCCGCCGCATGAAGACCGGCGTGCTGCTGGTGGACGATGCCAACCGCATCCACCAGATCAACGAGTCGGCGTGGATGCTGCTGGGCAACCCCGGCGCCGACCAGCGCGACCTCGGCCAGCTGGCGCCGGAACTGTCGCGCCGGCTGTACCACTGGATGACCTCGGGCAAGCTGGACGAGACCGCCACCCAGCTCGCCGACGGGGTGCCCGAGGTGGTACCGCGCTTCACCCGGCTGGCGCCGAACGACGACTCGCACGTGCTGATCTTCCTCGACGACACCTCGCTGCTGTCGCGCCGCGCCGAGGAACTCACGCTGACCTCGCTGGGCCGGCTGTCCGCCTCGATCGCGCACGAGATCCGCAACCCGCTGGCGGCGATCCGCTACTCGGCGCAACTGCTCGCCGAGTCCCGCAGCATGGACGCCACCGACCAGCGCATGGTCGAGATCATCAACAACCACTGCATCCGGCTCAACGAGATCATCGAGAACATCCTGCAGCTGTCGCGGCGCGAACGTTCGCGCCCGGAGACGCTGGACCTGGGCCACTGGGCGAAGAACTTCGTCGACGAATACCAGCAGGGCAACGACCTCGGCGCCGACTCGCTGCGCGCGATCGCCGGCAGCGGCAGCCCGGTGGCGGCGGTGGCCGATCCGCAGCAGCTGCAGCAGGTGGTGTGGAACCTGGTGCAGAACGCGCTGCGCTATGGCCGCCTGCCCGGCGAACCGGCGCGGGTGATGGTGGTCACCCGCCAGGGCGAGCACGGCGTGCCGATCCTGGAGGTGATCGACCGCGGCCCCGGCATCGCGCCGAAGGTGGCTGCGCAGATCTTCGAGCCGTTCTATACCACCCACGAATACGGCACCGGCCTGGGCCTGTACCTGGCCCGGCAGATGAGCGAGGCCAACCAGGCCGCGCTGGAGTACGTGCGCGTGGCCGGCGGCGGCAGCTGCTTCCGGCTGGTGCTGACGCCGCCGGCGCGCAGCCCGGCCGATCCCGCCGAGACCGCCGAAGCCGCCGCGCGCTGAGCCGCCCTCAGGTCGAACGCAAGATCAGGCTGACCGGCAGGGATTCCGAGCTGGCCGGTTCGCCCTCGATCAGCGCCAGTACCTTGCGCGCCAGCAGCATGCCGCCTTCCTGCCAGTCCTGCCGCACCGAACTCAGCGGCGGCAGGAAGCTGGCGCCGAGCGGCATGTCGTCGTAACCCACCACCGACACGTCGGCCGGCACCGAGCGCCCCAGGTCCAGCGTGGCGCGGATCGCGCCCATCGCCAGCAGGTCGTTGCAGGCGAAGATCGCGTCGAAGCCGACCTTGCGCTGGTGCAGCGAGCGCACCGCATCCATGCCCGAGTCCATGGTGAACTCGTCGCGCCGCATCAGCAGCGGCTTGATCCCGCGCACCGCCAGCGCGTCGATGAAGCCGTTCAGGCGCTCGAAGATCTCCGGGTGGCTGGGATTGCCGATGAACACCGGGCGGCGCCGGCCAAGCGCGATGAAGTGCCGTGCCACCACCGCGCCGCCGAGGCGATTGTCGCTGCCCACCACCACATGCGTGTCGCTGGCCGACTGCGCGCCCCACACCACCATCGGCAGGTTCAGCTTGTCGAACCGGCGCACCGCGTCCTGGTGCGCGCCCTGGCCCAGCAGGATCAGCCCGTCGGCGGCCTGCACCGCCGCCGCGCTGGCGCCCTGGCGGGTGGTCAGCAGCACGCTGTAGCCGGCCGCGGTCAGTTCCTGCGAGATGCCGCCCAGCAGCACCAGCGGGTACGGATCGAACATGGTGCGGTCGGTGGACGGCTTCATCTCCACGATCACCGCCACGGTATGGCTGCGGCGCAGGCGCAGGTTGCGCGCGCTGATATTGAGCTTGTAGCCGTGCTCGCGCGCCAGCGCCTGGATCCGCTCGCGGGTTTCCGGATTGACCAGCGGGCTGTCGCCCAGCGCCCGCGAGACGGTGATCTTGGAAACCCCGGCCAGTTGCGCCAGGTCGGCCATGGTCGGGCCGCCCGACGCGTGCCTGCGCGTGCCCTTCTTGCTCAACTATCCGATTCCCTGTTGGTCTGGCCGATCCGGTGACGTGGCGCCGCCGGGCTGCGGCAATGGCCGGCACCGGCGCCTGCAGTGTGTCGACATTCGCCTTGCCGATGCAACCTCGCCCCGCGCGCCCGCCGGCAGCACGCCGAGGCAAGCGGAAAGCACGCACCCATGCCCTTCTCCCTCGCCCCGGAACGGTTTGGGCAAGTCTGCCACATCAAATGTTATCGGTATCTTGATACCGATAACATTTGATGCCAAGCTCCCCGCCAGCCGGGTGCGGGACGGCCCATGCCATGCGAATCGGGGAGATTTATCGTGGAACACCAGATGACGGCAGCAGCGAGCGTCGATGCCCGGCCGCCCGAGAGGCAGGCCGTGGACGATCCGTGGCTGCTGGTCCGCCATGGCACCGACCCGGCCGGCTTCGCCCGGGACGAGAGCCTGTTCGCCCTCGCCAACGGCACGCTCGGCGTACGCGGCAACCTGGAGGAAGCCGACAGCGCCAGCCAGGCCACCCTGCTGTCCGGAGTATGGGAACGCACCCCGATCGAGTACCACGAGCGCTTTCCCGGTTTCGCCAGCCATACCGACACGCGCATCCCGGTCGCCGACGCCACGCACATCCGGCTGCGCCTGGGCGACACGCCGGTGCGGCTGGACCAGGGCGAATGGCTGCAGTTCGAGCGCATCCTCGACCTGCGCCACGGCTGCTACCGGCGGCGGCTGCGCTGGCGCTCGCCGCAAGGCGCCACGTTGGAGATCGAGGCCGAACGCCTCGTCAGCCTGGCGGAGGCCGGGCTGCTGGCGATCCGCTACCGCGTGCGTTCGATCGACTACCGCGGCCCGGTCACGCTGGAGTCGTCGATCGGCTGCGGGCGCGAGGCCGTCGGGCAGGGCGATGACCCGCGCATCGGCAGCCGCCTCGCGGGCGGCCTCACCACTTGGGCCGCGCAGGCGAACGAGGCCTCGGCCTGGGTCGGCCAGCAGACCACCCACAGCGGCATCCGGCTGGCCTGCGTGCAGCGCCACGAACAGGCCGCCGGCCTCGTCTTCCGCGACGCCGGCCGGACCGCGGATGGCGTGATGCAGGCCTATGCCGGCACGCTGGCGCCGGGCCAGAGCGTCGGCCTGGACAAGTACGTCGCCTACGCCTTCACCGCGCCATTCGCCACGGATTCCGCCGACACCCTGCCGGCCCGGGCCGAGGCCACGCTCGCCGCGGCGATCGCACTCGGCTACCCGGCCCTGCTCGAACGGCAGGCGCGGGTGCTGGCCGGATTCTGGGCGCAGGCCGACCTGGCCATCGCGGGCGACCCGGCGACCGAGCGGGCGCTGCGCCTCAACCTGTTCCACCTGTTCCAGTCCAGCGGCCGCGACGGCCACAGCAGCACCGCCGCCAAGGGACTCACCGGCGAGGGCTACGAAGGCCACTACTTCTGGGACGCCGAGGCCTTCATGCTGCCGGCGCTGGTCACCCTGGCCCCGGAACTGGCGCGCGCCATGCTGGCGTACCGCTACCGCACGCTGGGCCATGCGCGCCGGCATGCGCGTGAACTCAATCATCTGCGCGGCGCGCTGTACGCCTGGCGCACGATCAGCGGCGACGAATGCTCCGCGTACTTCCCCGGCGGCTCGGCGCAGTACCACATCAACGCCGCGGTGGCGTGGGCGGTCCGCCTCTACGTCGACGCCAGCGGCGACCAGGCGTTCCTGCTCGAATGCGGCGCCGAGATGATCTTCGAGACCGCGCGCATCTGGCTGGAGATCGGCCACTTCAATCCGCGCCGCGGCGGCGCGTTCTGCATCCACGAGGTCACCGGCCCGGACGAGTACTCCGCCCTGGTCGACAACAACCACTACACCAACCGCATGGCGCAGCGGCACCTGCGCGACGCGGCGGCCACCGCCGAATGGATGGCGCTGAGCCACCCGGCCGACTACGCCGCGCTGGCCGCACGGATCGGCCTGCAGGCCGACGAGCCGGCACGGTGGCTGGCCGCGGCCCAGGCGATGCACCTGCCGGTGGACGCCGCGCTGGGCATCTTCCCGCAGGACGACGGCTTCCTCGACAAGCCGCGGCTGCCCGCCGCGCTCGCCACCACGCCGGACAAGCGCCCGCTGCTGCTGCGCATGCATCCGCTGGGCATCTACCGCCACCAGGTCTGCAAGCAGGCCGACGCGCTGCTCGCCCTGATGCTGGCCGGCGAGCAGGTGGACGTGGCCGCCAAGCGGCGCAACTTCGACTACTACGAAGCCATCACCGTGCACGACTCCACCCTGTCCGCCTCCACCTTCGCGGTGATCGCGGCCGAGGTGGGCTACGCCGACAAGGCGCATCGCTATTTCCTCGACACCTTGCGGGTCGACCTGGACGACCTGCACGGCAACGCGGCGCACGGCCTGCACATGGCGGCGATGGCCGGCAGCTGGCTGGCGCTGACCTGGGGCTACGGCGGCCTGCGCGTGCACGATGGCCTGCCCGCGCTGGCGCCGCGGCTGCCGGCGGCATGGCGCAGCTACCGCTTCGGCCTGCGCTGGCGCGACGCGCACCTGCGCGTGGAGGTCGACGGCGACGGCGTGCGGTACACGCTTACCGAAGGCAGCGCGCTCACCTTCCTGCACGACGGCCTGCCGCAACGCCTGCATGCCGGCCAGCCGCTGCGCCTGCCCTGCGCGGGCGTCGTCGCGCCGACGCCGTTGAAGGCAGTGGTGTTCGATCTCGACGGCGTGCTCGCCGACACCGCCGTGCTGCATCGCGCGGCGTGGCAGCAGCTGGCCGACGAGATCGGCGCGCCGCTCGACGAGGCCACCGCCGGGCGCATGAAGGGCGTGGACCGCCGCGGCTCGCTGGACATCCTGCTGGAGCGCGCGCCGCGCTCCTACAGCGAAGCGGAGAAGGTAGCGCTCGCCGCGCGCAAGAACAGCTACTACGTCGAACTGATCGGGCGCCTCGGCCCGCAGGACCTGCTGCCCGGCGCGCGCGCCGCGGTGGAGTCCGCGCGCCGCGCCGGGCTGAAGACCGCGCTGGCCTCGGCCAGCCGCAACGCGCCGCAGCTGCTCGACCGGCTGGGCATCGCCGCGCTGTTCGACTACGCGGTCGATGCCGGCCGCATCGCCCGCTCCAAGCCCGACCCGGAAATCTTCCTGGCGGCGGCGAGCGGGCTGGGCGTGGCCCCGGAGGAATGCCTCGGCGTGGAAGACGCCGCGGCGGGCATCGCCGCGCTGCACGCGGCGGGCATGGCGGCGGTCGGCATCGGCCGCGCCCAGGAGCTGGACAAAGCGGATGTGCTGTTGCCGGACATTGCCGCGTTCGACATCAGCCGTTTCATTGCATGAGCGGCCATTCCGCGCGGCCGGCATGGGCTGCGCGGCGAAAATAATCCAATCCAACTATTGGTGGGGAGTGACGTAAATGAAGAGCAAGCAGCTGTCCAGACTGAGTCTTCCGGTGGCGATAGCCGCCATCCTGTTCTGCGGCACGGCCATGGCCCAGGACACCACGCCGGCGCAGGGCACCCAGGCGCCGGCGAGGAAGAGCACGGCCCAGCAGAAGAAGGCCGATGTCGACCAGGCCAAAAACCTCGAGCAGGTGGTGGTAACCGGCAACACCGCCACCGGCGGCCTGAAGAAGATCGACACCAGCTACTCGGTCACCGCCGCCTCGGCCGAGCAGATCAAGATGGCCAACCCGAAGAGCACGGCGGACCTGCTGAAGATCTCGCCCGGCATGTGGCCGGAATCCACCGGCGGCCAGACCGGCGCCAACATCGAGATCGCCGGCTTTCCGGGCGGCGGCGACGCTCCCTATTTCTCCACCCAGCTGATGGGCTCGCCGCTGTACGGCATGCCCACGCTGTCGTTCTTCGAAACCACCTCGATCTTCCGCCTCGACGATACCGTCGAGCGCGTGGAGATCCTGCAGGGCGGCCCGTCGGTGGTGTTCGGCGACGGCCAGATCGGCGCCACCGCGAACTTCATGCTCAAGACCGGCACCGACGTGCCCGGCGGCAGCGTCGGCGTCACCTACGGCAGCGAGAACCTGCGCCGCGTCGACGGCTTCTTCGGCTTCCCGATCGCCAAGAACTGGTACGGCAGCGTCGGCGGCTTCTGGCGCACTTCCGACGGCGTGCGCGACCCGCAGTTCGCCGCGGACAAGGGCGGTCAGCTCACCGCCACGCTGAGCCACGACAGCGACAACGGCAGCATGACCCTGTACGCGCGCCAGCTCAACGACCGCAACCAGTTCATCACGCCGATCCCCCTGCTCCAGCACGGCACCGACCAGTTCAGCGCCTACCCCGGCTTCGACCCGCTGACCGACACCTACTACAGCAAGGCGATCCAGCACGTGCACCTGCCCGGTTATCCCGGCGGCGGCACCGACGCCAACCTGGCCAACGGCCGCGGCACCAAGTTCAGCTTCTTCGGCGGCAACTTCGACTACGACCTGGGCAACGGCTGGAACCTGTCGGACAAGTTCCTGCTCGACGGCGGCGACGTCGACACCAACGCGCTGTTCTCGGGCAACAACCCCGGCCGCATGAACGACATGCTGTACACCGATACCGCGAGCATGGGCGCCTTCAACCTGCCCGCCGGCTCGGCCACCGCCAGCTACGTGAACGGCGGCGGCGCGGTCGACCCGAACCAGAGCGTGATCCACCAGGGCTGGTGGTACATCCACAAGCACCTGAAGAACATCAGCAACGACTTCCGCCTGAGCAAGGAGCTGTTCGAGGGCAACACGCTCACCGGCGGCCTCTACGTGGCCCACTACACCATGGACGACAAGTGGGCACTGGGCAACCAGATGCTGATGACCAACGCGCCCAACGCGCAGCCGATCCGGGTCAGCTACATCGACAACGGCCAGACCAAGTACCTCACCGACGGCCAGGGCTTCCTCGACTACGGCGGCTACAACATCGCCCAGCACGGCGACGCCACCAACAAGGCGTTCTACCTGTCCGACGTGTGGCGCATCGGCAAGTGGTTGATCGACGTGTCCGGCCGCATCGAGAACGAAAACGCCACCAACAACGTCTGCAACCTCACCAACGTCAACCTTGACGGCAACCCGAACACGCTGTACGACAACAGCGTGCCGGTGTGCAACGGCACCTACGCGCAGACCCGCTATGACAAGACCCACCCGTCGTGGACCGTCGGCGTGAACTACGAGCTGGCCGACAACATGAGCGTCTACGTCCGCGCCAACCGCGGCGCGCACTTCGGCGACTTCGACAACGCGCTGCGCGGCAACACCACCGGCAATACCCCGCCGCTGCAGAAGGTGCAGAACTTCGAGGGCGGCTTCAAGTACCAGTCCGACCTGCTCTATGCCGATATCAGCGTGTACCACCGCCAGTTCAACGGCCTGACCTACCAGCCCACCAACAACCAGGGCGTGCCGGTCGGCGCGCAGGCGCTGTACGGCTCCGACTCCAAGGGCGTGAACCTCGCCGGTGCGGTCACGCCGTTCGAGAACTTCAAGGTGCAGGTGGTCGCCAACTACCTCGACGGCCACTACTCGCACAACAACTCCTGTTTCCTGTACACCGACCTCGCCAGCGGCTCCACCCAATGCATCGGCATCAACGGCAAGCAACTGCAGCGCCAGCCGAAGGTGCGCTACATGCTCACGCCGAGCTACCGCCTGCCGTTCGCCTGGGGCGATATCACCGCCTTCGTGACCTACACCCACGTCGGCCCGCACACCCAGGACCAGTCCGGCCTGCAGCAGCTCGGCAGCTACGACACCTGGGACTTCGGCATCGTCGCCAACGTGGAAAAGAGCTGGCAGATCCGCCTGCAGGGCACCAACATGACCAACGAACTGGGCCTGACCGAGAGCAACTCGCGCATCTTCGGCTCCGCCGCCGGCACCGATGGCGTGATCCTCGCCCGCCCGATGGAAGGCCGCGAGGTCAACGTGACGGTGAAGTACCTGTTCTGAGCCTGGGCTTGTTGCAGGGCGCGCGGTCCGGGTCGTACCCCCAAGAGCGACCCGGATCGCGCTTTTTCCGAAACTTCATGCGCTGCGGCGCCGGGGGTGACATGAACCGAATCCGCATGATCCTCGCGCTGGCGCTGATCTACATGATCTTCGCGATCCTGCTCAACAGCGTCGGCACGGTGATCCTGCAGTCGATCGCCACGTTCGGCATCGACAAGCCCACGGCCAGCGCGCTGGAGCGCTACAAGGACCTGACGATCGCGTTCACCTCGTTCCTGGTCGCCTCGTTCCTGCCGCTGTTCGGCTACCGGCGCTCGATGATGCTGGCGCTGGCCATCGTCGGCGGCGCCTGCATGCTGATGCCGCTGTACCCAAGCTTCCTGGCCACGCGGCTGCTGTTCGCCTGCGTGGGGTTCTCGTTTGCGCTGGCCAAGGTCGGCGTGTATTCCTCGATCGGCCTGCTCACCGCCGACAAGACCGCGCACTCGCGGCTGACCAACACCATCGAAGGCCTGTTCATGGTCGGCGTGCTCGCCGGGAACTGGATCTTCAGCGCCTACATCGACCCGGCGAGCCCGGGCGACCCGGTGTGGTTCAACGTGTACTGGCTGCTCGCCGGCGCCTGCGCGCTGACGATCGCGCTGCTGGCCGCCAGCCGGATGGACGAAAGCGCCGCCCACGCGCAGGGACACAACAATTCGTTCACCGGCGCGGTCATGGAGATGCTGCGCCTGTTCGTGCGCCCGCTGGTCTACGTGTTCCTCGCCTCCGCCTTCCTGTACGTGCTGATCGAGCAGAGCTTCGGCACCTGGCTGCCCACCTTCAACAACGAGATCCTGAAGCTGCCGAACGCGATGAGCATCCAGTTCGCCAGCATCCTCGCCGGGATGACCGCGCTCGGCCGCATCGGCGCCGGCTTCGTGCTCAAGCGGGTGCGCTGGTACGCGCTGCTCAACGCGTGCGTGCTCGGCATGGGCGTGCTGGTGGTCGCGGTGTTGCCGCTGGCGCGCGGCGTGGTGGCGCGGCCGGACGTCGGCTGGTTCGACGCGCCGCTCGCGGCGTACCTGATCCCGCTGCTCGGCCTGCTGATGGCGCCGATCTACCCGGTGATCAACTCGGTGGCGCTGAGCTCGCTGCCCAAGCCGATGCACGCGGCGATGACCGGGCTGATCGTGGTGTTCTCCGCGCTCGGCGGCACGCTGGGCTCGTACATCACGGCGCGGGTGTTCGCCAGCTTCGACGGCATCCACGCGTTCTATTTCTCGCTGCTGCCGATGACGCTGATCCTGGTCACCTTGTTCCTCTTCAAGCGCGAGACCGATCGTGTCGGCGCCGCTGCCCCGGCGGCGATCCGGCTCGCCGCGAAATAGCCTTCCGCCCGGAACGACCATGAAACCCCGCATCGACCGCGGCGCCGACGGCAAGCCGCGGCTGATCCGCAAGGCGCGCTGAAACCGTGCCCTGCCGACGCCGCCAGAGGGCCACCACGCCCCTCGCGCGTACCCGGCGGCCATCACCGGCCGCGCCGTCCGGCAGCGGCGGCGACTGTCCGGATACCACGGCCGGCTTGCCGGACCGGACGGCGCCCGGATCGCGCCCGTCGCAGGCCGCGGCGACGGGCTTCCGAGGACCGCCTGCGGCATCGGCGGTCTTTGCCCCGCAGCGCGGGGCCGGGTATTCTCTGTCGCATCGTTTGCCACGCGCCGTGCCATGAATCCACAGACCGTCCTGGTCATCGACGACGAACGCGACATCCGCGAGCTGCTGACCATCACGCTGGGGCGGATGGACCTGCAGGTCGACGCCGTCGGCACCGTCGCCGAGGCACGCCGCGCACTGGCCGAACGCAGCTACGACCTGTGCTTCACCGACATGCGGCTGCCCGACGGCACCGGCCACGAGATCATCGAACTGATCGCCGCGGACCATCCCGACATGCCGGTGGCGATGATCACCGCCTACGGCAACGTCGACGCCGCGGTGAACGCGCTGAAGGCCGGTGCGTTCGACTTCGTCTCCAAGCCGGTCGACATCCAGATGCTGCGCGGGCTGGTACGCACCGCGCTGCGCCTGGCCGAGGAAAGGCGCACCGGTGCCGCCGCCGCGAAGACCGGCGAATCCGGCGATCGCCTGATCGGCAGCTCGCCGGCAATGCAGCAGGTGCGCGCCACCATCGCCAAGCTGGCGCGCAACCAGGCGCCGGTCTACATCGCCGGCGAATCCGGCGTGGGCAAGGAGCTGGTGGCGCGACTGATCCACGAGCAGGGCCCGCGCGCCAGCGGCCCGTTCGTGCCGGTCAACTGTGGCGCAATTCCATCCGAGCTGATGGAAAGCGAGTTCTTCGGCCACCGCAAGGGCAGTTTCACCGGCGCCAGCGTAGACAAGGAAGGCCTGTTCCAGGCGGCCCAGGGCGGCACGCTGTTCCTCGACGAAGTGGCCGAGCTGCCGCTGCACATGCAGGTGAAGCTGCTGCGCGCGATCCAGGAAAAGGCGGTGCGCCCGATCGGCGGCCGCGACGAGATCCCGGTCGACGTGCGCATCCTCTCGGCCACCCACAAGAACCTCGGCCAGTTGGTCGAACAGGGGCAGTTCCGCCAGGACCTGTTCTACCGCATCAACGTGATCGAGCTGCGCGTGCCGCCGCTGCGCGAGCGCCGCGGCGACGTGCCGCAGCTGTCCGACTTCATCCTCAAGGCGCTGGCCGGCAAGAGCGGCGAAAGCGTCGGCCAGCTGTCGCCGTCCGCGCGCGACGCGCTGGAAGCCTATGACTTCCCCGGCAACGTGCGCGAGCTGGAGAACATCCTCGAGCGCGCGATGGCGATGTGCGACGGCAGCACCATCGAGGCGGCCGACCTGATGCTGCCGCAGCGCGGCGCACGCGCCGGCGCCGACGCGCCGCTCGCCGGCATCGCCGCGGCGGCACCGCCGCCGGCGAGCGCGAACGGCGGCCTCGACGACTACATCAGCAACCTCGAGCGCACCGCCATCGTCAAGGCACTGGAAGAATCGCGCTACAACAAGACCGCCGCCGCGCGCAAACTCGGCATCACCTTCCGCGCGCTGCGCTACAAGCTGAAGAAGCTCGGTATCGACTGAGCCGCCGGCTTTACTCCCTCACCTGCTTGCAGGGGAGGGTTGGGGAGGGGTAGCTCTTGATCTTGATGGAAGATCAAAAGCCACCCCCTCACCTGAAGGACTCCCTTCGGTCGCCAACCTCCCCCTGCTTTGCAGGGGGAGGAGCAAGAGCACCGGCTGGAACCGCATGTCCGGCGGCCAACCAGATCACGTCATCAGACCGAGCGCGTCGCCTCCACCGGCGGCACGGCAGCGGCGCGCCGCGCCGGACCGAGCACGGCCAGCTGGCCTAGCAGCCACAGCAGCACCGCGCCGACGCCGAGCACCCACAGCGGCATCCGCGGCAGTTCATGGTGCGTCATCAGCGACAGGTTCGCGGCGATGCCGAGTGCCACGCCCAGCACCACGCCGACGCCGACGATCAGGGCGTTCTCGACCTGGAAATAACGCAGGATGTCGCCACGCGTGGCGCCCAGCGCGCGCCGCACGCCAATGGAGCGCCGCCGCTGGCCGACCCAGAAACTGCTCAGGCCCACGATGCCGCCGGCCGTCGCCAGCAGCAGCAACACGCACATCGCGGCCATCATGATCGCCACGCCGCGATCGGTGGCGTAGGCCTTTGTGCGTGCCTGTGCCAGCGTGACCACGCCGTCCTCCGGGCTGATCAAGCGCATGCGGTTCTGCGCCACCAGTGCCGCTGGCGCCGAGCGCAGTAACGCGGCCAGCTGGCCCGGCTGCGCGCGCACCAGATAGACCACCCCGCCGGCGTAGGCCGCCCCGTCGTCGACACTGGCGTAACGCGCCGGCACCAGGACGGTGTACTCATCGATCGAGCGCGTGCTGCTGCCCGCGTAACTGCCTTCCAGCCGATCGACCACGCCGATGATCGTGCTCGGGCCGTCATCGCTGAGATAGACGCGCTGGCCCACGGCCGCGCCATCGGGGAAAAGTTTTTGGGCCAGGTCGCGCGTGATGATGATCACCGCCGGCACTACCTTGTCGTACGGGCCGAGGCTGCCGATCTCGTCGGCGCGGAAGTTTCGGCCGGCCACCAGCGCGATGCCGAACGTGTCGATCGCGTGCTCGTCGGCAAAATAGGAAAGCGCCAGCTGCAGCTTCTTCTGCTCGACCCGATGCTTGATGCGCACCAACCCGCCGCCGCCTTCTTCCAGCGGATAGGCCTGGCTGGCGAACGCGTTGCGCACGCCCGGCAACTTGCGCAAGGTCGCCAGGTCGGCGCGCATCTGCGCATGAATATGCGGCACCTCCGGCCGGCCGATCCACTGGTTGTTGATCGCGAACAGATGCGCCTCGTCGGTGCCGCTCGGACGCGACAAGTGCACCACCCGCGTCTTGACGATGAACAGCGCGTTGCTGACCACGGCGAGAGTCAATGCGATCTGCAGCACGATGAGCAGCGTGGCCATCTTGTGCCGGCGCAGCGCGGCGAGGATCGGGCGTATCTGCATGGCCGCGTTCATCCGTTCGACTTCAACTGCCACGCCGGCTGCACCTGGGCGGCGCGCCAGGTGGGATACAGCGCCGCGATCAACGTGGCGGCCACCGCGACCAGCACGGCCAGCAGAAACAACGACGCATCCAGCCGCGCCAGCCGGGCGATCTCCGGTTCGAACACCTTGCCGATGCCGGCCATGCCCAGCGCCGTCAGCAGCACTCCCAATACACCGCCGGCCAACCCGATCGCCGCCGCCTCGACCAGGAACTGACGATAGATCGCCCCGCGCGACGCACCCAGCGCGCGACGCACGCCGATCTCCGGCGCGCGACGCATGAAGCGGGCCAGCATCAGGCCGACCACGTTGACGAGGCATATCAGCAAAAAACTCACCGAGACGATCAGCGACAGCGCCGACGACTTCGGTATCACGTTGAAGCCATCCTGGTGCAGCCACTGCATGACATCGGACAGGCGCACGTTCGGTGGCCAGTCAAGGCGGCCGAGGCGTCGCTGTTCGGCCGCGTAGTTGCGCAGCCAGTCGTGGTAATGCGCCACGTCGGCGCGCGTGGGCAGCTCCACCCAGGCCACGATCCATGCGCATTCGCTGTGCAGGATGCTGCTCCAGTCCGGCAGGTGGGGATCGACGGTATTCGTGCTGCAATAGAACTGGCCACTGGCGGCTTTCTGCAGATCGATGGCGCGACTGAACGGGAGATAGATCTGCCGCGGATGGCCGAAGGCATCGAATGTGCTCGTCACGTCGAAGAAGCGCGGGCGCGGATCCCAGTCGTCCAGCACACCGACGATGCGATAGACGTGCGCATCCAGGTTGATCTCGCGCCCCACGCTGTCGTCGCCGCCGAACAGCTTCCGGTTGAGCGCGCTGCTGATGACGGCCACCGCCGCGCGCTGGTCGTCATCGTTGGCCGACCAGCCGCCGCCGTAGCGGAACCGCGCGTCGAACATGGCGAAGAAATCGCTGCTGACCGCATCGCCTTCCTGCGGGAACGGCTGCTGCCGCGCGTCATCCGGCAGCACCGTCCACTTGCTGCCGTAGATCAGCACCTGACGCCGCGCCTGCCGCGCATGCAGCAACGCCTCGGCATCGTTATAGCTGAGCAGGATCGGCGGCTGACCCTTCCAGTTGTGCACCGGCCCGAAGTTGTCGATCTGCGGCACGAACAGCTGGTTCGATTTCCACGGTATCGGATCGGCCGCGGCGGCGCGGAACACCGCGAAGGCGACCATGCAGGTGGCCACGCCGCAGCCCATCAGCACCACCACGAGTGCCGTCAGCGCCTTGCTGCGACGGAAGCTGCGCAGGGCCAGATCAAAGTAGTACGCGAACATCCCTGTCCTCCCGGTCGTTGCATCCGCGCGGCTCACGCATCCGCCGCGTTACCGGCCGTGTCCAACGCCTTGCGCAAGGTGCGCAGCAGCACCTGGGTGGTGACCGGCTTGTCGATCACGTACAGGTGCTGCAGCGGAGGGAGTTCGTGCAGGTCGGGCGTGGCACCGGGGCGCGCCAGCAGGATCACCGCGCCGCTGTAGCCCTGCTCGATCAGCGCGGCCAGTGTACGCACGCCGGTGAACAGGTTCATGTCCGCGTCCAGCACCACCAGGTCGGGCAGGCCGGCGGCCTCGATCCACTGCAGCGCGGCGGTGCCGCTCTGGCTGGCGTGGGCCTGGTAGCCCCAGGCATCCAGCGTGTCGGCCAGCAGGGACAGCTGGCCGGCCTCCTCCACCACCACCAGCACGCGCTCGGCGGCGCCCTCCAGGCTTTCCTGTTCGCCCAGTTGCTCGTCGACGGCCGGCGGCGCCTCCAGCGGAAGGTACAGGTCGAAACGGCTACCGCGGCCCGGCCCGCTGTCCACCCGCATCACGCCGCCATGGCTGGTGACGATGCGCTTGCACGAGAGCAGGCCGAGCCCGGTGCCGGCCTCCTTGGTGGTGAAGAACGGCTCGAACAGGCGCGCCTTGACCGCCGGCGGCATGCCCGGGCCGTCGTCGATCACGCTGATGCAGAGGTAGTCGCACTGCCACGACCGCTCTTCGGCCTGGAAGAAGTCTTTCGGCAGCTGCGCCCGCGCCGCCTCGACGCGCAGGTGGCCGCCATCCGGCATGGCCTGGATCGCATTGAGGCACAGGTTGAGCAGGCACTGCTGCAACTCGGTGTGGTTGCCCTCGAACGTCAGTTCCGGGTCGTCGATGGCCAGCTCCATCGTCACCGTGCGCGGCACGCTGCCCTGCATCAGCAGGTCGAACGCGCTGAACAACGCACCCAGCCGCACCTGTTCCGCGCGACGCGCACCGCTGGCGAACGACAGCATGGAGTGCACCATGTCCAGGCCGCGCTTGCCGCAGTCGCGCACCAGCTTGCCCAGCCGCGCCAGGCGCGGGTCGTCCTGGTAATCCTGCAGGCTGTCGCCGGCGAGCAGCAGCGGCTGCAGCAGGTTGCGCAGGTCGTGGCTGAGGCCGCCGGCGAGCATCGCCAGACTCTCGAAACGCTGTGCGCGGACCAGTTCCGTCTCGGCACGGCGCCTGGCCCGGCGCGCCTCGGCCTCATTGAGGGCACGCCGCACGGCGCTGGCCAGCCGGGCCGGGTTCTGCTTCAGGATGTAGTCGGTGGCGCCGTTGCGCAGCGCCTCGATCGCCGCCTCCTCGCCCAGCGTGGCGGAGACGAAGATGAACGGCAGATCCTCGTCGTGCCGCCGCAGCAGCTCCAGCGCGTGCTGGCCGGAGAACCCCGGCATGCTGAGATCCGACAGCACGATGTGCGGATTGAATTCGTCCAGCGCCGCGAGGAAGCCCGACTCGTCGTCGACCAGGCGCACCTCGTAGCCGATGTCGTCGGCATCCAGCTCGGCCAACACCAGCTCGGCATCGAGCTGGCTGTCCTCGACCTGCAGCACCCGGATGGTCGGCATCACCCGAATTTGCCCGTTTGGCATATGGTTACCTGCTGCCCTGCCCGATTTCGCCGCCCGCTTGCGGCTCATGGGCCGGCGCGGGTCGCCGCGTTCCATTCGCTCACTCTTGCTCGGGTGCCTGGTTGAGCACCGCCCAGAACTGCCCCAGCGTGCGCACCGCGTCGAAGAACTGGTCCACGTCGACCGGCTTGATCACATAGGCATTGGCGCCCAGGTCCCAGCTGCGCGCCAGATCGCTTTCCTCGCGCGAAGACGACAGGATCACCACCGGAATCCGCCGCAGCCGCTCGTCGCCGCGCATCGCGGTCAGCACGTCCAGCCCGTTCATGCGCGGCATCTTGATGTCCAGCAGCACCACCGCCGGATCACCCGGCTCGCGCGAATCCCATGCGCCGCGGCCGTAGAGGTAGTCCATGCATTCCACGCCGTCTTCCACGTGCACCACCGGGTTGGCCAGATGTGCCTCGCTCAGCGCGTCGATCGCCATCTCGGCGTCGGCCACGCTGTCTTCGACCAGCAGGATGGTGCGCAGGTCTCTCTTGTTCATGCTCAACTCTCGGTATGTGCCCCGGTCGCATCAGTGGCCGGCAGCGAAAAGTGGAAACGGGCTCCCTGACCCGGCTCGGCCTCGGCCCAGACGCGGCCACCGTGGCGGGCCACGATCCGCCGCACGTTGGCCAGGCCGATCCCGTTGCCCGGGAATTCCGAGGCGCGATGCAGGCGCTGGAACACGCCGAACAACTTGTCCGCGTACTGCATGTCGAACCCCGCGCCATTGTCGGTCACGGTGAATTCGTAGTCGCCGTTGCGCCCTCTTCGCACGCTCACCCCGATCTGCGCCACCTCGCAGTGGCCGGTGTACTTGACCGCATTGCCGAGCAGGTTCTGCCATACCGTGCGCAGCATGTTCTCATCGCCGATCACCATCGGCAACGGTGCGATGTTCCACACGATGCGCCGGTTCTCCACGCCAGCCTCGGCCAGCGCCCGCGCCTCCTCGGCCAGCGACTGCATGTCCACCGCCTGCAGCCGCAGCGCGCCGCGGCCGAGCCGGGAGAACACCAGCAGGTCGTCGATCAGCAGGGCCATGCGCTGGGCCGAGCTGGCGATCACCTCGATGTAGTGGCTGGCCTTTTCGTCGACGTGGTCGCCGAGGTGCTGCTCCAGCTTGCGCGCGAACCCGGCGATGTGGCGCAGCGGCGCGCGCAGGTCGTGCGAGACCGAGTAGCTGAACGCCTCCAGCTCGCGGTTGACGTCGGAGATCTGCGCCACCTTGCCCTCGAGCTGGTGGTTCAGCTCGAGGACCCGCTGCTCGGCCAGTGCGCGCGCGGTGACGTCGCTCACCGTCAGCAACAGCGCATGCGCGTTGGTGTCCTGCTGCAGGCGCCGCGCGTTGATCACCACGTGCCGGTCGACCCCGTCGACGGTACGCTGGACCATATCGTAGTCCCACAGCTCGCGGTCGCGCAGCAGCACGTCACTCAGGCGCTGCAGCAGCACGCTGTCGTCCCAGGCGCCCTTGCCGATCTGCGCCAGCGGCATCGCCCGCTGCCGCGGATCGACGCCGTACAGCTCGCCGAACGCGTTGTTCACCAGCAGGCTGTTCAACCCCTCGTCGAACAGCGCGATCGGTTCGCGCACGGACTGGAAGATCATCTGCGAACGCAGCACCGCGCGACCCTCGCGGGTTTCGGCCAGCTGGCGCCGGCCGATCTGCCGCTCGGAGGTGACCACGATGATGATCAGCAGCACGAGCTGCGCCAGCGCGGTGATGGCGAGCGCGACATGCCCGTTGAAGGACTGCCGCGCGACCTCGGCCTGGCGTGCCTTCAGCAGGTCCTCCTCGCTCTTGGCGATGCCGGCGATCTTGTCGTTCATGCCGAACAGGTCGTCGCTGTCGCGCAGCGATTGCCGCGCGCCGGCGGGGTCGCCGTGCCGCAGCCTGTCCAGCGCCCGATTCATGAAGGCGATGCGGCCGGCGACGCTGCCGCCCAGCGCGCCCAGCGCAGCCTGCTGGTCGGCGTTGTCGCGCGTCATCAGGCGCAACTGCTGCATCAGCGGCGGCGCCTCCTCGCTGGCGCGCACGGCGCGCTTGCGGGCAGCGTCGCTCTCGTCGCCGGCCAGCAGCCGGTAGGTGGCCGCCTCGCTGTCGTGGACGACATAGGCCACGCGGTAGACCAGCGATTTCACCGCGACCGAATGGGCCACCCAGTCCGTGGCACGCTCGGTGCTGCGTGCGCTCTCGCGCGTGACGAAGTAGGGCAGGCCGACGATGATCAGCATCGCCAGCAGCAGCCCGGCGGTACGCCAGCGCATGATGCCCCTGGTTTTCATGCCGCTCGCCGCATCGGCAGGTTCGCCCCGGAAGGTCTCCGGGGCATTCTTGCATGATTCATTCACGTCGCGCCCCCGGGCCGGCCGGCGTCGCTCATCCGCCGTAGCGGCTCATTGCCGCCGGCCGCGCTGCCGCCGCACGGCCCCACTCCCGGTTCGGTTCGGCCTGCATGGTGAAGTGCAGCTCGCCGCCGGCCATGATCTCGCCGTGGCGCAGGTAGGTGCGATCCAGCGGCTTGCCATTGAGGGTCACCGCGCCGACGTAGGGATGCGCCCCGTCCAGCGGCGTGGCGCTGACCGTGAACGTGCGGCCGTTGGCGAGGCGGATCGCCGCCTTCGCCACGAACGGCCGGCCGATCGCGTACTCGTCGCTGGCCGGCGTC
Organism: Rhodanobacter sp. FW101-FHT13A11; assembly: GCF_058790335.1. Classification (NCBI taxonomy): domain Bacteria; kingdom Pseudomonadati; phylum Pseudomonadota; class Gammaproteobacteria; order Lysobacterales; family Rhodanobacteraceae; genus Rhodanobacter; species Rhodanobacter sp. FW101-FHT13A11. Next base: position 315,670 of record NZ_JBYTCN010000002.1, on the reverse strand, counting down.
ACCGGGTAGAAGCCCAGCGCGGTGAACACGTACCAGGCCGACATCTGGCCGAGGTCGTCGTTGCCGCTGAGGCCGTCCGGGCGCGGCGCGTACTGGCTGTCCATGATCTGCTTCAGCCTGGCTTGCGTCTTCCACGGCGCGCCGGCGTAGTCGTACAGGTAGGCGATGTGGTGGCTGGGTTCGTTGCCGTGCGCGTACCAGCCGATCAGGCCGGTGATGTCCTCGACGTTCTTGAAGTGGCTCGGGTCGACCTTGGCCTCGAACAGCGCGTCGAGCTTGGCCACGAATTTCGCGTCGCCGCCCATCGCGGCGATCAGCCCAGCCACGTCCTGCGGCACGTACCAGGAGTACTGCCAGGCATTGCCCTCGGTGTAGTCGCTGCCGTAGCCAGCGGCTTCCGGGTCGAACGGTTCGCGGAATTTGCCGTCGCTCAGTCGTGCACGCATGAAGCCGGTCTTCGCGTCCCAGGCATGGCGCCAGTTGCCGGCACGCTTGCCGAACGCGGCGGCGACGTCGGCCTTGCCCATCGCCCTGGCCATCTGCGCCAGCGACCAGTCGTCGTAGGCGTATTCCAGCGTCTTGGAGGCGGCCTCGGGCTCCTTGTCGATCGGCACGTAGCCGAGCTTCATGTAGTCGGCCAGGTCGCCGTACGGGCCGTAGCTGGCGCTGGCCACCATCGCCGCCAGCGCCTTGTCCGCGTCGAAGCCGCGCACGCCCTTGATGTACGCGTCGGCGATCACCGGCACCGCGTGGTAGCCGATCATGCACCAGGTCTCCAGCCCCTGGTACGCCCACACCGGCAGGATGCCGAACGGGCTCGCCTCGCGCGCGGCGATCAGCGAGCGGATGAAGTCGGTGCTGCGCGCCGGTTGCAGCAGCGCCATCAGCGGCTGCTGCGCGCGGTACACGTCCCACAGCGACCAGGTGGAATGGAACTCGAAGCCGTCCGCGCGGTGCACCGCGTGGTCCGGCCCGCGGTAGTCGCCGTTGACGTCCATGCTCAGCGTGGGCGACAGCATGGCGTGGTACAACGCGGTGTAGAACTGGGTCTTCGCGGTCTTCGGCGCGTCCACGTCGATCACCGCCAGCGCCTTGTCCCAGGCCGCGGTCGCCTCGGCGCGGCGGGCGTCGAAGTCCCAGCCGGCGCCGTCGTGGTCGAGGTTGGCCACGGCGTTCGCCTCGCTCACCGGCGAGATCGCCACCTTCACCTCCAGCGGCTTTTCCAACTGGCCGAAGTCGAACACGCCGACCAGCGCGCGGCCGTCCTGCGCGTCGCGGTCCTCGGCCTGGTGGCCCGGCCCCTTGAAGCCCTTGTAGGCGATGTCGGTCTCGCGGTTGTACAGCTCGCGCGAACTCATCGGCTGCGAAAAGCGCATCGCGAAGCACAGCTCGCGCCCCGGCGCCCAGCCGCGGGTGGTGCGGCAGCCGGTGACGGTGCCGTCGGCGTGCACGCGCAGGCTGGCCCACAGCACCTTGCCGGCGTAGTCGTAGATGCTCGGGCGCAGGTCCAGCAGCACATGGGCTGGCTTGCCGGCGGGGAAGGTGTAGCGGTGCCAGCCGATCCGGCGGCCGGCGGTGAGTTCGGCGCGCACGCCGTAGTCGCCCAGCGTCACCGCGTAGTAGCCGGCCTGCACCACCTCGCCGTCATGCGAGAAGCGCGAGCGGTAGCCGCTGCCGGGCGTGGCCGGGTCGCCCGGCTCCAGCCGCACGTCGCCGGCGATCGGCATCACCAGCACGTCGCCCAGGTCCGAGTGGCCGGAGCCGGAAAAGTGCGTGTGCGAGAAGCCCATGATGGTGGGGTCGCCGTACTGGTAGCCGGCGGCCCACTTGTAAGCGTGCTTGAAGTCCGGCATCGCGGTGTCCGGCGACAGCTGGATCATGCCGAACGGCACGGTGGCGCCGGGAAAGGTGTGTCCGTCGCCGCCGCTGCCGATGCGCGGGTCCACCTCGCCGGCATGGCCCGTCGCGGCATGCGCGCCGACCGGCGCGAGAGCGACGATGCCGAATGCGGCAGCGAGCAGAAGGGAAAGCGGGGCACGCAAGCGGACAGTCATCTGGGCTACCTTTTGTAACGATCCAAGCCGCACGCTAGCATCCGGTGGCGGACAAGGCATGTTGCGCCGCGACGTGCTTAAAATCGTCGATAAGCTAGTTTTGGATCGTTCCAACCCGGTAAAACCGCATGTCGAGCTATACCCAGATCGGGCGCAAGGTCACCCTGAACGACATCGCCGCCGGCTGCGGCGTATCGCGCGCCACGGTCTCGCTGGTGCTGCGCGGCAGCCCGCTGGTGAACAAGCACACCCGCGCCCGGGTCGAGGAGGAGCTGCGCCGCCAAGGTTACGTCTACAACCGCGCCGCCGCCAACCTGCGCCGGCGCACCTCGTCCAGCATCGCGCTGGTGCTGAACGACCTGGCCAACCCGTTCTTTGCCGAATTCGCCGCCGGCGTGGACGAGTCGCTGGCCGCCGCCGGCTTCGTCACCCTGCTCGGCTGCACCGGCGAGTCGGCCGCGCGCGAGCTGGCGGTGCTCGGCTCGCTGCTGGAGCACGGCCCGGCCGGCATCATCCTGTCGCCGGCCGAACACAGCCGGGCGCCGGACGTGCTGGCCGCCGTCGGCCGGCGCGCGCCGTTGCTGCTGTTCAACCGCGAACTGGACGGCGCCGTGGCCGAAGCGGAACCCTGGGACCGGCTGATGCTGGACAACCAGCACGGCGCCCGCCTGGCTACCGAGCACCTGATCGAGCGCGGCCACCGCCGCATCGCGTTCTTCGGCGGCCACCACGATTCCAGTTCGTGCCGGCAGCGCCATGCCGGCTACCTCGAGGCGATGCGCGCGGCCGGGCTGCGCACCGAGCCGCACGGGCGCGTCGAATGCGCGCCGACCCGGCTCGACGCCGCCCACCATGCGCCTGCCCTGTTCACCGGCGCACTGCCGCCGACCGCGGCGGTCTGCTACAACGATGCGGTGGCGCTGGGGCTGATGCTGGGCCTGCGCCGGCGCGGGCTGGAGCCGGGCCGCGATTTCGCGCTGACCGGCTTCGACGGCATCGCCGAGGCGGCACTCGGCACGCCGCCGCTGACCACCCTGTCGGCCGCACCACGCGAGCGTGGGCGGCAGGCCGCAGAACTCGTACTGCAGCGGCTGCAGCAACCGCGGGCCGCCGGCCGCCAGGTCCTGGCGCCGGTGGAACTGGTGGTTCGCGAAAGCAGCTGTCCACCCATCGCCTGACCAACACGTCCCAGGGGAGCTCCATGGCCTTCGCCCAACCGCCCGCACCGACACCCGACGCGCCCGTCCGCGGCGAGCACTACACCGATTACCCGATGGCGATGGGTGTGCTCACCACGATCTTCTTCATGTGGGGCTTCCTGACCTGCCTCAACGACATCCTGATCCCGCACCTGAAGTCGATCTTCCAGCTCAACTACGCCCAGGCGATCCTGGTGCAGTTCACCTTCTTCGGCGCGTACTTCCTGATGGCGATGCCGGCTGGCCGGCTGGTCGCCGCGCTGGGCTACAAGAAAGGCATCGTGGCCGGACTGGCGATTGCCGGCGTCGGCGCGCTCGGCTTCTGGCCGGCGGCCAGCCTGCACCTGTACCCGGCGTTCCTCGGCGCGCTGTTCGTGCTGGCCACCGGCATCACCGTGCTGCAGGTGGCCGCCAACCCCTACGTGGCCCTGCTCGGTCCGGAGCGGACCAGTTCCAGCCGGCTGACCCTGGCACAGGCGCTGAACTCGCTGGGCACCACGCTGGCGCCACTGTTCGGCGGCCTGCTGATCCTGTCCAACGTGGTGAAGAGCCCGGCCGAACTGGCCGCGCTGGCGCCGGCGCAGCGCCTGCTCTACGACACCCAGCAGGCGCAGGCGGTGCAGTTCCCGTACATCGGGCTGGCCGTGGTGCTGTTCCTGCTGGCGGTCTTCGTGTGGCTGTTCCGCCTGCCGGCGCTGACCGAAGCCACCGACAGGGGCGATCATGACCGCCACGGCTTCGTCGAGGTGCTGCGCCATCCGCACGTGCTGTTCGGCGTGCTCGGCATCTTCTTCTACGTCGGCGCCGAGGTGGCGATCGGCAGCTTCATGGTCAACTACCTGTCGATGCCCGAGATCGGCCACCTGAGCGAGCAGCAGGCCGCGCATTACGTGTCGTGGTACTGGGGCGGCGCGATGGTCGGCCGCTTCGTCGGTTCGGCGCTGATGGCGAAGTTCTCGCCGCGCAAGCTGCTCGCCCTGTTCGCCGCGATCAACGCGCTGCTGGTGCTGACCACCATGCTCGGCAGCGGCGCGGTGGCGATGTACAGCATCATCGCGATCGGCCTGTTCAACTCGATCATGTTCCCCACCATCTTCGCGCTCGGCATCGAGCGGCTGGGCCCGATGACCAGCAAGGCGTCCAGCCTGCTGATCATGGCCATCGTGGGCGGCGCGATCGTGCCGTTCGTGCAGGGCGTGTTCGCCGACCGGATCGGCCTGCAGCATGCGTTCTTCCTGCCGCTGCTGTGCTACCTGTACATCGTGTTCTACGGCCTGCGCGGCTCGCGCATCCGCAGCCTCTCGGCGCCGGATGCCGGCGGAAACGATTGAGCATGGCCATGCGATCTATCCTGTGCTTCGGCGAGGCGCTGATCGACCTGCACGCCGACGGCCTCGACGGACGCGGCTTCGCCGCCCGCTTCGTGCCGTTCGCTGGCGGCGCGCCGGCCAACGTGGCGGTAGCCGCGGCGCGGCTGGGCGGGCAGGCCCGCTTCGCCGGCATGCTCGCATGCGACCGCTTCGGCGACTTCCTGCTCGACAGCCTGCAGCAGGCCGGCGTCGGCACCGCCGACGTGGTGCGTACCGAGGCGGCGAACAGCGCGCTCGCGTTCGTCACGCTGGATGCCCACGGCGAACGCAGCTTCAGCTTCTACCGCGACGGCACGGCCGACCTGCGCTTCCGGCCGGCCGATTTCCGCGCCGAGACGTTCCGCGACATCGCCGTGTTCCACGTCTGCTCCAACAGCATGACCGACCCGGCGCTGGCCGCGACCACCCGCGAAGGCATGCAACGCGCGCACGGCGCCGGCGCGCTGGTCAGCTTCGACGTCAACCTGCGCCCCGCGCTGTGGCCGGCCGATGCCGATCCGCGCCCGCTGCTGTGGCCGGCGCTGCACCTCGCCGACGTGGTGAAGCTGTCGGCCGAGGAATTCGCCTGGCTGGCGGTCGACGGCGAACAGCCCGCGCTGGACCGGCTGTGGCTGGGGCGCACCCGGCTGGTGGTGGTGACCGACGGCGCGCGGCCGCTGCGCTGGTTCCACCCCGAGGCCGAAGGCGAGCTGCCGTGCTATCCGGTCGCGGTGGTCGACAGCACCGCCGCCGGCGACGCCTTCGTGGGTGGCCTGCTGTGCTGCCTGGCCGAACTGGAAGCCGCCCCCGACCGGCTCGACCGGCTGGTCGCCGCCCTGCCGCGCCTGCACGCCATGTTGCGCTTCGCCGCCGCCTGCGGCGCGCTCACCGTGACGCGCCAGGGCTCGTTCGCCGCGATGCCGCGCGGCGACGAGGTACTCGCCTTCATGGGGCAGCAGGCATGAACAGCACCCCCGACTTCCGCTCGGCGACCTTCCTGCGCGAGCACATCGCACAGACGATGGCGTTCTACCACCCCCGCGCGATCGACCCGGCCGGCGGCTTCTTCCACTATTTCAGGGACGACGGCACGGTCTACGACCGCAGCCACCGGCACCTGGTCAGCAGCACCCGCTTCGTCTTCAACTACGCGATGGCGGCGACCGAGTTCGACCGTGCGGACTACCTCGAGGCGGCGCGCCATGGCCTGCGCTACCTGCGCGAGGTGCACCGCGACCCGTACACCGGCGGCTACGCCTGGACGATCCGCGACGAGCGGCCGGAAGACCGCACCAACCACGCCTACGGCGCGGCCTTCGTGCTGCTCGCCTACGCCAGCGCGGTGAAGGCCGGCATCGGCGAGGCCGCCGCATGGATGGACGAAACCTGGAACCTGCTGGAACGGCGCTTCTGGGATGCCGACGCCGGCCTGTACCGCGACGAAGCGGACGCGAACTGGCAGTTCAGCGGCTACCGCGGGCAGAACGCGAACATGCACATGTGCGAGGCGATGCTGGCGGCCTACCAGGCCAGCGACGAGCCACGCTACCTGGAACGGGCGCTCGCCCTCGCCGACCACATGACCCGCCGCCAGGCGGCCCAGGCCGGAGGGCTGGTGTGGGAACACTACGACGCCGGCTGGCGCATCGACTGGGACTACCACCGCGACGACCCGAAGCACCTGTTCCGGCCGTGGGGCTTCCAGCCCGGCCACCAGACCGAGTGGGCCAAGCTGCTGCTGATCCTGGAACCGCTGCTGCTGGAACGCGGCCGCGAGGAAAACTGGCTGCTGCCCACCGCGATGCACCTGTTCGATACCGCGCTGGCGCGCGCCTGGGACAGCCAACACGGCGGCATCTGCTACGGCTTCGCGCCGGACGGCAGCGTCTGCGACGACGACAAGTACTTCTGGGTGCAGGCCGAATCGCTGGCCGCCGCCGCGCTGCTGCACGCGCGCACCGGCCTGGCCGCGTATGACGACTGGTACGCGAAGCTGTGGGCGTATGCGTGGCAGCATTTCGTCGACCACCGTTACGGTGCGTGGTACCGCATCCTCACCCGCGACAACCGCCAGTACAGCGACGAGAAAAGCCCGGCCGGCAAGACCGACTACCACACCATGGGCGCCTGTTACGAAGTGCTGGCGCTGCTGCGCGCCGGCGGCCGGCCGTGATCCACCACCCTTCCCAAGGCACTACATGACGAAGCTCGCGATTTCCCTCGCCATCACGGCCGCCACGCTGCTGGCCGCGCCCGCGTTCGCTGCCGACAGCGCAAGCTCACGCTTCGACCCGCTGCAGACCTTCGCGCCGTACAACTACCCGCAGCCGGCCACCGCATACCGCTCCGCCAGCGGCAAGCCCGGCCCGCTGTTCTGGCAAAACCGCGCCGACTACACGATCACCGCCACGCTCGACCCGGCCACGCGGCAGCTGCGCGGCAACGAGGTGATCAGCTACACCAACCACAGCCCCGACGCGCTCGACGTGTTGTGGTTGCAACTGGACCAGAACCGCTACCGCCGCGACGCCCGCGGCGCGTTCACCAGCAAGTTCCCCACCGAGTTCACCGACGGCTACCGGATCACTTCCGTCGAAGTGGAGGACGCGCACGGCCGCACGCAGCCGGTGAAGTGGCTGGTGTCCGACACGCGCATGCAGGTGCAACTGCCCGCCGCGCTGAAGGGCAACGGCGGCAGCCTGCGCCTGCACGTCGCCTGGAGCTACACCGTGCCCGGCGAATTCGGCGGCCGCACCGACGTCAACCCGAGCAGGAACGGCGAGATCTTCGAGATCGCGCAGTGGTACCCGCGCATGGCCGTGTACGACGACCTGCGCGGCTGGGACACCGCGCCCTACCTCAACAGCGAGTTCTACCTCGAATACGGCGATTTCGACTACGCGATCACCGTGCCGTGGGACATGATCGTGGCCGGCTCCGGCGAGCTGCTGAACCCCGACGAGGTGCTGACGAAAACCGAGCGGCAGCGACTGGAACAGGCACGCCGCAGCGACGCCACGGTGATGATCCGGACGCCGGAGGAAGTCACCCAGCCGTCCAGCCGTCCAAAACAGAGCGGCACGCTGACCTGGCGCTTCCGCATGCACAACACCCGCGACGTGGCGTTCGGCGCCTCGAAGGCGTTCGTGTGGGACGCCGCGCGGATCAACCTGCCCGAGGGCAAGACCGCGCTGGCGATGTCGGTCTATCCCGCCGAAAGCGGCGGCCAGCAAGCCTGGGGCCGCGCTACCGAATACCTCAAGGCCGCCACCGAGTATTTCTCGAAGCAGTGGTATCCGTACCCGTGGCCGGTGGCGATCAACGAGGCCGGCACTGCTGGCGGCATGGAATATCCGGGCATCACCTTCGACCACAAGCTGGCCAAGGGCAGCAAGCTGCACATGGTGATCGCGCACGAGATCGGCCACATCTGGTTCCCGATGATCGTGGGCAGCAACGAGCGCCGCGACGCGTGGATGGACGAGGGCTTCAACACCTTCATCGACGTCTACGAGGACGACGCCTTCAACCACGGCGAATACGCGCCCAAGCGCGACAGCGAGTACGCGCCCGGCGGCGGCAATCCGGCCGACGAGATCGCGAAGGTGCTCGCCGACCCCGCCGCGCCCGCCCTGCTCAACGGCGCCGACATGACGCCGGAGAAGTATCGCCACCCGATCAGCTACTTCAAGAGCGCGTTCGGCCTGGTGCTGCTGCGCGAACGGATCATCGGGCCGGAGCGCTTCGACCCCGCGTTCCGCCGCTACATCGCCACCTGGGCGTACAAGCACCCAAGCCCGTCGGACTTCTTCCGCTTCATGGAAAGCGACACCGGCGAGGACCTGGGCTGGTTCTGGCGCGGCTGGTACGAGCACAACTGGCCGTTCGACATGGCGGTACGCAAGATCGCGCCGGTCGACGGCCAATGGTCGCACGGCGCGGAGATCACCGTCGCCAACCTCGGCCAGTTGGTGCTGCCGAACACGCTGCGGGTGAGCTACGACGACGGCAGCACGCAGGACGTGCGCATCCCGGTCGAGACCTGGCAGCAGCACCGCGACTACGTGGTGCGGGTGGCGGGCACGCGCAAGGTGAAGTCGGCCACGCTGGACCCGGCCCACGCGCTGCCGGAAGCGGACCGCTCGAACGACACGCTGAAGGTGGAATAAGCCGTGGTGCGCGGCTACCGGCCCGGCAGGCGCTGCCGCAGTTCGCCGATGCCCTGCCACGGATCGGCACGCAGGCTTGCCGCCCGCGCGAGCGCGGCGTGCAGGCCGAACGCGGCGCCGCCCGCGACCTCGTCCAGCTCGCCCCAGCCCAGCGGCATCGCCACCGGCGCGCCGGCACGTGCGCGCAGCGACCAGTTGCACACGCTGGTGGCGCCGCGGGTATTGCGCAGCCAGTCGATGAAGATGCGGCCCTTGCGCCGCGCCTTGCCCGCGGTGGCGACGTAATCCGGCGGATGCCCGGCCACCATCGCCTCGGCGAACGCCGCGCAGAAACGCTTCACCACATCCCAGTCCGGACCGCGGCGGAACGGCACCACCACGTGCAGGCCCTTGCCGCCGCTGGTGCGCACGAAACCCTGCAGGCCGGCGTCCTGCAGCCGCACACGTATCCTGCGCGCGGCCTCGATCACCGCCGGCCAAGGTACGCCGACGGCCGGATCGAGGTCGAACACGATCCGGTCGGGCGCCTCGGGCCGATCCACCCGCGCGCCCCAGGGATGGAACTCCAGCGTGTTCATCTGCACCAGCTCGAGCACGCCGCGCAGGTCGCGCACGTAGAGGTAATCGGCGACCCCGCCGTCCTTCTCGCGCAGGGCGATCGAGCGCACGTGCGTACCGAGCGCCGCCGCATGATGCTTCTGGAAGAAACAGGCGCCGGCGGCGCCGTCCGGGCAACGCAGCAGCGACAGCGGCCGGTCGACCAACCCGGGCAGCAGCCACGGCGCCACCGCCGTGTAGTAGGCCGCCACGTCCCCCTTGCTGATCCCTGCATCCGGATAGACCATGCGCCCGGCGTGGGTGATCGCCACGCCCGCCGCCGCCGCATGCGAACGCTCTGGCAGGGAGCCGGCTGCCGGACCGGGATCGCTCACGCTCATGGCCTGCCTCCGCGCCGTGGAGTGCGCCTAGGGTAGGCACCAGGCGCGTGCATGGCGCGGCAAGGCCATCGCCTGGCCGGCAGGGCCGTCCGGCTTCGGCTTCGTCGCCCTGGCCATCGTCACCTCGCTGATCCCGCCCGGCGGCGGCGATCCCGTGCTGTTCCTGGGCAAGGTGGCGGGCGGCTGCGCGCTGCTGGTCGGCATCGGCCTGGTGTTCTACTCGCGGCAACGCCGGCGCGCCGCGCGTTGAACGCGCATCGCGCCTGCCGGGCGCGTGCACTGCTCGGCCGTTGCAATTCCTCTCGCCGCTTCACTCGCCATCGTCTTCCTCCAGCTCCAGCTCGTCGCTGCGCAGGCCGGTGCGCGCGCCCCAGAGGTAGACGAGCAGGGCGAGCAGGGCCATCGCCAGCGAATCCCACGGCTGCGGGATCGCGCCGATGCCGCCGAAGCTGCCCAGCCAGGACATGCCCAGCACCAGCAGGTAGAAGCCGATCAGCCACAGCGAGCCCTGCACCTGGCGCCGCAGGCGCGGTCGTGCGGCCTTCGACGGCAGGCGGTACAGCACGTAGGCCGCGAAGATCAGCACCTGCAGCCCCAGCAGCCACGACAGCGTCCGCCAGGTGGACCAGTACACGATCAGTGCGGCGACCACGAACGACAGCGGCCCCAGCAGCCCGAACGCGCTGACCCGGAACGGCCGCGCCAGCGCCGGCGCGCTGCGCCGCAGCGCCGCCACGGTGACCGGCGCCACCGCGTAGCTCAGCACCAGCGCGGCGGAGACCACGTTGATCAGGGTTTCCCACGACGGGAACGGCAGCGTCCAGAACACCGACAGCGCGAGGCTCAGCCACAGCGCCGGACGCGGGATGCCGGACTTCGCGTCGACCCGGGCCAGCACCGGCAGGAAACCGCCGCTGCGCGCCCAGCCGTAGGCCACGCGCGGGGTGGCGTTCATGTAGATGTTGCCGGTGCCGCTGGGCGAGACCACCGCGTCGCTGACCACCAGCGTCGCCAGCCAGCCCATGCCCAGCGCCAGCGCGATGTCGCGGTAGGGCAGCGCGAAGACTTGCTCGATGCCGCCCCAGCCACCCGCCAGCCGCCCGGCCGGGATGCCGCCGAGGAAGGCCAGCTGCAGCAGCACGTAGATCACCGTGGACAGCGCCACCGACAGGATCAGCGCGATCGGGATCGTGCGCTGCGGCTCGCGCACCTCGCTGGCCACCGCCACGATCGGGGTCAGCCCGAGGTAGGCGAAGATGATGCCGCCGGCCGCGATCGCCGCCTCCACGCCCGCGGCACCGAACGGCGCGAAGCCGTGCTGGTGCAGGTTGCCGGGGTTGAAGTGCACCAGCAGCAGCACGATCACCAGCACCGGCACCACGAACTTGAACACGCTGACGATGTTGTTCGCCACCGCGAAGGACTTCACGCTGAAGTAGTTGAGCAGGAAGAACAGCACCAGCAGCGCGAACTGCAGCAGCCAGCCGGCCAGGCTCGGATGCGTGCTGCCCGGCAGGCTCAGCGACGGGAACCACGCCGCGGCGTACTGGCGGCAGGCCTCGACCTCGATCGCGATCAGGCTGGAGAACGCGATCAGGGTGATGAAACCCATCAGCGAACCCAGCAGCGCGCCGTGCGAATACTCCGGATAGCGCACCACCCCGCCGGCGCGCGGCAGCGCCGCGCCCAGCTCGCAATACACCAGCCCCAGCAGCAGCACCGCGACGCCGCCGATCATCCAGGACAGAATGCCGGCCGGCCCGGCGATCCCCGCCACGTGGCTGGCGGCGAACAGCCAGCCCGAGCCGAAGATCGAGCCGAGCCCGATGAAGGTCAGGTCGACCAGACTCAGACTCTTGTGGAACTTGCCTTGTGCGGCCATGCATTTCCCCCGGTGGAAACGAACGCGCCGCCCCCGCGGCGCGCGATGTACGGATGGCGGGCGCGCGGCCGGATCATTCGGCCGCGCCCGCCCACGGCGACTTGCCGCCGCCCGCGATGAAGCGGTCGATCTGCGCCTCCAGCAGCGGCAGCGGCACCGAGCCGGTCTGCAGCACCGCGTCGTGGAAGGCGCGCAGGTCGAACTTCCCTCCCAACGCCGCCTCGGCCTTACGGCGCAGCTCGATGATTTTCAGCTCGCCGAGGTAGTACGACAGCGCCTGGCCAGGCCAGCTGATGTAGCGGTCCACCTCGGTGGTGATCTCGTGCTCGCTCAGCGCGGTGTTGTCGCGCAGGTAGGCAATGGCCTGCTCGCGCGTCCAGCCGGCGTGGTGGATGCCGGTGTCGATGACCAGCCGGCTGGCGCGCCAGACCTGGTAGGTGAGGTAGCCGAAGCGCTCGTAGGGCGTGTCGTACATGCCCATCTCCTGCCCCAGGTATTCCGCATACAACGCCCAGCCCTCGCCGTAGGCGGAGATGTAGGTGTAGCGGCGGAAGTCGGGCAGCGTGGCGTCCTCGGCGGCGAGCGGCATCTGCAGCGCGTGGCCGGGCGCCGACTCGTGCAGGGTCAGCGCCGGCAGCACATACAGCGGGCGCGACGGCAGGTTCCAGGTGTTGACCAGGTAGAGGCCAGGGCCGCCGCGGCCGCCGGTGTAGAACGGCGCCAGGTCGGCCGGCACCGGCTCGATCGCGAAGCGGCGGCGCGGCAGCCGCCCGATGTAGTCGCCTATCTTCCCGTCCACGCGCTTGGCGATCCAGGCGGCGTCCTTCAGCAGCTCCTGCGCGCTCTTCGGGTAGAAGCGCGGATCGGTGCGCAGGAAATGCAGGAACGCCGGGAAGGTCGACTCACCCGGTGGCGCCTTGAAGCCGCTGTCGGCGATGGCCTGGTCCATCGCCCGGCGCAGGCGCGCCACTTCCGCGAGGCCGAGCTCATGGATCCGCTGCGGGTCCTGGTCGAGCGTGGTGTATTCGCGGATCTGCGCGTGGTAGTAGGCCGCGCCGTCCGGCAGCGCCTCGGCGGCCAGCGTGGTGCGCGTGCGGGCCAGGTATTCCCCGCGCATGAACGCCAGCAGCTTCGCGTAGGCCGGCGCCACGCTGGACGAGATGGCCGCCAGCGCCTGCTTGCGCAGCTCGGCCTGCCGCGCCGCGGGGATGGTCGCCGGCAGGTGCCGGAACGGCGTGTAGAACAGGTTCGCCTCGCCCGCGGCGTCGGCGACCTCGGCGATCGACCGGTCGCGCCCCTGCAGCGTCACCCGCGGCTGGCTGAAGCCGCGCGCCAGGCCGACGCGCATGTTGGCGATCTGCTCGTCGAAATAGCGCGGGATGTCGGCCAGCTGGCCGAGGTAGCGCCGGTAGTCGTCGTCGCTGTGGAAGCTGCCGCGCGCGGTGAAGCCGAGGTTGCTCCAGAACGCGCTGTCGCTGTTGAACGGCATCTCCCAGGCGCGGAAGCGCTGCCGCTCCAGCAGCACCGCGATCTGCTGGCGGTAGACCAGGTAGTTGACCTGCTCCGCCGGCGGCAGCTGCGCCGGCGCGATCGCGTCCAGCTCCGCCATCACCTGCTGCCAGTAGGCGGTGCGCTGCTGCTGGCTGGCCGGATCGACCTTCGGCAGGTGGTCGGCCGGCGTGCCCTGGCTGTCCTCGGTGTCGGCACCGGCGAACTGGGCCTGGCGCCAGTGCCATTCGCGCTCATACAACGCCTTGAAGCGCGCGGCGGCATCGTCTTGCGCGGGCGCAGCGGTCGCCGATGCCCCCGTCACGGGAGGTGCGACCTGCTGGCAAGCGGCGAGGAGCACGGCAGCGAGCAGGCCGACGGCAAGTGCGAGCGGACGGAACGGCATCATGCGATCCCTCCGGCAGGATCGTGGCGAACGGAACCACGCGGAAAGCGCCACGCCCCGGCCGTCACGCGAACGGCCGGTCGATCGCCGGCGACGGCGGCGTGAACCACTGCGCGCCGTCCGCGGTGACGTGGAAGTGGTCTTCGAGCCGCACGCCGCACTTGCCCGGCAATACGATCATCGGCTCGTTGCTGGCGCACATGCCCGGCTGCAGCGCGGTGCGGTTGCCGCGCACCAGGTACGGCGCCTCGTGGATCGCCAGGCCGCAGCCGTGGCCGGTGCGATGCGGCAGTCCCGGCAGGCGGTAGTCCGGGCCCAGCCCGGCCGCCTCCAGCACCTTGCGCGCGGCGGCGTCCACCTCTTCGCAGGCCACGCCCGGACGCACCGCGGCGAACGCGGCGGCCTGCGCGGCCTTTTCCAAATCCCAGATGCGGCGCTGCTCGTCGTCCGGCGTGCCGAAGATCCAGGTACGGGTAATGTCGGAGTGGTAGCCCTGCACCGTGCAGCCGGTGTCGATCAGCACCAGCTCGCCTTCGCGCAGTTGCTGCACGCCGGGGATGCCGTGCGGGAACGCGGTGGCATGGCCGTACTGCACGATACAGAAGGTGGAGCCGTGGTCGGCGCCCAGCGCGCGGTGCGCCTGGTCGATGAAGCGCACCAGCTCGTCGGTGCCCAGGCCCTCGCGGGCGATGCCGGCGGCCAGGCGCTGCACCTGCAGGGTCATGTCGCAGGCCTGCTGCATCAGCGCCAGCTCGGCCGGCGACTTGCACCGGCGGCAGCCGTCGATCACCGGCGCGGCGTCGACGATGGCGCGCGGGTCCAGGTGCGCGCACAGCCCGGTATGCAGCGCGAACGCCGCGGCGGGGTCCAGCGCCAGCGTGCGCGCGCCGCGCTCGGCCATCGCCTGCGCGACCAGCGCGTATGGGTCCTCGTGTTCTTGCCACAGGCGCTTGCGCGCCGGGATCTTCAGCACCGCGTCGAGCGAGCCTTCCTCGAACGCCGGGCACACCAGCAGCGGATCGCCCGCGGCGGTGAGCAGCAGCGCCACCAGCCGTTCGCTGGCGCCCCACGGCACGCCGGCGAAGTAGCGCAGCGAGGTACCGGCGTTGACCAGCAGCGCATCCACGCCCAGCGTGCGCATCAGCGCGCGGGCTTGCTCGATCCGCTGCTGGTACTCCGCCCCGGCAATGGCCGGCGCGCGCCGCGCCCACGGCTGCAGCTGCGCCTGCGCCTCGGCGAGGCCGAGCTGGCCGATCTGCGCGCTCATGCCCGTGCGGCCACGTCGGCGACGGTCCACTGCCCGTCGAGCAGGCGCGGCACGCCGCCCGGGTTGGCGTCGCGCAGTTCCACCGGCAGCAGCGCGTCGGGCACGCCGTCGTAGCTGTGCAGCGCGGCGAAGCGGCGGATCGCCGCCGGCATGCCGACCGCGGTGAAGCCGGGCTGGCTGGTGCTCGGGAACGGCCCGCCGTGGTTCTGCGCGGGGCTGACCGCCACGCCGGTCGGCATCTTGCTGTTGATCAGGCGACCGACGCGGGCGCGCAGCACCGGCGCGATCGCCCGCCACGCCGCGTCGTCGGAACCGTCGGCGGCGCGGTACAGCGTGCCGGTGAGGTTGCCTTCGAGCGCGCGCGCCACCGCGAGCATCGCGCCGGCATCGGCCGTGCGCACCAGCAGGCCGACCGGGCCGAACGCCTCGGTCTGCAGCTCGCGCGGACGCGCCAGGAAGTCCGCCGCGTCCACCGCCAGCAGCGTGGGCGGATAGCGGAAGCCGCCCTGCCCGTCGGTCGGCGCCGTCGCCAGCACCTGGGCGCCAGCCAGGCGCAGCGTGTCCACGCCGCGCGCGACGTGCTCCACGCCGCCCGCCGAGAACAGCACCATCGGCGCGGCCGCGGCGAAGTGCGCGGCGGCCGCGGCGGCGAAGGCGTCGCCGTCGGCGCCGTGCGGCACCACCAGCACGCCGGGGTTGGTGCAGAACTGGCCGCTGCCCAGCGTGCACGAGGCGAAGAACTCCTGCGCCAGCGCCGCGCCGCGCTCGGCCAGCGCGCCGGGCAGCAGGAACACCGGGTTGACGCTGGACAGTTCGGCATAGCACGGCACGCCCGCCGCGTCGGCGGCCGCCTTCAGCGCCAGCCCGCCGGCGCGGCTGCCGGTGAAGCCGATCGCGCCTAGCCGCGCGTCGCCGGCCAGCCGCAGCCCGATGCCGTGGTCGAAGTGGTACAGCAACTGCACCGCCGCGGCCGGCAGGCCGCTGTCGCGCAACGCCTGGTGCGCCAGCTGCGCCAAGCGCTGGCTGGTCGCCGGATGCAGCGGGTGCGCCTTGGCGATCACCGGGTTGCGCGCGGCGATCGCCGAGGCGAAGTCGCTGCCGGCGACCGCGTTGAAGGCGAACGGGAAGTTGTTGGGGCCGAACACCAGCACCGGTTTGGACAGCGGCGCCAGATGCGAGCGCAGGCCGGCAGCAGTGTCGATCACCGGATGCGTCCACGCGTAGCCGCGCACCGCCTTCGCCGCCTGGCGCAGCTGGCCACTGGCGCGCGGCAGCTCGTTGCCGCGCAGCCGGGTCGGCGCCGGCAGCGCGGTCTCGGCGTGCGCCAGCGCAACCAGGGTGTCGGCATCGGCGTCGAGCGCGTCGGCGTAGGCCTCCAGGAATGCGGCGATCCGTTCGGCCGGCGCCGCAGCCAGCTCGGCGGCGACAGCGCTGGCCGCGGCGACGGCGGCCTCGACATCGCTGCCGCCGCTGACCGGGAAGGCCGGGCCGATCGCCGCGCCGGTGGCGGGGTCGGCGGCACGGAAGCTGCCCGTCGGCTCGCGGCTGGGCTGCCAGGCGCCGGCCAGCAGGACGGGTTGGAGTGCATCGTTCATGGCGGATACCTCGGGACTTGAGGGGATCGGGAACCCCCCCCCCCCAGCGGGAAGGGGGCCCGCCCCC